>JAABUB010000021.1 GCA_011389575.1 Desulfotignum sp. | reverse complement strand
TAAGTACAAGTGGAGGAACAATGGCTATGAGTGCATTCAGTATCTGCTTTTTTTTCGTTTCCGATGCGTTTTCTATGGTAACAGGCGGTGCTGCATTTTTTTTAAAAAATGAATACAATACAATGTATAGTACATACGCCCCGACAAGGTAAAGACCTGGCCACACAGCAGCCTTGAAAAGGTCGCCCACCGGAACCTGAAAAACATCTCCGAGAATAATAAGAACGATAGACGGCGGAATTATCTGCCCCAGTGTTCCCGCAGCACAGATAGCGCCTGTGGAAAGCTCGTTCCTGTAGTTGTATTTTATCATAACAGGCAGTGAGATAACTCCCATTGCAACAACACTTGCACCCACAACGCCGGTTGATGCCGCTAGCAGAGCACCCACAAGGACAGTACTAATTGCAAGCCCGCCCCGCACTTCGCCGAAAAGAAAACCCATGGATTCCAGAAGCTTTTCTGCGAGTTTGGTTTTCTGCAGAACGATGCCCATGTATATGAAGAGCGGAATGGCCATGAGTATGGTGTTGTTCATAATAGACCATATGCGGTGCGGCATGAATGCGAACATGAACTTGCCTTCGTTGAAGCCTTCGGAAAGCCAATATACCAGATCACCTTCGAACGGAACACTTAAAAAACCGGCAAGCATGCCGAATATAACTGAAACAGCCCCGAATGTGAAAGCCACAGGAAAGCCGAACAAAAGAAGGAAAAGCGCAACAAAGAACATTACAATCCCGATCATCTGTTAGCCTCCGTATCATCGGAGAGATATTTTTTTTCCCCTTTGTAAAGATTTATGTTCTTAATAATGAATCCGGCTGTTGTTATTATTAAAAGCACGAAGGATACAGGAATGAACGCTTTGATTATCCAGCGGTGTGTAAGCCCGCCCGGATCACCGCTTATTTCGCCTGTGTTATAGGCCTCCATAACAAACGGAACGGACTGCGTTGCGATAAGCAGGGAGAACGGTATAAGAAAAACAACCGAGCCTGCAATGTTTATTACAGCCTTTTTACGGTCGCTCAGATTGTCATAAATAACATCGACTCTTACATGACCGTCCTCCTTCAGCGCATAAGCAATACCCACAAGAAAAACAACGCTGAAAAGATGCCACTCCATCTCCTGAAAAGCAATGTTTCCGGTTCTGAAAAAGTAGCGCATTATCACATCATAAAAAACGTTTATCATCATAAGTATCATGAGGACTGCGGTTATATAGCCCAGAATGTCGGCAAATCGGTTGAACATGATCTCCAGTTTATTCACCATAAAGAATTTCCTCTGGAAGTATTTGAAATTTAAAAGGGTTAAGCCTGCCTTGTGGCAGCCGGCCTAACCCTTTCATATTGTTGTGTTATATCAGAGGGCCGTGATCTTATTCCTCTATATTGTCCTGAAGATAATAATAGTCGGACATCTTTGTCCACTCTCTTGATTTTTCAAGATACTTGTGTTGAGATGCAAGGATCTTTTTGAGCATCGGGCTGTCCTTTGACTTTTCTGCAAGAAGTTTTTCGTTTGATTCCTTCATTGCGGCAATAACCGTATCGGGAAAAGTCATTATCTTTATATGAGGATATTCGGTGCTGATCTTAGACCAGGCATCCGCACTCATATGATAATTTTTGATATACATGTTATAGGATGCGAGCTTCATCGCATTGGTAAGAATGGCCCTGTTTTTATCTGAAAGCTTATCGTATTCCTTCTTGTTAACAATAAACTGAAGCTCGGTAGCGGGCTCGTGCCAGCCTGTGTAGTAGTATGGTGCAATTTTATGAAATCCCATCTTAATGTCCATTCCCGGACCAACCCACTCAAGAGCGTCTATTGTTCCTCTTTCAAGTGATGTGTAAAGCTCGCCCGGAGCAATGTTTGTTACAGCAAGCCCGAGCTCAGAGAGCACCTCACCGGCAAATCCGGGAATTCTCATCTTAAGTCCTTTAAGGTCGTCGAGTGAGTTTATCTCTTTTCTGAACCATCCGCCCATCTGGTTTCCTGTGTTTCCGCCCGGAAAAGAGTAAACGTTGTGAGGCGCATAGGCTTCCTGCATAAGCTCCATTCCGCCGCCATGGTAGAACCACGCATACTGCTCAGGGGCAGTCATTCCGAAAGGCATTGTCGTAAGAGGAAGAAGTGCTATATCTTTCCCTTTCCAGTAGTATGACGCCGAGTGAGCCATGTCGTACTGTCCGAGTTTAACCATGTCAAGAACCCCGAAAGGTGATTTGTGCTTGTTTGCTGCATCAATACGGATAACAAACTCGCCGCCGCTCATCTCATTCACCATTTCGGCCATGCCTTCAACGGCGTCGGTAAAAGGGGAGAGTGTCGGGCCCCAAGTCATTGCAAGTTTCCAGCGCACTTTCTCGGCATGGGCAGAGAAAGAAAGAAGCAGAACAAAAGCTACGGCAGTGATCACGATCCTTGAAAATTTCATGGTTTTCTCCTTTTAAAAGCTTACTGTTTGGTTATCCAGTTTAATATAAAGCCTCATGTTTAATTTTATTCCGCATTTCTCCGGCTGTCAATTTGAAGGATAAGAGCTTGCTTTTATTAACCTAACCATAGACAATCCTCCAAAATCCGAAATATTACTTTACGCCTGATACAAGAACAATATGTTATGTTTGTATCAGGAGGGTTCAACTTTAGTCAAGATAAAAATCAATATCATTCATCAAAAACCGGAATCCGGTAGGTTGTCTCATCACCAACCAATTCAAGAATATAATCAGACACCTATTACGTCGGATCATGGTTCCGGATGTCTCAAAGATCTAAATGACGAGCGAATTCTGCTTATGTAAAACCAAGCGGCTTGACGAATTCTTCGAAAAGCATCTCGCCAGGATGTGTCGAAGGGGGGGACGATTTCGAGGTATCGGCCTCCCAAAATTATTGGTAGTCTGTGATTTCGATCGCATAGGCATGCCATTGCGGCGATTCCAAAGATCTTTTCACTTCATGTGAGCATGATTTTTCTTTTTGATGGCTGGACGATGTAAGTGGTTTAAGTAGAGCAGCACGATCTGTACCATATCAAAAATTGTTTAATTTCAATCTGTTGTCAGTATTTGCCGTAAGATTTCAAAAAATCGATGGTGGTTATGGGTTTCATAAGTTTTTTGCCTCCCGGATTATTGGTCCGGATGGCACGCCCTTCCCTTGAGGTTGAAAAAGAATTTAAGCCCTTTTTGAATGGCAGGAGAAAATATTTTGGGGGACAGATAGTTGCCGGCCACCCGCTTGTTGATTTCACCTATGGTGGGATAGGGATGGATGGCAGCGGCAATGGTGGACAATTTCACCTTGCCATTGAAGGCGGCCACCCACTCACTGATCAGGTTTCCGGCGCCGGGCCCCAGGATCTGCACCCCGATGGGTTTTTCCTTTTCATCCAGCAGCAGTTTGATTTTGCCATCTGTTTCTTTTTCCGCCAGGGCCCGGTCATTGTCCTGAAAAGATTCTGTGAACAGCTGGTAATTTATTCCGGCTTTTTTTGCCGCGGTTTCATTCATGCCGATACTGGCCAGTTCCGGGTCGGTATAGGTAACCCACGGCAGCCAGGTGTAATTGACCTTCCTGGGAAGGTGGAACACGGCATTGCTGATCACAATTCCCCCTTCATATCCTGCTGCATGGGTGAACTGGTATCCACCGTTCACATCCCCTGCTGCATAGATGTGTTTATGGCTGGTACGCAGCCGGCTGTCAACCTGGATGCCGGTCCGCTCCACTGCGATGCCGATGCCGGACAGGCCCAGGCCTTTTGTATTGGCGGATCTGCCCATGCCCACCAGTATGGCATCTGCTTTTACCCAGTGTGTGTCACCGGCGGTATCCGTAACCGTCACCTGCCGGGCATCCGGCAGATCCTCTACCTGCTCTATGGATGCCTCCAGCACAAACCGCACCCCTTCAGCAGCCAACACCTGCATGACACCATCGGCCATATCTTTGTCCTCTTTTCCCAGAATCCGGGGGTTCCGATCAATAACGGTCACCTTTGTGCCGAACCGGTTAAAGGCCTGGGCCATTTCAATGCCGATGGGACCGGCCCCCAGTATGATCATGGATCCGGGTAAGGCATCCATGTAAAAAACTTCCTTGTTGGTCAGGTGCGGGGTGTCAGCCAGACCGGGAATGGGGGGCACCACCGGAGACGACCCTGTAGCAATGACCCATTTGCCTGCAGAGATGGTTTTGCCCTTCAGGGTCACTGCATGTTCATCCACAAACCGAGGCTGCCCGAATACCGCTTTGGCCCCCAGGCTGCAGAACCGCTCTTCTGAATCATGCTTCTGAATGGTATCCACCACCGATCTGATACGGTCCGCCACCTGCCCGAAATCCACCTGCGGCAGATCCACCTGCGGCAGTCCGAATGCCGGCGCATGCTTCATCTGATGGTATACATGGGCTGATTTAATCAGGGTCTTGCTGGGCACACACCCATAGTGGAGGCAGTCCCCTCCCAGCTTGTCCTCCTGCTCGATCAAAATCACTTTTGCGCCCAGCTGTGCCGCACCTGAGGCGGTTGTCAGGCCGGCAGCTCCCCCGCCGATGATCCCGATGTCGTAGTCATAATTACCCATGGATCTTTCCTTTTTTCTTTTTGATTAAAGATACTGCTTTTTTGGCCAGAAGGGGAAAACTCCCCAGCAGAACAAATGACAAAAGCAGGTCCGGAGATAAAATCCCCTTTAAAGAATCTATCTGCGCCAGTTGTGTGCCGGCGTTTACATATACCAGGGTCCCCGGCAGCATGCCGATCTGGCTGACCAGGTAAAACCGGATGGTTTTTATGGGGGTCAGGCCCATCACCAGATTAATTATGAAAAAGGGAAACACCGGCACCAGCCGCAGGGTGAACAGATAAAAAGCCCCTTCGGTTTCAATGCCTTTGTTGATGGCCTGCAGTTTGTCTTTGAACCGGGTCTGCACCCAGTTCTGCAGCAGAAACCGGGAAACAAGAAAAGCCAGAGTAGCACCGATGGTGCTGGCAAAAGAGACTATCACCGTGCCGGTAAAAAGGCCGAATAGCGCACCGCCTGCCAGGGTCATGACCGCAGCCCCGGGCAGGGAAAGTGCGGTCACAAAAATATAAATCACCATGTAGATGGCAATGGCTGCCGCTGTATTTTCCCGGTAATAGGCCATCAGCATTTCCTGCTGGGACGTGATATATTCCAGGGATAAAAACCGGTTCAGATCCAGTGCGAAAAAAAGCACGACAATGCCGATAATTGCTGCCGCCATTATCCATCTGGAGAGGCGTGTTTTCATTTTGCAAACTCCTTTGTCTGAACATATCAACTTGATTGGCTGCTTTGTCGTAACAGATGGGCATGCCTTACACAAAATCCCCGCACCGGCCGGCATCCTCTTTCTATAACATGTTTTTCTTCAATTTTCCTTTATAAAGAGCACAGGCATGTGTTTCCAAAGCCATCATGATCTGGGTACCGAAAAATTCCGCAAGGCTGTACTGGCACAAAAACAGGCTGCCCGGACACAGACGGGTGTTGGTGATTTCTTCAAGGGTTCTGATATTTTCTTCAGACCATTTTTTTTGCAAGGTCCATGACATGTCACCGATGAGCCGGAATCTTCCTTGTGCCGATGCCGCTGCTTTGGAAATATATTCCGTCATCTGCACAAGGGTCTGTTTGCCGCTGCCGTGGATCAACCGATTTTCACGAACCAGTTCTGCCACATCCAGGCCATCCTGTTCCATGGCTAAAAGCAGCTTTTCTCTGCGATCCTGCGGGGATACCACCATGACGGTTTCATTGTTTTCAATTCCCTGGCGCACAAAAAAGGCCTGGACTCCCAGGGATTCGGATACATCCGCATACAGATGAGCCATGTGGGTGCCGTCCGGCACATCCAGACCGCCGAAGCCCAGTGCCACCCGATGGGCAGAAGTACCAGGAGATTTTTTTTCTTTCTGGAAGGAGGTGATTTTACCTTCAATAAACTGCTGGATATCAGATGGATTAAACCGTCTTTCCCGCTTTTT
Organism: Desulfotignum sp.; assembly: GCA_011389575.1. GTDB lineage: Bacteria > Desulfobacterota > Desulfobacteria > Desulfobacterales > Desulfobacteraceae > Desulfotignum. The sequence continues at coordinate 40,811 of JAABUB010000021.1, read as the reverse complement.
CCCAATGCGAAAACAGGACAGCAGGCCCGCATTGGTCCATCTGCGCACCGTCATTTCAGAAACATTGAGCAGTTCAGCCGCCTGCCGGACATTCAACAGATTTTCCATACATGCTCCCTGTTACCGTGCACCGCCTGCTCATCCTGCATGGTGCGTATCATGATGCCTGGTCCAGCGGCACTAGCAGCATCTCGCCTGTCATTTTCAGGACCTTGTCATCTGAAGCACTGCATTTTTCCTTCACCGCCCTGAGTAAGGCACCGGCAGCGGTCTTCTGCCAGAACCAGTGGCTAAAGGCAGCATCATCCGGTAATACCATATCCGGCCGGAACATCACAGACTCAAAATATACTGCCTTGAGATCCTGGGCTGCCAGCCGCAGGGCCAAAGCAGGAGAAGACATGGTTTTTTCCAGGGTCAGGGGGGTGTCGGACAGAAAATCGGTAAACACAGTCTGTACTACGTTCGGAGAAAAATAGCCCACTGATGAATACCCGCGCTTTTCAAGGCCGATATCATACCAGGACCGAAATTCTGACAGTTCCTGTTCAAAGGCGGCCAGCAGTTTTTCGGTTTCGCTTTTATGGGTTACCGGACCGGCAAAGCTGACCGGACAGGCCGGCAGGTCAAGAGAATCCCGGGTCTGGTCTGTTTTTTGGGGAACATCATGGGGGAAATCTACCAGAACCGGGCCTTTTGGCGCTTCCAGAAGTGCCAGGGCCGCCTGGATTACCTGGCGCTGAAAATCGGGATCACCGGGCAGTCCCAGGGGCCGTCCCAGGGCAAAAGGCACCCACAGGGCCCTGGGGGGCTGGATGGTCTGGGTATGTTCTTTGATCAGGCTGATCTGTGTGGTGGGGATGCCCCTGGTTTCCAGGTAATGTGCCAGCGCGCCCACGGCGCGGGTGCAGAAAGGTCAGACCGGCACCAGCAGTGCTGCATCCACCTTGTCGCCTGTGAGCAGTCCGGCCAGCTTTTCTGCCGCAGTTTCCATGACCGCCGGATCTGCAGCACCCATGAAGGAATAATGAAAGTCTGCCACAGACCCGATGGTGCTGTCATAAGCCAGCTCACGCAGCCGGTCCAAAGGAAACACCACATTCCAGTCCTGCTGGAAACCGGTGCGGTCGAAATTGGTAGAAACATGGGTCATCACCAGGTCTTTGGCTGTACAGGTGCGGGAGATTACCCTGAAGTCTCCTGACATGCCTTCAAAAGGACGGTCATCCCGGCGGTGCACGCCTGCGGTTGAAATAATGGCAACCCTGCGCCGGGAAAGGGGTGGTCCGGACACCCAGGGCCGGGTGTCGAAAGTTGGGCAGGGCAGATCCGCCAGGTGAGAGCGCATGGGTTCGGGCATGGTATCCAGTCGTGCCATATCAGGTTCCTCCTTATTTATTTTGTTTTACTTTATTATACAATAATATTCAATTGACAACAAGCAATCCTTTATTTTATGATCATGACCACCTGAAATCTGTTTAGAGAATTTCAGAAATGGCTGTCCATGAAGCCAGCACATTAAGCCCGCCATCCCACTAGCAAGTTTTAATACGTTATTGCGTTAAATTTTGATATTTGGACCGACACCTTTATATGTGGTTGCCATTCACTGAACCGGGACGTATTATCTTATGAAAAACAAGAATGGTTGAGTTTTGGTTAAGTTCATGGTAGTTGCAATTACATTGAATTTTATTTATTTTTAATTTTTTTAATTAGACAAACGAAAAGGACTTTCATGATTATTAGTTCGCCATGATTGACACCATGATACCAGGAAGGCAAGGATACGTTATCATCAATGAACGCATAACAATGTTCCATTGGGGCGTTTGGCATGAAAAAGAAAAAAAAGAACTGACCAAACCGGCCGGATCACACCCGGGGAAAACAAAGACCGGCATACCGCCGGAGCACTCTGTCACCGCGATTGACGTTCAGCCCCTGCCCGGCCGGGAGGGGACGGATTCCGGAATAAACAAGACTTTGACATCTGAAAATAACGGAGGCAACCTATGACAAACCAGGAGAAGCGCCCCATGGATCCCGCGGATTTGCGGCAAAAGGCTGAAGCGCTTTCCGGGGAACGGGCCGTCCGGATGTCGGAAGAAAGCGCGGCCCTCTCGCCCGGGGAAATCCGGAAAATGCAGCAATTCGGTGAACAGAAGAATACTGTAAAATCGGCTTTTCATGCATCAAATATTTTTTTTTTTACTTCGTAATATTTTTTCCAATCTCCCTGGCATTGCCTGATGCATCACAAAACCGTAATCTACTTGAAGGGAAACTTAAATATTTTATAAATATTTAAAATAATTGAAGATATAAACTATACATTTTTGTCATTTTATGATAGCTTTATCCAAATGCATAATACTTGGGAGCTATCAGCTTGAATACTGGAACAAAACTTGGTTTTTCAAACCTTAGAAAGACGGTCTCAGCCCGGGTCAATGAAATGGCTGAGATTGAGACGCGGCAGGTTGGAAAACTCAAGCATTCCATGCATGATGCCTGTCTGAGCGCCCTTGCCATGATGTATTTTCAAGATGCTTCAATGCTCGAATTCCAAAGACGTCTGCAGGAACAGACGCAAATGAATAATCTGCAGACGTTGTTTCAGGTTGAAACTGTTCCCAAAGACAACCAATTAAGAGACATCATTGATGCCATACCTTCTCAAAAGCTGCTTCCAATTTTCAACGATTTTTTCCGACTGCTGCAGCGGGGAAATCAGTTGCACCCTTTTCAATTTCTGGATGAGGGGTATCTCCTGCCCCTTGATGGTACACAGTATTTCAGTTCAGAAACCATCAACTGCCCCTCATGTTTAACAAAGGTTTATAAAAATGGAACCATTAATTATTCCCATAAAGTTCTGGGCGCGTCTATTGTACATCCAGAAAAAAAACAGGTGGTCCCGTTGGCACCGGAACCAATCAAAAACAGTGATGGTTCAAAAAAACAGGATTGCGAGATCAACGCCGGCAAACGGTTTTTAAACCGGATTCGACAAGAGCATCCAAAACTGGAGATCGTGATTACAGCTGATGATCTGTATTCAAGGCAGCCGTTTATTGAGGCTCTCAATCAAAACAAAATGTCATATATTCTGATAGCAAAGCCCAGCAGCCATAAGGTTTTATTCGATCAACTCATGGAAAAAGAGGATCTGGATCAGGTTAACCTTTTGGAGTGGCAGGATCACAAGGGTGCCATCCACAGATATGAATGGATCAATGATATCAGGTTGAATGGGAACAAATCCGCCCCGCTGGTCAATTTTTTTGAATACAGCATCATCCGGGATGGAGATAAAATCACCTATACCAACAGCTGGGTCACTGATATCCGGGTTACTGACGGCAATGTTGCAAAGCTTGTCAAAGCCGGTCGGGCCAAATGGAAAATTGAAAATGAAAATTTCAACACCCTGAAAACTCTTGGCTATCATGCTGAACACAATTTTGGTCATGGGAAAAAGAACTTATCATTCAATTTTTTTCTATTCACCCTGCTGGCTTTTTTTATGCATCAAATCATTGAACTCAGAGATCCTTTGTACCAAATAGCAAGGGCCAAATTCAGCGCAAGAAAAGAATTCTGGAACCAGTTGCGTTGTACAATCCGTGTCATAATATTCGAAAATTGGGAGTCACTGCTTCATTTTGTGATTTCCCCGCCAATCGATATTCGTGCTCCATGAAAATTTGATTCGCCCGATCAACAAATGATTCTGATTTATCAAGGCCGTTTCAGGTCAATGGATCTCTGTTGGCTTCTATCCGGTTTTCTTGACATTTGCCACAAACCTGATACATAAATGGTTGCGATTTGGGCTGAAAAATCCTAATTCGCAGCTGATATCGGACTGAATTTTGGTGGATTGACATTTTTCTGTGAATTTTAGACCTTCACTGAGAATTGCTGGCAAGGGCATGGAGTTGACCTTATGAACCAGACGGTTCTGGTGGTGGATGATGATTCGCTCAACCGGGAGATTGTTACTGCTTTTCTGGAAAAGCAGGGCGTAATGGTACGGGAGGTGGATAACGGCGAGACTGCTGTAGAAATGATAGCAAAAGAGCCGTTTGATATGGTTTTCATGGATGTGGAAATGCCTGTAACGGACGGATATGAGGCCACTCGGCGGATCCGTCGCCTTGCATCGCCGTGGGCAACAAACCTTCCCATCGTGGCATTGACCGGACATGCGTTCACCGAATTCAGGGACAAGCGTTTTGAAGCAGGCATGAATGACCATATGGAAAAGCCGGTAAAACCGGAACGGATCCGGGAAATGGTCCAAAAATGGCTTACCGGACCAAAGAAAGGGCAAAAGACAGAAAGAGAAAAGCCCCGGGTTCTTGCTGCAAAAAGTTTTTCTGTAGAGGATCAGGTCAGGGCGAAAAGGCAATTTTCGGAAACAAAAGTAAAGGAGGAAATCTCATCCGTCAATGTACAGGAAGGACTCTCCTATGTGAATCACAACAGGCGCATGTATGCAAAACTGCTCAACAAGTTTGTCAAAGCATACAGCGATACCGGGGGGCATCTTTTTGAGAGCGTGGAATCAGGAAATTTCACAGAAGCGGTGCATCAACTGCACAAAATCAAGTCGATTGCCGCAATGATCGGGGCGGGAGAACTCTCCAGCAAGGCAGGAGAGCTTGAGGGTCTTTTTAAGGATCTGGAAAACCGGGAGCCGATTGAAACGAACCGAGCCGGTTTTCCAGAAGATTCGGACCGGTTTTTCAGGGTCCGAAAAAAACCGACTCGGTTATTGAAATGTTGCAAAACGTTCTGGCCGAATCACACCGGCTGATCGATCAGTTTGAAACAGACAGCACCGGTGATGAGAGGAAACGAACGGGCGCTGGGGCTGTTTCATAATGATCCGGCCGGTGATCCGGACCCAGTCATTGTCAGCATGGTCCATATCTTCGGGGCTGGCCAGGCTATTGTCACCGGCGGCACCGGAGCCGGGGCCATGGGAAACGGGCGGTTTTCAGATGTCATGGATCATTTTCTTTACTGGCTCAGCGCATCGGCAACTTTGTTTGCCATCTGTTCCATGTTGTTCATATAATCATACGCCAGGGGGTTGATGGACACCACTGCTCCATTAATTGCCCGGGCGATTTTCAGGGCCGCCTGCTGGTCAAACTGGGGCTGTACAAAAATCACCCGAACGTTTTCCTGTTTTGCCAGCTTGATGATGGCGGACAATTCCTTTCCTTTGGGGGATCTGCCCATGGTCTCCACGGGAACCTGTTTCAGGCCGTAGGCATCGGCAAAATATCCGAATGCCGGATGGAATACAAATAAATTTTGCCCTTTCAGCGAAGCCAGCAGGGCTTTCAACCGGTCATGGAGCTGATCCAGGTTCCGGGTAAACAGCTCATAATTCTTCTGAAACCGGGCCGCATGGGCCGGGGCCAGTTCACCCAGGGCATCTGCCATGGTGGCGGCCTGCTGCTTCACCAGCATCGGGCTCATCCAGATGTGGGGATCCCTGCCGGCAGCAGTATCTTCAGGGCCGTGATCCTCTTCTGCTTCTTCCTGAAGATCATGGTCCGCATCCGATCCATGGGCGTTCCCATCTTCACCATGGTGGTCATTGTTATGGGTATGGGCTTCCATCTTCCGCAGCACAATCCCTTTGCGGGTATCCACCACCCGGGTATCCGGGGCAATGGATGTGACCTTATGCATGAACCCGTTCTCAAACGGCACCCCGATCCGGAAATAAATATCTGCATTGGCCAGTTTTTTGATCTGGGCCGGGATGGGGGAATAGGTGGCCGGACTTTTGCCCGGTGTCACCAGCACATCCACCTCTGCCAGATCTCCTGTAATCTGCTCAACAAAAAATTTCTGGGGCACAATACTGACAAACACCTGCAGCTTTTCTTCGGCGCTAAGGCCGGTCCCTGCCAGGAAGACCAGTAAAACAGCCAATATAATCGATTTCACCCGCATTTTTTCCTCCTTGTGCATTTCTGTCAGGGCTGTATGACCGATGTGCCGGCCGCTGACCTGGCGAAATCCTTCACCGGCCGCACTGACTGTTTCCATACTTCCAATCTGTTCAGGTCATCCGGCCAGTTTTGCCGTGATTTCTGCCACATGCTTTCCCTGGAACCGGGCCCCTGCCAGTTCATTTTCAGAGGGCCATCGTTGTCCTTCTCCCCCGGCAATGGTGGATGCGCCATAAGGGGAACAACCCGTAATCTCATCGATACGCATCTGTTCCTGGAAAGCATACGGCAGGCCCACTACCACAAATCCGTGGTGCAGGAGCGTGGTATGGAAAGACAGAATGGTGGATTCCTGTCCCCCGTGCTGGGTGGCGGTGCTCACAAACACGCTGCCCACCTTGCCGATCAAAGAACCATTGGCCCACTGCCGGCCGGTGGCATCCAGAAACTGGCGCATCTGGCCGCACATGTTACCGAACCGCGTGGGGGTGCCGAAAATAACGGCATCAGCCTTTTCCAGTTCCTCCACTGTGCACACCGGCAAACGGGCAAACGCTTTTTTGGTCTCAACCGCTCCCATTTTTTCCAGCACCTCCGCAGAAAGCGTTTCAGATACCTGCCGGATATCCACGTCAGCGCCCGGCACCTGTTCCCCACCCTGGGCAACTGCTTTGGCCATCTCATAAACGTGGCCATAGGTGGAATAAAAAACGATCAGGATTTTCATGGTAAGACCCTCCTTTCAGATTAAAAGAATTAAATGTAAAAATATCATCTAATAACGGTTTGTCAATAATGGATAGTTTTTTAGACAAGGCTAACTTTTTTTAGGGACTTGCCCTTGTTTGCCACATACTGGGTGGACTGGATATACAGGGAATGGTCCGACACCCCTGAAAGCGGAATCAGAAACAGCAGAAACACCACTCTGCCGGAACCATGGCCCCGACTACCCGGCTTGACACTATTCTGTGTTTATTTTTCATTTTTTGATTTGTTTGATCCGTTTGATTCGCATGCGATCTGACCGGTACCGCAGCTGCCACACCCGCCGCAGCCGCAGGATGCGCCGTCAGCGGAAGTGGTGGCCCTGAACCGGCGGTACAGGTAATACACGGCACCGGCAACGATCAGGCCGATAAAGATTTTTTCAAACATAAATTTCTCCTTTTCAGGTTTTGCAGCCGGATAACCGCCTGTACATTGATTACAAATCAGGGTCCGCCCCAAACAGGCGGCGGGTGGCAACGCCGATATAGCCCATCAGTGCCTCATGGCACACCAGAACGGCCACCCAGGGCCGCCATATTTTATACCATTCCTTTCTGAATATCGCCGCAATCATGTCAATACCTTCCCGTGTATCCGATAAAAGCATCTTCCAGGGAGATGGACAGCAGCCCAAGGACCAACTGGGACCGCTGACCGCAGGACATGTTTTTCACCGGATGATTCTTTTCCAGTCCCAGCCGGTCTACCATCCGGTAAAAAATGATTTCAGGCATTGCCCTGCTTCCCCCCTCATTTCCTTGGAAATTCCCCGGTCATTGATGGACATCCAATCACAGGCCGCACTGGGTATGAAATATGCATAACTGCATGCCAGAGCCGTTATTGGTCGTGAATAAAAAATGGAGAAATCCTCATGAAGACATCAGAACAACACACAGCGTGCACAATAACCGCTGACAGTTCCGGACACCCTGTTTATCTTTGACATGGAAAAACACGACACCATCATTATCGGCGCCGGTCTCAGTGGAATATATGCCGCCTTTCTGCTGGCAAGAAAAGGGGAATCCTTTATTATGCTGGAAGCCCGGGACCGTGTCGGCGGCCGGATTTTATGTCCGGCATACAATGGATACACGGCCGATCTCGGCCCGTCCTGGTACTGGCCGGCGATCAATCCCAGGATAGCCGGCCTGGTGGAGATGCTGGGACTGACCGGGTACCCCCAGTATGATGCCGGCAACGGACGGTTTCAGACCATGGACGGGCGGATCCAGACCATTTCCAGATGTCCCATGGAACCGGAATCCTGGCGGATTTCAGGCGGCATGATCACCCTGGTCAACGGTCTGCTGAAAACCATCCCCCAAGATGCGGTCCGGCTGAATCAGCCGGTATGTGAAATAGAACAAAAAACAAACCATGCCATTGTCAATGTCGGAAAACCGGGGCAATCCCCCTGCTGCCGATATCAGGCGTCCAGGATTATTCTGGCACTGCCGCCACGCCTGGCAGCAGCCACCATCCTGTTCACACCTGATCTGTCCCGGGAATTGACCCAGGCCATGCTCAGAACCAGTACATGGATGGCAGGACAGGCCAAGTTTTTCGCCCTGTATGACATAGCTGACTGGCGGAATGCAGGTTTTTCAGGCCAGGCCTTCAGCCAGTCCGGCCCTCTGGGAGAAATCCACGACGGGTCAAATCACACCGGCGGCCCATTCGGTCTGACCGGATTTGTGGGAATACATGCGGCCCAGCGCCGAAACAAACAGGCGGTGATTCAGGCAACCCTTCAACAGCTTCACCACCTGTACGGAGATAAGGCAGACTCACCCAAAACGGTTTTTTACACCGACTGGGCCATGGAAAGATACACTGCCACGGAGTATGACCAGAGGGCCGCCCATGACCATCCCCGGTTCCACCCCCCGTCGGGACACGCCTGTATCTGGCACGGGATCCTCTGTTTTGCGGGAAGTGAAACATCGGATGTGTTCGGGGGATATCTTGAAGGGGCCCTGGCCAGCGCTGAAAGATCGGTCCGTGCTGCTTTCCAATGAAACAAATGCAACTCCGGGATCACCAGCCAGGCGCCGGGGAAATAGCAGAAACACGGGGGTGTTGCCTTCCTTTTTCAACAGCAGCAGTCTCCGCAGGAAGCATTTTCCTTTCCTTTTATCCAGACCAGTTCTGTCAAAAATCATGTCCAAAAAAGGGTTGAACCAGCACCGTTGCAAGGGTTTGGGCCATTTGTGGCTGTTTCCTTATTTTTTAGGCTGGCTTGAGCAAGCCCATGTTCACTCAAGCTCAAGCCAGCCGGTGCTTTTCCCATTTCTTATCATGAATTTATGACCGCTTTTTTTCAAAAATTTTTTGACACTACCTCAATATAGGATCATGTCACAATATCTGCTTAATTTACCTGGCAACGAACCACCCGAACTATCGTGGGTTACGATTCCTGGATTAAAGCCAGAAGTTCTTTGGCAGACATTTTCCCGCTTAAGTCGCTGCCCGCAAGAAGGCTGTCCGCAAGATTTCGTTTGCGGCGATGCATATGTACAATTTTTTCTTCCACCGTTCCCCGGGTAATCAGGCGATAAATGGTGACAGGCCTGCGTTGACCCATGCGATGGGCACGGTCAGATGCCTGATTTTCCACAGCCGGGTTCCACCATGGGTCCAGGTGGATCACATAATCTGCTGCCGTAAGATTCAACCCCACGCCCCCGGCTTTAAGACTGATCAAAAAAACATCCCCCTCCCCGGCTTGAAAACCATGGATTGCCTTTTGTCGCTGGGTGGCCGGAGTGCTGCCGTCCAGGTACTGGTATTTGATTTTGGATTCATCCAGATATTTCCGGACAATGGACAGATACCCCACAAACTGGCTGAAAACAAGGGCCTTGTGTCCATTGTTCATGAGTTCTTCCAGAATCTCAGAAAAGACAGCCAGTTTGCTGCTGGCAATGGAGATCTCTTTGTTGACGAGTTCACTGTGGCAGCAGGCCTGGCGCAATTTTGTGATTTCCGCCAGTATTTTGAAATGCTTTTGGCCCTCATCATCGCTGGAGATTCTCTCCAGGGCCTGTTGGCGCAGGGCCTCATAAAAAGCCATCTCCTCTTTGCTCAGATCAATATCCAGCAGAATCTCTGTGCGGGGGGGAAGCTCTTCTAAGACCTGGGCCTTGGTACGACGTAGGATAAACGGCTGAATCAGTCGCTTAAGATCCTTTCTTGCCTGGGCATTCCCCTGTTTTTCAATGGGGATGGCAAAGGTCTTGTTGAATCGCTCCAGGGAGCCTAAAAGGCCGGGATTAATAAACTGAAAAAGATTCCACAGCTCACCCAGGTGGTTTTCAATGGGAGTTCCGGTGAGAATCACCTTGAATGCGGCCGTCAACTCCATGGCGGCCCGGGATCTCTGGGTGGCGAAATTTTTTATTGCCTGGGCTTCATCCAGAACCACCATCTGCCAGAAAATATGAGACAACATGGCGGCCATCTTTTTTTGCTGCATCAGCCCGTAACTGCAGATCAGCACATCAAAACTGCCGGCATCTTCCAGAATTTTTTTTCTTTTGTTTCCGCCAAATAAAATAAGGTTCAGGCAAGGGGCAAAGCGGTTGGCTTCGGCAACCCAGCTTGCACACACCGATGTGGGGGCAATCACAAGCGACGGTCCGTGGGGGGCATGCCTGATGAGCATGGCCAGGGCCTGCATGGTTTTACCAATCCCCATGTCATCGGCCAAACAGGCACCCACGCCCCAATCTGACAAACAGTTCATCCAGTTGATCCCCTCCAGCTGATACTCACGCAACTCTGCATTCAGGGTGGATGGGACCGAAAGGTGCGGATCTGTCTGGGTTTGAAATTTTGCAATGTGGGCTTTCCATGCCTTGTCTGTACGCACGGTGCCGACTTCCTGAAAAAACCCTTCCAGGGCCAGGGCCGCCAGGGGGTGAAACCTTACCCCTTTTCCATGCCTGGCAGAGTATCTGTCAAGGGCCTGGATTCTTTTTCGAAACGCATGGGTTAATTCAATAAATTGACCCGGCTGGATCTCCAGGAATCGGGTGGTGCTTTTTTCAAGATATTCCAAAAGCATACCCATCTCCAGGGTAAGATGTTCATCCACCATCACTTCCCCTGTCATGGCAAACCAATCTTGTTCCCCTTTAATATTGAGTCGGCAATGATCAAACGAGACCTTGCCCACCAGCTCAAAGGGTTTGCCCTCGGGCCATTCAACCACAACGCCTTCTCCCCGGGCACCCAGTTCCTGGATCAGCTCCAGGGATTCTTCCACACCCGGGAAATGCCATTCACCCTGATTTTCTTCGACGGTTGCAAGAGTTGGACATTTATTGATCAAATCCGTTGCCAGCTCTTTTTCAATTTCAAGGTCCCGTGTGGTTTTCATCTGGATACCCTTCACCCGGGCGATGACATTTTTTCCTTTGCTGCCCGGGGGATAACAAGGGCCATCTTCACCCAGAGGGCGAACAACCATGGAGAGTCTCAGTCCCTGTTCCAGGGGAGAGAGCTGAACATGGAGGGTTGAATCTGCTTTTGTCTCCGTAACACTGTCACTGCCCCCTTTTATATCCGAATGAATAGTGATATCCCCTGCCAGTGCATCCATTACCTGGGCAATTTTATTTTTTGCAGATGCTGGAAAAAAGGCCTCATTGCCCAGGATATCGGCAATGGCCTGATATTTTGTATCCAGCGACACCAGCTTGAGCTGAGTCGATGTTTCCTGTACCACCACATGTTTTCCCGCAAAATGACGTCGGGGTCTGGGGGACAGAACAAGGGTAAACCCGTCTTTGCCCTTGTTTGAAATAATGAGTTCAGGTTTTCCCTGAACCAGCTCCATCCGGGTGGTTCCATCGCTTAAAAAAAGAAGAGGATGACCTACGACATCGGGCATATACTCATCATCAAAAATATATTCCACATTGGTGTACCACCCATCTTTGTAACTGTGGGCATAGATATGACCACAAATTTTTTTGTCCTGCTCCGTCAGGTAGGGAAATTTTCTTACCTCATCGCACAGACGTCTCAAGGCAATGGGCCGCCCTTTTGTCCAAACGCCCCTGGCATTTCTCTTTTGTTCCCTGGGTCTGATATCACACTCTCCATTATTATCATAATCAAGGAACCAGACCAGGCGCTGATCATGATTTTTTTCCTGCTCCTGCACCCGCTTTCCAGGAGTTGATTTTTTATTCAAGGACAGCAGCGCATTCAGGGTGTGTTCCCAGATCTTGGTCTCTCGAATGAGCCCGACCAGGCAGGAAGGATTTTGGCTTTTGCGGGTCTTGGACCCGGGCCTGGACAAACTTTGGATAAGCCCCTCCAGTTCTCCGGCAAACCAGGAATATTGATCCTTTTTTGCAAGTTTGTGAAGTTCTTTTATGTTTGCAAGTTCATTTTTTGCCTCTTTCCTGTCCACCCAGTAATAAGAAAAAAGGGTGAAAAAATTGGCAGTTAGATCTGTGGAACCTCTCCAGGAACTGATCCAGACGTGACGTCGAAGAATTCTATCTCCTCCCCTGGAATTGCCTTGCAGATAATCCAAAAGCCCGCCCAGCAAGTCACATATCGTGTCAAACCCGTATTCTCGATTCATTTCCATTGCCAGACACGCCCTTGCCCGGGAAAAGCTGTCATCACTGCCATCCTTAATCAGGGCCAGGATATAAAAAATACCCATGAACCGGCTGAAAAAAACGTTTCTTTTTCTCCCGGTTCTTTTATTCAAAAGATCCAGTGCTTTTTCATACAATGGGATGGCTTTTGCATTCTTCCCCTGACAAAACGCCATCCATCCCTGGAGCGCCAAACTGTTCGCAAGGTGTCGGTTTTTTTTCCCATACTTTCCAAGCCAGATGTCCAGGCGGTTCTGTTGCCCGGTGAGCATCCATTTTTCCAGGACTGCGGCCTCAAGGTCTGGTTCACATTTTTCAGATCCCTCCATTACAAGGGATTCCAGGTAATCGGCATGGGAATCGTTCTGGCTCCAGCATGCCATGTCCCGGAGATAAGGCTCTTTTAGAAAACTTGTATGGATATCCGGCGGTAAGCGTCGGAACCAGTCCGGATCAAAGGGAGAACAGCAGATCCTTTCCCACACCATGTAAAGCGATTCCCGATCAGAAACACGGCTTATGAAATTTTCATAAAGCTCAATGGCCTGGGACACCTTTTCCTGATAAAAGAGAATCCGCATCCCGGCCATCAATTGATCCATGGACAGGGAAGGTTTTTGGGCAAATCCCTCTTCGGTAAGACGCAGTGTTTTTTGGAGGGTGTCGGCCATGGCTGTGAATTTTTTCTCTGCAACCAGGTGTCGTGTCAATATTTCAATGTAACTTCGGTTGACCACAAGGACACTGCGGCTCTTTCCATGTAGCAAATCACCTCTCAGAAGGTTGTCAAGCGCATTGCGAAGCAGCTTGAACATGGCGCTTTTTGTTCCGGAATCAAAGCGTTCACCGTTTTCCGTCTTTACATTGAGGGCCACAAAACAGTCAACCAGCTGGGTCTGAGTCAACTTGGCATAGGCAATGGAAAGAATCTGTAAAATCTTTTTTTCAAGAAATGGCAAGGCATTATATTTTTTCATGACAGTTGGCTTCATCAAAGTCTATGTCCCCCTTTCTTTTCTTTTATTCAAGGTCCAACTATCTGTAAAAATTCATAAAAAATCAAGAGAATAATGAACCCGGTGATGTAATACTGCAAAACAGCTGATTGCTATTTTATAGCAACCGGACAGACCAGGAAGGGTGGAGCCCCGGCATCCACGACGCGGATGTGTTCTGGCACACGGACCCGGACGGGTTTTACGGGTTTTCTTTATCAGTTTGAGTTATCAAATAAATCATTGTATACTCCTATACAGCAGCGTGGCAGGGACGGCCAGGGGTCAGCCGAACCTGCAAGGCTGCCGACTGGGCGGATGACCCGGCCCGTTTGAAACCCAATACTCCATAATTACGTCGGTGTGTGAAATGAATGAAACCCAATGGGACATGAAACCAAATAAAGCAAAAGCAATAATGCTTGCGAAGCGCCAACTAACTGAGTTTGTATGTGACGCAGTTAATTTGGAAGGGATTCATTTAACCTTACCGGAAATCCAGACATTACTTGATGGCATTACCGTTGGAGGACATACATTATCTGACCAGCAAATTGCATTGAACCAAGCCGATACATGGCGCACGTTATTTGGGTGGATTGATAAAAACCAGTTTGAAATCACCTGTGAAAAAGTCTGTGCATTACATCGCATCGCGGGTAAGGACGAGGCATTGGATTGGGGAAGGTTCAGATCTGGCGGGGTTACCATAGCAGGGACAGACTATATGCCCCCCCAGGCGGATTCGCTACCGGAGTTGTTTGAAAAAATGGTGGATGACTCACACAGCATGCCCGATATTTACGATCGTGCTATCCATTTTTTTCTTACAATGGCAAGATGCCAATTTTTTTATGATGTCAATAAGCGTATGGGGCGTTTTATCATGAATGGACTCTTGTTGAGTTGCGGATACCCTGCGATCAATCTTCCTGCGAAAAGACAACTGGAGTTTAATCAATTGATGCTCGATTTTTATCAAACAGGTGATCAAAAACCAATGAATACCTTTCTGCGCTCCTGCTTAGATGAAAGGGTCATAAAAATCATGAAAGAATAGCGCATTTACCAAATGCTTTCATACCGGAGTTGCAGGAGTTTATTCAATATCTTACCTATAGACAGGCAAGGATTCGCCGCCTTCCGGCCAGAAAGCCGGCATAGCGGTAAAGCGATTCCGCCTCTCCGGAGCGCTTCAGGGCCAGGGACTGGCAGGCCAGACCGCAGGCTGCCTGATAGTCGTTTTGCTCGAACGCAGCCCGGGCTGCTGCAAGGCAGGCAGCGGCCCGCTCTTCTAAGGCAATGAGGGGGCGCAAGTCTGATTTGCATCGGTGGCAGGTCTGACCGCCTTTGAACGGGGCCTTGCAGGCCGGGCATGTTTCCATCTGCCTGGCCTCTTACTCGTCTATATAGAAGAGGATATCTTCCAGGTCTTCGGCCAGTTTTCCGGCCCGGTCCGGATCGTTCTGAATGCAGGCCTCGGTGATATCTTCCATAAGATTGATGATGTCATCCTTGTCCTCATCCGGGGCCAGGGGCAGTTTTTCCCGGGCCTGGTCCAGGATGCCGGCGATGGCCGGGGGCAGTACCGCATCCGGGCCGGATTCCGGCCGGAGCGGTTCTCCGGTTGAGGGGGCCTCTTTTGAGAGGGCGTTGTCCCCGGGGAACAGGGCACCGACTTTTTCCCTGGCTTCGGAAATCCCGGTGCCGCTCTGGCTGAAGACATTTTCAAGGACGGCATTGATGGTTTTGCCCGTATCCTTTTCCCTGGCCTCAAGCGTGAGTATGCCGTTGAGGTCCAGATCGTACCGCAGGGTGATGACGCTGCCGGCCGGGGCTTTGGACAGGTCAAAGGTATAGGTGCCGATGCGGATGTTATCCAGGGCATCCGGGTGGTCCCCCTGGTAGACATTGATATCGGCGGCGGCCTGGTTGTCCACCATGGTCTGAAAGGCTTCGGTACGGGTGGCCGGCAGCTTGGTGTTCCGCCGGATCAGGGGGACGAAGCAATGCGCGTAATGCCTGCCCTCCAGCATGCCGAAGGCGGAGGTGCCAAAGGTGTAGGGGGTGATGTCGATGAGCATGCTCTGGATGGATTTTCCCATTTCCCGCCCGGCCTGGATACCGGCCCCCAATGCCACGCACAGATCCGGATCGATGCCCATGACCGGTTCGATATTCAGCTCGCCGGACAACATCCGGGATACCATGGGGATGCGAGTGGAGCCCCCCACCAGAATGACCTTGTCCAACCGGCCCGGAGAAAGGCCCGCATCCCGCAGGGCTTTGGCCACGGACATCATGGTTTTTTCAATAAGGGGCCGGATCATCTCTTCAAAGATATCCCTGGACACTTCACAGGAGAGGTGGAGGTCCGGAGCCACGTGGTCTTCTTCGATACGGACGAAAAACGCGTCGGACAACTGCATTTTGGCGGCTTCTGCCGCGGATTTGAGGCGGGCGGCAGCCACTGGATCGTCCGTGAGATCCCGGCCGTGGTGTTCCCTGATATGGTCCAGCAAATACGCCACCAGGGCTTCGTCAAAGTCTTCGCCCCCCAGGCGGTTGTCCCCGGTACTGGCAAGTACTTCCACCACACCGGCTTCGATTTTTACGATGGAGACATCAAAGGTGCCGCCCCCCAGGTCATAGATCAGGATGTGCCTGTCCTCGTCCCGGCCGGCTTCACCGTAGGCCAGGGCTGCGGCAGTGGGTTCGTTGATGATCCTGAGAACTTCCAGCCCGGCGATCCGGCCGGCATCCCTGGTGGCCTGGCGCTGGACATCCGTAAAATAGGCCGGCACCGTTATCACCGCTTTTTGCACGGGACCGCCGATGGCGTCTTCCGCCCGGGCTTTCAGGGTCTTGAGGATCATGGCGGAGATCTCCTGGGGGGTGTACTCCTGGTCTCCCAGGGTATAGCGGGTGTCCGTGCCCATCCGGCGCTTGACAGCCAAAACCGTATCCCCGGGGAATGCCGCAGCCTGGTTCCGGGCGGTACGGCCCACGATGAGGCGGCCGTTCCGGTCGATGCCGACGCAGGAGGGCATGATCCCCCGGTCATCGTCCTCAATGACGATGGGGGTGTCGTTAAACACAAAGGCGACTTCAGAGTTGGTGGTGCCCAGATCGATGCCGATAACCGGTTCCTGTACCATTTAATTTTCCTTTCCTGGGGTGTTCACGACGACCCGTGCATGGCGGAGGACTTTGCCCCGCCGCATAAAACCGCCGCTGATTTCCTGGGTGACAACGCCCTGCGGCATGTCCGGGACATGGCAGGTGTCCACCGCCGTCATGGTGTCCGGGTCAAAGGACCGGCCCGTGGTGGGGATGGGGGTGGTTTCCAGGCGCAGGAGGGCCTGGTCGAATTTATTCAAGGCAATCTGGTAGCCGTCAAGGAGGGCATGAACTTTTTTCTGCCTTAAAAACGGGGCGGTCACACGGGTCCGGGATGCCGTTCCCCGGGCCAGGGAGTCGCGGATATCCAGAAAGGCCTGGAGAATATCAGCGGTTGTCTCTTCCCTGAGTTTGTCTTCCATGGCCCCCATGCGGCTGACCTGGCGGGCCAGGTCGTCCAGAAGCTGCCTGCCCTCCCCGGCAAAGGCGTTGAAATTCTTGAGCCCCCGAAGGTTCCGGGACTGCTCCCGGGTCTGGATCTGAATCTGCTTTTTCAGGCTGACGAATTCCGAGAGCAGGGTGTAAAGATCCGGGCCGAACGGACTGCCGGTATCCTGTGGGGCCGACCGGCTGTCTGATTCCGACTGATCCGCCGGGTTTTCCGGTAAGAATTCCGGCGGGGCCTGATCCAGGCCGTCCAGCCAGTCTGAAAAATCCGCCAGGGCCCTGGTCTTCCAATCCATGTCCAGCCGGTTGCGCAGGGCCCGTCCCGAGGCGGTGTGAATCAGGGTGAGCAGCCTCAGGACAATGGCCCTATGGAACCAGACCCCGGGCTTTGCGGCAATATCCCCGAGGCTCATTTATTGTCCGCCTTGATGATCCGGTCCAGTCCGGGGGCCTGGGGTGCCGTGGCAATGCTTTCCACAAGGGCATCCAGGGCATCGGTCCAGAAGGTAAAGTCGTTGACGCCCGTCAGCCTGGCCCTGACCCGGCCGCGGCCGTCTTTCAGGGCCTCGTAGGCCCGGGTGATCCGCTGAAATTCCTCCGGGTGCCGGTCCGGCGGAAATTCCCTGATCAGTGCCAGGTATCTTTCCCGGACTTCCCGGTCCCCGGCAGTTTTTTCCACGCCGAGTATATGGTGATAAATCACAATGGTCTCCTTTTGGTGTGGGGTCATGCCCCGGATCTGAATCCCAGCATAAAATGCTGGTGCTCCGGGGTCGTTATGATGGCGGCCTTGGATGTAATGCGCCCCAGGGCCTCCAGGACAAGCTGGCTGTATGACAGGGCCGCGGCCAGTTTACGGCCGGCTTCCCGGTATTGGCCGGTGGTCCGGATCCCGCTTTGGTGCATCAGGTCCAGCAAGGCGTGAAGGGCGGCAATAAAATTTTCTTCCGGGTTTTCCCAGGGGTCGGCCGGTCCGTTGACAATGCCGTCCGCAGCTACGGCCAGGTCGAAAATGAACTCTTTGGCCATGCCGGGATCACAGGTGTTTCCGAATATGGATGCCACATCAAGTTCCCGGGGGTAGAACCAGTCTTCCTGATCTTCTTCCCAATCTTCTTCCGGGTCTGTCCAGGAATCCTCATTCATGGCATTCATCATGATATCATACAGATCTGAAATCATCTCATTCAGGGGATCATCCCCGGGGTAACCGGGACCGGGACGGGGACCGTATCCCGGAGGGACGGGCCGATCAAATTCAAACCGGTCAAAGGCTTCCTTAAGCGGATAGAACGCCACTTCCGAAAGGGACCTGGATATCTGCCGGAGGCGTTCCCTGAGGTCTGGTCCGGCCTTGCCCGCCAACGCCGCCAGTTCGGGGCAGGGAAATATGTTGGCGGATATGGCCTCAAGGGCGGTCTGGTAAAAAACCAGCAGGGTCCTGTGGTCCGGTCCGGCGGTTTTCGCCTTTTTTTTAAGCGCCCGGATGGCCACGTCGGTGCATTGGTTCTGCGCCATGGGGATGACCAGGGACATCAGGTCCTCCGGGGGCAGTGCGGAAAGAATTTTGCCGGTGGTGCCCAGCAGGGGTCGGGCATAAAACAGGGTGGGGTATACCGGTGTGAATCTGTCGTCAAGCGGGGAGAGCAGTGCCATAAGTTCCCGGGGGGAAAGTCCTGTGATCTGTTTTTGCAATCCCTTGAAGCAGCTGGCCATGCCCCGGGTATCGATCCCGTAATCGCCGCTGTCCACATCGGTTTGCAGCAGCAGGTAACACTGCATTTGCTGGACCGGTGTAAACCCTTTGGTCTGTTCGTGAAAGGTTTTGGCTGAAAACTTCCGGGTTTTTAAAAATTCCGCCAAAAGGCGTTTTCCGGTAATCACCGTGGAAAGGATGGGCAGGCAGAATTCAGCGGCCCGGTCCAGATCCCGGTCCACCAGGTGCCATTTCTCCTTTGGCAGGTTTTTCTGGGCAGAGATGACAAAGGCCAGGGCCCTGGATTCTTTTACCCGGACATCATGGGGCGCCCTGTCATAGGCGGTTTGGAGGATGGCCTGTGCTTTTCTGAAAGCATTCTTCAGGTAATACAGCCGGGCCAGTTCCAGGCAGGGGGCGGGGTCATCATCAAATTGGGCGGCCATGGTTTCATAGAGGTTTGTCAGGACTTTGCGGTGCTCGGCCAGGGGGGCGGAAATACCTTGCAGCATGTCAAAGGCCAGCCGGTTTCCCGGATCATGTTTTACGGCATGCCGGACCAGGGTCAGCAGGAGCAGGTTTAAGTCGTTTTCCAGTATGCTGTCCGGAATTGAAAACGCAGCCAGGATATCAAAGAGGTCTTCGTCATAATCATAAAGAATATGGGGGTGCTGCTTGATGATGCCGGCAATTTTCAGAAGAATCAGGGCATATGCGGTGCCCCGCTCCTTTGCATCCGGAAATTCGGTTTTCAGCGTTTTCAGGTAATCCGGGGTGGCATGGGACACAAAATCTTTACAGACCGATTCGATTTTCAGGAAAAGACGCTTTCGCTCCGCATGGGAATGGATGAGCCGTTCAAGAAACCCGGGAAAGAGAACCGGATCATCTTCATATGCTTTGTTGATGCCTTTGCCGATGATTTCCGCAAGGGTTTCAAGGACGTCATCCGGTGATTCGGGCTTCAGCAGCCGGGCAAAGTCACGGCAGGCCGCTGCCATACCGTTCAGGTTCAGGGGTTTCATGTGCTGCTGAATCCTGTCCCGGCAGGATAATTTGTGTATCCCCGGCCCCATCAAAAGGGCGGCGGTGTCGGGGTAGATGTCAACGGACTTGAAACTGCCGCGGTCGGCATATTCAGCCAGGAGGGCCCGAAGCCCCTTGAACGGGAAGTTTTCCCCCAGGCGGGGCAGTGCTTTTTTCAGAGTGGACCGATCCTGCTGTTCCCAGGCTTTCATGGCCCGGGCAAACGTCTTGAGGTCCGCATAAGGGGAGATGCGGCCGATGGGCCGCATAGCGTGGAGCGCGCCTTGCCAGTCACCGGCCATCATGTTGGCGGCTGCCGCGGCCATCACCGGCCGGTCCGTCCTGAGCCGGGCGTCTTCGGGCAGGTCCTCGGCCAGATCCAGGGCATCTTCGGTCACCAGCAATATGCCGAGGCGTTTTTCCGTCTCCGGGGCCAACACCGCAAATGCCGCCTTTTCCTTCAATGCGGCCATGACGGTGCGGACCGGCAGGAAATCCAGGGCCTGTTCCAGCAGTTCCGGCGTGATCCGGGGCAGGGCTTCAAACACCTGCCCGCCCAGATTTATCACGGTTTCAGCCTCCCTGGGCATTTTTTTGGCAAGAAGCTGGCCGTGCCTGAGCCGGTAGGCCCGGAAAAGGTCCGGCAGGATAAGATCCTTGTCGCCCCCTTTTTTCAGCACCTCACGAAAGGCCAGTATCGCGTCCCGGTAACGGGATGCCGCCAAAAATGCTGTGGCCTGATCCCGGATCGCATCCGGGGTCAGGGACTGAAACCTTTTCCGTTTTTCATTTCCGTGCCGCTGTTTCTGCTTGCTTTTTTTCTTTCTGATTTTGGCCATACCGAATAGCAACCCTCTCCCAGCTTGTCGTTCAGGGCGACATCATACCTGCGCCGGCAGGTAAAATCAAATCAATTTTGATCTGTGTCTATTTTTCATTTTTCTCTTTTTTGATCTGTTTGATCCGTTTGATTCGCAAGTGGTTTGAAGGGTACCGCAGCTGTCACACCCGCCGCAGCCACAGGATGCGCCGTCAGCGGAATTGGTAGCCCTGAACCGAAGGTACAGGTAATACACGGCACCGGCATCAGTGACAGGGCCTGACATCCAAATTCTATACGCATATTTGCGACCCCATGCCGTGTTGCTGCTACTGATCATCCCCGGCAACACCAGTGCATTGTCATTTTCCCGGTCGGCTGCTCAGCCGGTTTTAAACAGCAGGCACATTGGTTACGGCATTCGGGAACCGTATCAGGAATGGGCAGCACCATTGTTACCTGCGGGATTCTAACGGCAAATGGTTTCAGGCATTGTCCTGCTCCCCCCTACATTTCCCTGGAATGTCTCCGGTCATTTACTGACCTCCAATAACAGGCCGCACCGGGTATGAAATATGCATGACCGTGCGCCAGAGCCTTTACCGGTCGTGAAAAAATGAAGGAATCCTCATGAAGACATCAGAACAAAACACAGCGTGCACAATAACCGCTGACAGTTCCGGACACCCTGTTTATCTTTGACATGGAAAAACACGACACCATCATTATCGGCGCCGGTCTCAGCGGAATATATGCCGCCTTTCTGCTGGCCGAAAAAGGGGAACCCTTTATTGTGCTGGAAGCCCGGGACCGGATCGGCGGCCGGATTTTATGTCCGGCATACAATTGATACACGGCCGATCTCGGTCCGTCCTGGTACTGGCCGGAGATCAATCCCAGGATAGCCGGCCTGGTAGAGATGCTGGCACTGACCGGGTACCCCCAGTATGATGCTGGCAACGGACGGGTCCAGACCAGGGACGGGCGGGTCCAGACCATTTCCAGGTGTCCCATGGAACCGGAATCCTGGCGGATTTCAGGCGGCATGATCAGCCTGGTCAACGGCCTGCTAAAGCCGCCGGGAGAAACAGCAGAAGCACGTGGGTATCGCCTTCCTTTTTCAACAGCAGCCGTCTCCGCAGGAGGCGTTTTCCTTTCCTTTTATCCAGACCTGGATAATATAGGTGGCTCACCCCACCCCGGGACTGACAGATACGGCATCCACCGGGCAGTTGCTGACACAGGCCCCGCACTCCATGCAGGCGTTGAAATCAACAATACGGGCTTTATTTTCGTGCATCTCAAACACGGCATGGGGACAGACCTGGGTGCACAATCCGCAGCCGATGCATTTTTGTTCATCCAGCACCAGGGTGGCCACATCCGCCAGATATCTGAAATCTTGTCGAGTAGACATCTATTTCCTCCTATACTTAAACGTATTGTATGTGAGGAAATGACATCCCTCACAGAACCCGCCGTGCGGTTTTCCCGCAACGGGCTCTTCGCTAATATTCACTTTGACTGCCATAACGTATACAGGTTGTGATAAATTGTCGGTTTTGGAAGCGGATGCCTGTTAAGATAGGTTCGGAACTGTTCCCAGTTAAAACTTTTCTTCTGGCTTCTCCTGTTCATCCATTTAAAAGTCAGGCGTATTGCCTGAAAGTAAAATCTTTTAATACCAATAAAGTAAATCACGCTTCGCCCTAACAGCGCAGTTCATGCAGCCTTCCAGCAAATGAAAACTGTCGGCCTCTTCAATGTTGAATATTTCGGAGCTCAATACCTTCACTTGCGTTGCGGTCTGGCACATCCCTGCAGGTGGCTTCATTTGTTTTGTTACCGCCACAAATGCACCCTTGGTGATAGCCCGGTGGCTAACCTTTGACTATGTCGGACTTTAACCGACAAGAAATTACCAGCTTTGCCTGGCGCACTCATGACTTACTCCAAATATTTTTTGCGCTTAATTTCTTTTTTGCCTATGCCATGAGCTTCATACCAATGGATTTCAGCTAATCGGATCCTTCCGGAGGAAAGCCTGACCCGAGCAATTCCTTTCATTTTTTTCCAATTTCCATGTCCATATACTTTTCTCAAGCGTTCAATCTCACGAATGCCAGAACCCTTCGCTATCGTTTCGATTTCACCGATATCATCAACCATATCAAAATTCATTTGATCAATCCATTGAATTGTACAATTAACGCTTTTTGGTTGCCGAACGGCCCGAAACCCTGCTGCCCTAAGCTGTTTCTTTGACCGCCTGATGCCGGAAACAGGACACCAGGTGGTCGTTCACCATGCCGGTGGCCTGCATGTGGGCATACATGATGGTGGAGCCGGTAAATTTGAAGCCCCGCTGCTTCAGATCTTTGGAGAATGCATCAGATTCCTTTGAAGTGGCCGGCACCTGGTCCACGGATGTAAAGGTGTTGACCTTCTGGCGGCCGTCCACAAACTGCCAGGCATACTGGTCGAATGAGCCGAATTTGGTCTGGATGTCCAAAAAGATCCGGGCGTTGTTCACCGCGGCATTGACCTTGAGCTTGTTGCGGATAATGGCCGGGTTCTGTAGCAGTTCAGCAATGGTTTCCGGCGTGAACCGGGCCACCTGCAGGGGATCAAATCCGGCAAACGCATTTCTGTAGCCATCTCTGCGTTTCAGTATGGTGAGCCAGGACAATCCGGCCTGGGCCCCTTCCAGAACCAGGAACTCAAACAGTTTCTGGTCATCATGCACGGGCACACCCCATTCTGTATCATGGTATTTGATATATACCGGATCTTTCAGGCACCAGTCACAGCGCTGCATAACTCCTCCCTGTACCGGGATTTTTCCCGTATAAATTTGCATTTTGGCGCAGGGTATCATAAAACCGGTTCAGGTGAAACAGGGGGAACAGTTTTTCAGCATATTTGATTTTCCCTTTCATACGTCAATTCAATTAATATATGTTGTATGTAATAATTCAATTAATTTTTGAATAAAAGCACTCGGGATATAGCATGAGGGCATTGAAAGGTATCGGAAGGACTGACCGGAAGAAAATCGCGGCAATTCTGCGGGACACACACGGGGCACCATTTCTGTAGGAGACGTCTCAGGGATTCTTGCGGTGGGGCCGGTGTGTGCCTTCGGCAGAAATCCAGAGGCCATGCGAAGGTTCTTTCTGAACAGCACCTCTGATGTAACCAATTTTCATCGCTTGCTTGCATGCAAAATAGTAATACCCACAATAGTTTCACCTTCATAGCGTATAATTACATCTTCATCTGTGAGTTCACTATCAGTAGCATGACTTGGCTTTTTAAAATTAATATAGAGTACATCTGCCTCGGAATCATATGATGACCATAAATATCCCTTTGGAGATTGCTTTACCGTGGGTATTAAATTTAGATAATCTCGAATAGCTATTTCGGCCATATCTGTTTTCTCCTATTAAGAGATTTTATCCTGCGTGTTAAAAAAGCAGTAATGATAAATCCATCATTGTTTAGTTCACGGTATACAACAACAAGAAATTTACCTTTTTCAATTTCTTGGATAGCCAAAAGTTCTTCCTCGCCCCCAGCTAAAATTCTGGATGGGTTTATCGGGTTGTTTGATTAATTTTATTTATGCTGATATCGTCTGTAACTGTGCGGGAATTTTATTAAGAATAATTTCATTCAGATCAATTTTATGACTGGCATTATCGATATCAATCCCTATAATGTGAGCATTCTCGTCATAATCAAGGACAATCCCTTCAGATACTTCTACACTTTCTTTACTATATTTTGAAGATAGATCAATATATAGAGAATCCGTTTCTGGATAATAATTTAATTTCATTTTTAAAATCCCCTATCAGGGAAGGCGTTATGTAAAGTAGGCTGTATATTTGTATTCTGACATGAACCAATGATAACTTACTTTATTTAATCTGTAAATAATTCATTATCCTCCTGATGCCGGAAACAGGGCACCAGGGCATCATTCACCGTGCCGGTGGCCAGCATGTGGGCATTCAGATGTTCTTGACACTTTTTTTGACTGAACTATATTAATACAGATTTTGGTTGTGGCCGGGTTTCGGCCATGTGAGAACTGCGGATATAAAGGAAAGAGTATGGAAGAGATCAAGGCGGCCATTGCAGAAAACCACCTGATGATCAGCCGGATCCGAAAAGAGATAGCCAAGCGGCTCGTGGGCCAGGAAAAGCTGGTGGACAGCCTGTTGACAGGACTTCTCACGGGCGGTCATGTGCTCATCGAAGGGGTGCCGGGACTGGCCAAGACCTCGGCGGTCAAGGCCCTGGCATCAGCGGTGCATGCGGATTTCAAGCGCATCCAGTTCACCCCGGACCTGCTGCCGGCAGATCTTACCGGCACGGAGATTTTCCGGCCCAAGACCATGGATTTTGTGACCAGAAAAGGGCCGTTGTTCAACCACATTATCCTGGCAGATGAGATCAACCGTGCCCCGTCCAAGGTCCAGTCAGCCCTTCTGGAGGCCATGGAGGAAAAACAGGTGACCATCGGAGAGGAAACCTTTGCTTTGCCCTCTCCTTTTCTGGTGCTGGCCACCCAGAATCCCCTGGAGCAGGAAGGCACCTATCCTCTGCCCGAAGCCCAGGTGGACCGGTTCATGCTCAAGGTGCTCATCACCTATCCGGACCGGGCCCAGGAACTGGAAATCCTGAAAAAGACCAGTTTTGCACCCCCTGATCCCATCGGCCCGGTGATCGATGTGGCGGAACTGGCTGCCATGTCCGCCCTGGTGGAACAGATCTTTGTGGATGAAAAACTCAAAGAATACATCGTCAACCTGGTGGCAGCCACCCGGGAGCCGGCGGCTTTCGGCCTGGACATGGCCCGGTATATCGATTACGGGGCCTCTCCCAGGGCCACCATCTTCCTGGCAAAGGCGGCACGGGTTCAGGCGTTTTTAGAGGGACGGGCCTATATCACGCCCCAGGATATCAAGATCGTGGGGCCGGATGTGCTGCGCCACCGGATTCTGCTGTCCTTTGAGGCGGAGGCGGACGAGGTGACCCCGGACACCATTGTCACAGCATTGTTTGACGCTGTGGAAGTGCCCTGAACATAAAAATGATTCCCGCACATGTGATACAGAAAATCCGGCGGATGCATATCAAATCCCGCCGCACCGTGTCCGGCATCATGGCCGGCAGGTACGCCTCCGTGTTCAAGGGGTCGGGCATCGAGTTCGAGGAGGTGCGCGAGTACTGCCCGGGAGATGATGTAAAATCCATTGACTGGAAGGTGTCTGCCCGCACCGGAAAGACCTTTGTGAAAAAATACAGAGAGGAGCGCGAATCCACGGTCATGCTCCTGGTGGACATGAGCGGCTCCCTGGAATTTGGCACCTTTTCCGGGAAAAAGCTGGAAAAGGCGGCAGAGGTGGCGGCAGTGCTTGCGTTCAATGCGGTGAAGAACAACGACAAGGTGGGGGTGGTGTTTTTCACGGACCAGGTGGAGAAATATATCCCCCCCAAAAAAGGGTCCAGCCATGTGTGGCGGGTGATCCAGGAAATCTTCACCTTCCGGCCCCAAGGGCGGGGCACCCATATTGCCGTCGGCGTGGATTATCTGTCCCGGATCATGAAAAAACGGGCCTTTGTGTTCATCCTGTCCGATTTTCTGGACACAGATTATGAACACGCCCTGAAGACGGCGGCCCGGCGCCATGAACTCATCGGGGTGCAGATTTATGATCCCGGCATTTTCCATCTGCCTGAAACAGGACTGGTTCCCCTGGCAGATCTTGAAACCGGGCAGACAATACTGGCGGACGCTTTTGACAAACGCACCCGGACCATGTACGAACAGATCCGGAAAACAGCCCATGCAGATGCCCGGCAGGTGTTTTCCCGGGCCAAAAGCGATCTGCTGGAGATGAAAACCAGTGATTCCGTACCGGATGTATTGACCGGTTATTTCAGGACAAGGGAGAAACGGTTCAGGTAGATGCAGGATATTCATGACATACATCCGCCTGTCATGGTGGGCATTCCTTCGGATCTCATCCGGATGCTGGCCCTGGCTGCCGCGGTGCTGGCCATTGCAGCCCTGCTGTTTTTGCTGGTGCGGCGGTATATCCGGTCCAGAAAGCCCGGGGTTTTGGAGGGGGAGGCGGTGCCGGTGCCGCCCTTTGAAACCGCCATAAAAGCCCTGGACCGCCTGGGGGTGACGTTGCCTGTTAATCCCAAAGCGTTTTATTTTGACCTGAGTGCCCTGTTCAAGGCATACATCGGCGGCACCTTCCAGATCCATGCCAGCCAAATGACCACCAGGGAGCTGGTAAAAGCGTTGCGGCACACAGACATGGACCGGGATCTTGTCACCCGGATATCCCGGTTCCAGAGCCTTTCCGATCCCTTCCGGTACGCGCCCGTGACCCCGGACCCTGCCCGGATGACAGCGGATCTGGACCAGGTGCGCCAACTCATCCGGGCAGTGGAAAAGGACCGGGCTTCAGATGCGACCGAAGCCGGGGAACAGGAGGCTGCCCCATGATGTTCCGGTTCGCTTCCCCCTGGTTTCTGCTGCTGCTCATACCTTTACTGGGGTTTGGCATCCACCTGATCCGCAAAAAACACCGGTCTGCCGTCCGGGTTTCCAGTCTGGCCGGCCTTGGGGCCTTGCCGATATCATGGGCTGCCCGGGCATCTGTGCTGCTGCCCTGGCTGAAGATTACTGCCATTGCCCTGCTGGTGGCGGCCCTTGCCAGGCCCCAGTCAGGCGAGCAGAAAATCACGGTGACATCCGAAGGGGTGAACATCATCCTGGCCCTGGACCTGTCCGAATCCATGCAGGCCCTTGATTTCAGGGTGGATGACAAGATCGTCACCCGCCTGGATGCGGTGAAATCCGTGGTCAGCGACTTTATCCTGAAGCGGGACGGGGACAGCATCGGCATGGTGGTGTTCGGCTCCCATGCCTTTACCCAGGTGCCTCTGACCCGGGATTACAACACCATTGCATTCATGCTGGAGCATCTTACGATCGGCGCGGCCGGCCCCCGCACCGCCATCGGGGATGCCATCGGGATTTCCTTAAAGCGGCTCAAAGACATCCCGTCCAAATCCAACATCATCATCCTGCTCACGGACGGGGAAAGCAATGCCGGGGAACTCACCTGGCAGGAGGCGGTGGAAATTGCGGCGGCCCGGCAGGTGAAAATCCACACCATTGCCGTGGGCACTAAAGGAGAGGCACCGTTTCTGGTGGACGGCCTGTTCGGCAGACAATATGTGTACCGCAGGGTGGGGGTGGACCTCAAAGCCCTGGAAACCATTGCCCAGCAGAGCGGGGGCAGTTTTTTCGAGGCAGATGACACAGCATCCCTGGAAAAGATATACACCATGATTGACGACATGGAAAAAACAACCCGGGAAACAGACAAATGGGTGGAATACAAAGAATTATTTCCCGGGTTTCTTGCAGCCGGGCTTGGTTTGTTCCTGGTCCACCTGGTCCTTGCCAACACCCGGTTTCTGCGGATACCGTAACCAGACAAGGAGGAACATCATGAAATTTGCCGATCCGAAAATCCTGTTTTTCCTCTGGGCACTGGTGCCCGCGGCCTGGTTCCTGGTCAGCGGCGTGGTCCGGCGCAAGCGGATTCTGGCCCGGTTTGCCGATCCAGCCGTGCACCCTGATCTTTTGCCCGGGTATGACCCGAAATCCCGGTGGATAAAGGCCGGGCTCATTCTGGCGGCCCTGGCCCTGGCCGTGTTTGCCCTGGCCGGCCCCACCATGGGGTTCCGCTGGGAAAAGACCACGGCAAAAGGGGTGGACATCATGATCGCCCTGGACTGTTCCAGGAGCATGCTGGCCCAGGACATTGCCCCCACCCGGCTGGAACAGGCCAAACGGGAGATTGTCGACCTGCTCCGGCTCATGAAATCGGACCGGGCAGGTCTTGTGGCCTTTGCCGGCCAGGCTGTCCTCCAGTGCCCCCTGACCCTGGACCATGCGGCATTTCACATCTTTCTTAACGTACTGACCCCGGACTATCTGCCTGTGGGGGGCACCAACCTCACGGCCGCCATCGAAGCCTGTTACAATGGATTCGAGGCTGATGCCGACACAGACAAGGCCATCATCCTGATCACGGACGGGGAAAACACGGCAGGCGATGTATCAGAAATTGCAAAAAAAATGGCGGACAACCATATCAAGGTGTTCAGCATCGGTGTGGGAGATCCGGCAGGAGCCCCCATCCCGGATACTGACGGCGGGTTCATTAAAGATGATCAAGGAAATATTGTCATGTCACGGGTGGATGAAGAAAGTCTCAAAGAGATCGCCCGCCTGACAGGAGGGAGCTATGTGCGGTCCGTGGCCGGTGACATGGATCTGGATCGCATCTATACACAGGGAATCCGGGGCACCATGGAACAAAAGACCCTGGAGCAGGGCAAAAAAAAGGTGGGGGAACAGCGGTTCCAGTGGTTCCTGTTTCCCTGTGTGCTGCTGCTGCTCATGGAACTGTGGCTGCCTGTGACCCGGCGCAGCAAATCAACCGGGCTGGTCCTGGCCCTGATGGTTATCGCAGCCGGGCTTGGTGTTCCGGAACAGTCCCGGGCCTTTACCAACCCTGTGCAGCAGGGGATAACATCCTATGAAGCCGGTGATTTTCCGCAGTCCCGGAACCTTTTCATCGATGCCCAGCTGGAAAACCCGGATGATCTGCGCCTGTATTACAATATCGGCGCAGCTGCCTATAAAGCCGGATCATTGGAGGAGGCGGAAAAAAACTTTGCCCAGGCTGCCCAATCACAGGACCCGGAACTGCGGCACAAGGCCCTGTTCAACCTGGCCAACACCCAGTACCGCCAGGGCCGCCTGGATGAGGCCATCAAAGGGTATGCATCCATCCTGGAGTCGTTCCCGGATGACCGGAAAGCCAAAGAAAACCTGGAATTTGTGAAACAGAAAAAACAGGAGCAGGAACAGCAGCAGCAACTAGAACAACAGGATGGGGACTCCGGGGAACAGGACAGGCAGCAAAACGACAAACAGGACCAGGAAAACCGGGATCAGAAAAACCAGGACCAGGATAAAGCAGAACAGCAGCCGGACACACAGGACAATACGGACGGCCAGGACCAGACAAACCAGGATTCAGGTAGCCAGAATCCAGATAACCGGAACCCGGACGGCCAAAACCGTGACGAACAGCAACACAGCCCTCAGAACCAGGACCTGCAGAAAGACCGCCAACAGCAGGGACAGACAGATCAGGCAGCCCAGGATCAGGGAAAGCAAGACCAGGGAATACAAGACCAGCAGGACAGCAGCCAGGCCCAGGAACCGGCCGGGCCGCCGCCGGAACCCATACCGGCACAGGAAGACCAACCCCGGAGCGCCGGGGATGAACAAGAGCAGCAGGCTGGAGCTGCAGAGGGACGGCCGGCTGCACCGGGTCAACCAGGGGACAAGGCCCTGGAAAACCGCCTCAACCGTCTGGAAGACAAACCAGGCATGGCCTTGATGCCTGTAGGACGGCCCAAAGACATAAAAAAGGACTGGTAGGAATTATGATAAAAAACAGCATATGGGTGATGATACTGGGCATCCTGGTATTGATGCCGGATCCGTGCCTGGCCTTCGGGGTCACGGCCCGGGTGGACAAAACCGCCATGACCCCGGAAGAGATGCTGTTCTTTCAGGTGACGGTGGACGGCGGTGAAGCACAGGTGGATGTGGACGTCATCACAGATTTTATCGTGGTTTCCTCCAGCACCTCTTCCCAGCGCAGTTTTATCAACGGAAACTGGTCCCATAAGGTTGTGTACCAATACCAGCTGGTGCCTGTTAAAAAAGGGGATCTTACCATCCCGGCGCTGGCCGTGGTCAGGGACGGGCACACCCGGATGACCCAGCCCATCCGCATACAGGTGAGGGACCGGACCCGGTCCGGTGACAGGGAGCCGCCCCTGTTTGTCACTGCCGAAGTGAGCCACGAAAACCCGGTGGCAGGGCAGCAGATCCTGTACTCCCTGAAACTGTTTGTGGCCCGGCCCATTGCCGGCGCATCCCTTTCCGCCCCGGATTTCAAGGGCTTTACCGCAAAAGAAATCGAAGAGCGGCACCAGTACAATACCACCCGCAACGGCCTGACCTACTCCGTCACTGAGGTGCGGTACATCCTGACCCCGCTGTCACACGGCAGACAGGTGATAGACCCGGCCGTGATCACGGCCGATGTCCGGGTCAAATCCCAATCCGGCGACCCCTTTGACTCTTTTTTCAACAATTCCCTGTTTTCCGGGGGCCGCACCGTACCCAAACGCCTGACCGCCAACCGTGTGACCGTGGATGTGGCACCGCTGCCCCCGTACACCGGAAAGATACCCTTTTCCGGGCTGGTGGGAGAATTTGATCTGGAAGCCGGTTTGGACAAAACCCGGCTGCCAGTGGGGGAATCCGCCACCCTCACCCTTGTCATCCACGGCACCGGCAATATCATGGATGCCGCCATGCCGGAACTGGCCATTCCTCCGGACCGGTTCAAAATGTATGAAGACACACCCACAGAAGAGATCACAGTGAGCCCCCGGGGATATACCGGCAAAAAGATTTTCAAGCGGGCCCTGGTGCCGGTAAGGCCCGGTAATGCAGAAATTTCCGGAATATCTCTCACCTATTTTGATGTAAAAAAACAGGCATATGTCACCCGGACCACCCCTTCTTTGCAGATCACGGCCACCCCCTCAGCCCAGCCTGAGACGGTGGTGTCCACCACCCCGGGCCAAAAGCCCGGCACCAGCAGGCAGGAGGTGCAGATTGTGGACAAGGATATCCTGGACATCCACCAGGATGTGGCAGTGCTCACCCACAACCCCCGCATGGGGTTCCCTTTGTTTGTCTTTCTGGTGCTGCTGCCTGCCGGGCTTTTGGGATGCACCTTTTTGGCTGCCAGGCGCCGTAAAAAGGAAAAACCGGTTTCCGTGCAGATGGCGGAAAAAGCCAGGAAACATCTGGATGCAGCATCTAAAGCCACTGTGTCGGATCCGGCTGTTTTATCCCATTGCCATACAGCCCTTACCGCCGCGGTAATGGCCAAAGCAAACCGGTCAGGTGAAAGCCTTACCCGGGAGGAAACCGTGTCCATGCTCACCCGGGCCGGCACAGACCAGGCAGTCATCGATGAGGTAGTGAAACTGATGGCGGAAATGGATGCGGCCCGGTTCAGCGGCAGCAGCGGCAGCATTGCCGGTCCGAAACAGGATCTGCCGGACCGGGTCAAAAAACTGGTGAAGGCCCTTGCCATGGTGGTCCTGGCGGTCTGCCTGTCAGGGAGCTTGCCTGAATCCGGCCGTGCAGCAGATAAAACCACCCGGTTCATTGATGCGGTTAACAAATACCAGGCCGGGGAGTTTGCAGCAGCTGCCAGAAGTTTTGAAGCCATTGCCGAATCCGGTATCAGAAACGGACATCTTTTTTACAACATCGGCAATGCCTGGTTCAAGGCAAAGGACACAGGACGTGCCATTCTCTGGTATGAACGGGCCAAACGCCTCATCCCCCGGGACCCGGATTTGAACTATAACCTGGAATATGCCAGAACCCTTTTAAAGGACAAGCAGGAAAACCGGGTTTCTTTGGATGATGTATTTTTTTTCTGGCAGGGACTGGTCCCCCTGCAATGGCTGCAGCTGGCCGCCATTGCCTGTTCCTGCCTCTTTGCCCTGGTTGCCGGCATCCGCATGTTCCGGTCCGGACCCCTTTTAACCGGCATGCGAAACTTTCTGGCCGGACTTGCGGTGCTTTTGACAGTGGCGGCCGCACTCCAGTATTACAGGGAAACCACTGTTTCCCGGGCTGTTATTGTCAAAGAGACCGTTGCTGTCACCTCCGGCACGTCAGCATCCGCCACCCGGCTGTTCGACCTGCATGCCGGCACCAAGGTGCGGGTGCAGGATAAAAACCGGGGATACCTGAAGATCATGTTCACCCCGGACAAGGTGGGCTGGGTCAAACTGGGGGATGCCATCCCCATCTGATGCCTGAAGCATTTATCCCGGGCCACCCGCATATCCGGGCATGTGACAAATAAATGGCTGTTTCATTGCCCATTGTCTTGTAATTATCTGACGGATACCCTAAAAAGACATGCATTATGGAAAAGAGCGCCGGACTGGCTTTGCCCAAGGATGCATCCATCTGTTTCACAGAATAAGAATGTGGGGGTCCGGCAAAGACATTTCATGACAACCATCACACACAGGAACACCTATGACGCAGACAGCCAGTGAAGCCATGCTTCCCCTGCTGAATCTTGGACATCTCTCAACCGGAACCCCTTTGTTTTCAGACCATGACAAAGACGGATACCCGGATCGCATCCACCTGTCTCTGGGCATTGCCCCGAAGATGAACAGCGGCCCGGTCTGGGCCGGCCTGATCAACCTGACCGCCCGGTTGAATATGGAATCCTGCGGTCCGGGAATCGCACCGCCCATCCCCTGCACCCGGGCGGAAAAAGGGATGCTGCATGTGGACAGCCCCGCCGGAAAGGTCCCATGGGCCGCCTGCCTGGAAAAAAACCGCCAGCGCGGATGGCAGCTTTCAGGCCACAGCCCCGGGGCAATGAAACAGCTGCTGGATGCCCTTGCCACAGGAGCCATATCAGCTTATACAAAACGGGCTGTCCGGTTTGAACTGGCAGAAGAGGGGGCGGTCAGCGGCCGGATGTTTGATCAGAACGGCAGGAATGCAGGGTTCCAGGTGCCCCTTGTCTGCCAGGACACCCGCGGGCATTCTCCGCAGGGTCCTGTTATTTCCGATCCCGTTGCTTTTGATATAACCTCTTTGGCCGATCTTCTGCTGCCGACGTCAGATCAGGACCCCCGCAGCTCCCGGCTGGCCCTGACTCTGGATCTGCCCCTGCACCTGTCTGCTGCCTGCGGCCTGGCCCTGTTTTCCCTTATCAGCGCTGCATCGGCCCGTGCCACGGAACTTACCCTTCCCCTGGCCCATGTAGGATATTGTCCAGGAGATGGAATGTGTCTGACCATAGAAGAAAACACCCTGGCTGAAGCCAGGATCAGGTGCTGCGGCAACCACCTGAAAGCCTCCGGCAGAACCAGGGAACTTTCGGCCCTGATCCGGGAGGTGACCCGTCTGTGGTTTGAAACTGATGCCCCCGGCGGTGAAGCCCTGGAATCCTGGAAAAAAAAGTTTTGCGATGCCGCCCATTTGGCAGCCGGCACCCGGGTCAACCAGCCTGTCAAAGAAAACCCGCCAGTGCAAAAACCCATTAAACGCCGCATGACCATGGCAGGGGAAAAGGCCCGCATTCTGGATCAGGCAGCTGCAATTCCAAAGGGCACCGGCCCGATCCAATGCAAAGCATTTACAGGGGGGCCATATCCGGACCGTCTGGCATTCAAAGACCAGCTGGACCATGTGCTGAAACAAAAAGGATATACACCAAAAACTGTGGTACTGCGGACCCACAAGCCGGCTGTCAGCTGGCTGCTGGAAGAGGTGGAACCCTCCCTGCCAAGCAAGGTCTGCGCCCTGAAGATCAGCTGCCGCCCCTTTTGCCGCCCCGGACAGATGGAATCCCAAGCCCGGTGGATCCAGGAGATGTATCCGGCACCGGATGTTATCTGTGACCGGCGGGGCTGGCAGACAAATCACGTGGAGATGACACTGGATGATACCCAGTCCTCTGATTACACGGTGACCGCCTGTGATGCTGCCGGCGGGGTGGTTGCCGTGTATTCCCTCACAGTCCCGGTGTCTGAGCTTTTCTATACATTGGAAAACCGGCGGGACCAACAGGTCTACCCCGCCCAGGCCGGGTTCGAGATCCTTCGAGACAGCCGGATGGTTCATCAATGCCCTGTTCCCACGGACCGGGAACTTTTCTGGCGGCGGTTCCAGGAAAAATGGCTGCCCGCGATGTCGGCGGCCATGGTCCGCATGCTGCCCGGGTTAGAGCGGTGCAATGCCCTGGCCTTCTGGGAGGAGATACAGATCGAGGTGGCCATTGATGACAGCCAGGAATCTGCCGGGCTGGCCCAGGAGCGCATCGCCCCCATGGAAGCCCTGCATGAAGACCTCTATTTCGGCCTGCTGGCCTTTATGGAGGCGTTCCGACAGCAGCACTGCCCGGACAGCGCAATGCAGCTGGGACAGATTGTCCCCCTGATGCGTGCCGCCGGCGGCACAAAGCCCTGGGCCCGCCTCAGATTGAAACCGATGCGCGCACCTGTTTCTCCTCCCCTGCCCAGGCCGGAGATAGACCATATCGGGTACCGCAAAGGTTCACTGTTCGTGGATTTTTTCCAGGACAGACCTCCATTCCCCCCGGGTGAAAAGGAACGGTGGTTTGGGGCTGCCAGGTCCCGGGGCTTCAGGTTAAGAGCCCATAAAAAAGGAGTCCGCTACATTGCCCGTCCCGCCCGAAAAACACCAGCCCTGTCACCCAGTAAATCTGTTGCCGCCCCGGATCTTCACTCAATTCCCACGGGCGAAACAGTCCGGGCATGGACCCGGCATCTGTCCGGCCGCCCGGGCATCCGGGTGTGGCACGCCGGGACCAGCCTTTTGGGGCAAGATATTCTGGCTGTGGAAGCCACAGCCGGAAACATGCCGGCCCGGCGGGCCCGGTTGCTCAAGCCCACCCTGCTGATCAATGCCCGGCACCATGCCAATGAGGTATCCGGCACCAATGCCGCCATGGCCCTTCTCCATGAACTTGCCGCCACTGGCAGGACCGCGGGCGTGCCGAACCGGATCAACCTGGTGGTGGTGCCCCTGGAAAACGCTGACGGAGTGGACACGCTTGAAAGGATGCTGCCCGAATCTCCGGACCATAAACTGCATGCAGCCCGGTACAATGCCCTGGGCATGGAATGGTATGGTGAATACTTTAAAAGGGACACCCGGTTCAGCGAAGCCCGGGTCAAAGCCCGGCTGTTCGAACGGTGGCTGCCCGAATACATGATCGACCTGCACGGTGTTCCCAGCCATGAGTGGGAACAGCCCTTTTCCGGGTATATCAATCCCCGTTTCAAGGAGCACTGGATTCCCCGCTCGTTTATCTATGCCATCCTTCCCTTTTACGGCCAGGACAGCCATCCCGGCAGCAACAACGCCACTGCTCTTGCCCGGGAGATGTCTGCCGCCCTTGAAACCCAGGCAGATATGGTTGCCCAGAACCGGCAGATCTTTGACCGGTACCTCCGGTATGCCAAGGCGTTTGAACCAAAAGTGTACGACTCGGACATGGCCGGATCTTTGGTGGTGACTCCCACCTGTGAGCGGATCAGTAAAATCAATTTCGGCAACCAAAAATGGCCCCTGGTAAAAAGTGAAATCATTACCGAGGTGCTGGATGAAGTGGCCACAGGTCCCTGGCTGGAACGCTGTACCAGGGCCCATCTGGTGATCATCGATACCGTGCTCAAAAGAATGCAAACAGAAAATAAAGCCGTGCTGAAACGAAAGGAAGAACCCGGCACAGTAACCTTTGCCTGGCAAGGCCGGGCATAAAATGTTACTCTTGACATTTTCCGTGAACACCCATAGGTAATGAAGGTTTCCAATAAATAAATAGAAGCGTACCGCATCCGGTCTGTTGACCCGGTTTTCGGTACATGTGTGCCATAAATTTCAAAATTATAAGGAGAAAGAGGTATGAAACGGTTATTGGTAGTGCTTCTGGCATCATTGTTCATGCTGCCGGCAGGTGTTCTGGCTTCCCAGGCCGATACACTGATCTGGGGCCGTGGCGGTGATTCGGTGAACCTGGACCTGGCCCAGGCCACGGACGGGGAATCCATCAAGGCAGGCATCCAGGTATTGGAAAACCTGGTGATCTTCGGCAAAGACAGCATGGACGTGGAACCGCAGCTGGCAGAATCCTGGTCCGTCTCAGAAGACGGTCTCACCTGGACCTTCAAGCTGCGCAAAGGGGTGACCTTTCATGACGGTGAACCGTTCAACGCCCAGGCGGTCTATGATTCATTCGCCCGGATCATCGATGAGAACCATCCCCTGCACGGATATGGCAAATGGCGGTATCTGAGCCTGTCTTTGAAACCGGTCACAGCCATCAACGTGGTGGATGACTTCACCATCCAGCTGGTGACGGAAAAACCCTATGCCCCGCTTCTCAACAACCTGGCTCTGTGGCTGTGCCCCATCCTGTCCCCCAAGGCCATGCACGAATACAAGGATCAGATCGGTCAAAACCCCGTGGGGACAGGTCCTTTCAAGTTCGTCAAATGGGTGAAGGATGACCAGATCGTGTTTGAACGCAATGATGACTACTGGGGAGAAAAAGCCAAGGTCAAACAGATTGTCCTCAAATCCATCCCTGAACCCTCGGCCCGCCTGATGGCCCTGCAGTCCGGGGCCGTGGACATTGCCGACGACCTGGATCCGGACAGCATAAAGCTTGTGGAAAAAAATTCCGACCTGGCCATAATCAAACGGCCCAGCGTAAATGTGGGCTACCTGGCCCTGAATACACAAAAACCCTACCTGAAAGACCCCAAGGTACGCATCGGCCTGAGCCACGCCATTGATAAAAATACTATCATACAGGCCATTTTCCAGGGCATGGCCATTCCGGCAAAAAACCCTTTCCCCCCGTCCATCTGGGGGTACAACGATGCCATAGAACCCTATGAATATGACCCTGCCAAGGCCACAAAGATGCTCAAGGAAGCCGGGTTTGATTTCACC
The DNA here is from genome assembly GCA_011389575.1 of Desulfotignum sp. Classification (GTDB taxonomy): domain Bacteria; phylum Desulfobacterota; class Desulfobacteria; order Desulfobacterales; family Desulfobacteraceae; genus Desulfotignum. The sequence continues at coordinate 3,596 of JAABUB010000021.1, read as the reverse complement.
CGGGAACTGGAGCTGTGGGCCATGCCGGTGAGCCGGGCCTATATGCCGGACCCGGTGAAGACGGCTGAACTGATCCAGGCCTACCTGGCCGCTGCCGGCGTGAAAGCCAAAATCGTGCGCATGGACTGGGGGACATACCTGAAAAAGACATCCAACGGCGAGCATGACATGTGCATGCTGGGATGGCTGGGGGGCAATGCCGATCCTGACAACTTCCTGTACGGCCTGCTGTCTGCGGATACGGCCGAGACACCGGGTGCCTCCAATGTGGCCCTGTGGAAAAATGCTGAATTCACCGAACTGTGCAAACAGGCCCAGAAGATCTTTGACAAAGAGGAACGGACCAAAAAATACCTGAAAGCACAGGAGATTGCCCACAACGAGTCGCCCTGGATTCCGCTTGTCCACACCACCATCGTCCGCTGCTACAACAAGCGGCTGGGCAATGTGCCCCTGCGTCCCAACGGGCTCAACAGCTTCCAGATGGTCACCAAGAACTAAGTTTTTTGTAATCAATGACACTGGGATACATATCAAAACGGCTGTTTCACCTGGCCCTGATCATGTTCGGGGTCTCCGTGGTGGTCTTCCTGATGCTCAGGATGATTCCCGGGGACCCTGCCCAGCTGCTTTTAGGTGAATTTGCAAGCCCGGAAGAACTGGCCCGCCTGCGGGAACAGCTCGGACTCAACCAGTCGCTGTTTACCCAGTTCTGGATTTATATCAGCAACATTGTCCAGGGGGATATGGGCCACTCCGTCCGTACCAATGCGCCGGTGACCGGGGAGATCTGGGTACGGCTCATCGCCACCCTGGAACTCTCTTTGGCTGCCATGTGCATCGCCACTGTCTTTGGTATTGCCGCCGGAGTGATGTCTGCGGTAAAACAGCATTCCCTCTGGGATTACGGCGCCATGTTCATGGCCTTAGTGGGGGTGTCCATGCCCATCTTCTGGCTGGGGCTTATGCTGATCTACCTGTTTGCCGTCAAATTTCCTTTGCTGCCCATGATGGGCCGCATCTCCCTGGGACTGGAAGTCCCGGATGTCACCGGTCTGATGATGGTGGATGCCGTGGTGGCCGGCAACTGGCAGTCCTTTGTATCTGCCCTCAAACACCTGCTTCTGCCGGCTTTTACCCTGGCCACCATCCCCATGGCCATTGTGGCGCGCATCACCCGCAGTGCCATGCTGGAGGTTTTGAACATGGACTATGTGAGGACCGCCCGGGCAAAGGGGATGACCGAACTGGTGGTTATTTTCCGCCATGCCCTGCGCAACGCCTTTCTGCCGGTGGTGACGGTGCTGGGGCTGAACCTGGGGCTGCTGCTGGGCGGGGCCGTGCTCACTGAAACCATCTTCAGCTGGCCCGGGCTGGGGCGCTACGTGGTGGATTCTCTTTCCGGCAGGGATTATGCGGCCGTCCAGGGATGCATCCTGGTATTTGCCCTGCTCATGGCGGTCATCAACCTGGCCGTTGACCTGATTTACGTGGTACTGGACCCGAGGATACGCGTCAATGAGTAAGCTGGACATGTTCACCGATCTGAGAAAAAGCGTCAGTGCCCTGACCGGGCTGGTTCTGATCACCCTGATCGTGCTGGTGGCCCTGTTCGGGCCGTGGATCGCACCGGCAGACCCCCTTATCCCCTCGCCCCTGATCCGGCTCCAGGGCCCCAGCGCCCAGCACCTTTTCGGCACGGACAGCCTGGGCCGGGACATGTTGAGCCGTGTCATCTACGGTGCCCGCATCTCGCTTATGATCGGGATCATATCGGTGACCATCTCCCTGGTCCCGGGCACCATCCTGGGGCTTTTGTCCGGTTACTTCGGCAAACGGATCGACAGCATTATCATGCGCTGCATGGACATGCTGCTGGCCTTCCCGGCGATCCTGCTGGCCATATTCATCACCGCCATACTGGAACCCAGCCTCACCAACACCATGGTGGCGGTGGGCATCGTGTATATTCCCCACTACGCCCGGATTGTCCGATCCAGCGTACTCAGCCTCAAAGGGATGCTGTTTGTCGAGGCCATTTCCCACCTGGGGGGCGGCCACCTGCGCATCCTGCTCAAACACATCCTTCCCAACTGCCTGCCCCCGATCATCGTGTACGCCACCCTGGGCATGGGAACGGCCGTGCTCCAGGCCGCAGCCCTGGGCTTTCTGGGCCTGGGGGCCCAGCCGCCCTCCCCCGAGTGGGGGGCCATGCTCAGCGAAGGACGGCAGTACATCCAACTGGCACCCCATGTGGCGGCCTTCCCCGGTGCCGCCATTCTGATTCTTGTTTTGGGATTCAATCTGTTCGGCGACGGGCTGCGGGATGTCCTGGATCCCTCCTTGAGGTCCCAGTAAATGGAACCGATACTGCAAATCCGGAATCTGACAACCCGGTTCACCACCAAACGGGGGGATCTCACCGCTGTGGACGGCGTGAACCTTCATATCAACCCGGGAGAAACACTGGGGGTGGTGGGAGAATCCGGCTGCGGCAAATCCGTGACCGCCTTGTCCATACTACAGCTGCTGCCCCGGCCCATTGCCCGCATTGCCGGCGGAAGCATCCTTTTCAAGGGACAAAACCTGGTTACCGCTCCCCTGCCGGTGATCCGGGATATCCGGGGAAACCAGATCTCCATGATCTTCCAGGAACCCATGACCAGCCTCAACCCGGTGTACACGGTGGGGTTCCAGATCATGGAGCCCCTCAGAAAGCACCGCAGCATGAAAAAGGCGGCGGCACGGCAGGAGGCTGCCGGGCTGCTGGACCTGGTGGGCATCCCGGAACCCCGTTCCAGGCTCGATGATTATCCCCACCAGTTATCCGGGGGTATGCGCCAGCGGGTGATGATCGCCATGGCCCTGGCCTGCCGTCCGGACCTGATGATCGCAGATGAACCCACCACAGCCCTGGATGTCACCATCCAGGCCCAGATTCTGGAACTGATGAAACAGCTGCAAAAGGAGATCGGCATGGCCGTCATGCTCATCACCCACGACCTCGGCGTGGTGGCGGAGACCTGCCACCGGGTGGTGGTGATGTATGCCGGCAAAATGGTGGAATCCGCTGATGTAAATGTCTTGTTTTCCTGCCCGGCCCACCCCTATACCCGGGGGCTTTTTGATTCTTTGCCCAAACGCGGCTGCACCGGCCCCTTGCCCACCATCCGGGGCGCGGTGCCCAGCCTGCTCAACCTGCCGCCAGGCTGTGCTTTCCAGGACCGGTGCGATGCAGCTTCAGCCCGGTGCCGCCAGACCCCGCCCTGGCAGGAGGTAGCTGAGGGCCATGGGGTGCGCTGCTGGCATCCTTTGGAGGTATCCCCATGAACGACCGCCTGCTCATTGCTGAAAATGTATTCAAACACTACCCGGTGCAGGGAACCGGGTTCGGGTCCCGGAAAGGTGTGGTGCGGGCCGTGGACGGGGTCAGCCTGTCGGTGAAATCCGGAGAAGTTTACGGCCTGGTGGGCGAATCAGGATGCGGCAAATCCAGCCTGGGCCGGACCCTGCTGCGGCTGGAAGATCCCACGTCCGGTACCGTCACCTTTGACGGCACCGACCTTGACACCCTCAAAGGCGACCAGCTCAAGGCG
>JAABUB010000020.1 GCA_011389575.1 Desulfotignum sp. | reverse complement strand
CATCCACCTTGTCTCCGAACACCACGGCACACACCGTGGCATTGGTTTTTTCTGCCAGTTCGCTGGCCCGGGCCAGAATCTGGAGGGTGACCCGGCTCTGGAAATAATTTCTGTAATCCGCCCATACCCAGATCTGTTTTTCCACACTCATACGTCCCCTTCGTGGTCATGGGTTTTCAGATCTTTTCCCATGGCACTGGAAATAATTTTGCCGTAATCATCAAACAGGGTGTCCACCATTTTTTTCACAGCACCTGTCAGCACCCGGTTTTCTTTTCGGGTGACAGGGGAATATACATCAATAATTTTGGTGGGAGAGGATGTCAGGGCGTTGAAATCCTTGTTGAGCCCCAGTGCCGTGCCGTCCATAATCCGGATATCACCGGCGTTGAATGCCGCTTCCACGCCGCCCAGGGCCACATACCGGGGGGTATACAGATCAGATTCACCGGCATGGTCAATGGTCACAAGCCCGGGCAGATCCATCTCCATCAATTCCATGAAATCATCCACGTGCCGCTCCACCCGGATGCAGTCATGGACCAGTTCCAGGCGGCCGGCATATCCGATGGCCGGAATGTCCAGCGCTTCGGCCAGCTGGGGGCCCACCTGGGCGGTCTCGCTGTCACTGGACATGGAGCCGCACAGGATCAGGCCGGCATCCGGACAGTGATCTGTAATAAATTTTCCCAGGATAAAGGCGGTCATGCAGGTATCGGCTCCTGCCATGCACGGGTCTGTGAGCAAAAACCCCTGCTCTGCTCCCAGGGCTTTTGCCTCATACAAAATTTCGGCGGCCATGGGCGGTCCCATGGAAACCGCGGTGATACGGGCCTGGTTTTTTCCCATACCCGCCTTTATCTGCAAGGCAGCTTCCAGGGCACGCCGGGCAGAAGGATCCATCATGCCCTGGGCGGTTTCCCGTTTCAGGGTCCCGGTTTCAGAGTCCCAGGGCAGTTCCGATACCATGGGGACCTGTTTGATGCACACAATGATATGTAACATACACATGCCTTTATTTGTTATCAGGTGGGCCGGGTCAGAATATCTTTGGCAATGACCATGCGCTGGATTTCACTGGTGCCTTCATAAATTTCAGTGACCTTGGCATCCCTGAAATATCGCTCCACGTCATACTCTCTGCTGTATCCGTATCCCCCGTGAATCTGCACCGCCAGATTCGTCACCATCCTTGCCGTGGTGCTGCAGTGGAGCTTGGCCATGGCAGCTTCGGCAGAAAACGGTCTGCCGCTGTCTTTGCAGGCTGCGGCCCGGTAGAGCAGAAGCTGTGATGCATCGATCTGGACCGCCATGTCCGCCAGGTAGTTCTGGATAGTCTGGAACCGGGAGATGGGCTGTTTGAACTGCTGGCGGGCCTTGGCATAGGACACGGATTCATCAAACGCGGCCCGGGCAATGCCCAGGGCCTGGGCTGCGATGCCGATACGTCCGGTATCAAGGGCGGACAGCCCGATTTTCAATCCCTGGCCCATGGTTCCCAGGCAGTGGTTTTCCGGAATGGCACAGTCTTCAAAAAACAAGGATGCCACCGGGTTGGCCCGCATGCCGCACAGATCTTCAATCTCCCCCACGGAAAAACCCGGGGTGAGGTTTTCCACGATAAACACAGAGGACCGGGCCGAATCGGTATCGGATACGGCAAAGACCAGAATGGTGCCGCAGATACCGCCGTTGGTCACAAAAATCTTGGTGCCGTTGAGAACAAAGCCGTGGTCTGTCTTCCGGGCCACGGTCTCCACACCGCCGGCATCGGAACCGGCATTGGCCTCGGTGAGACAGAAGGCGCCGATACTCTCACCTGCAGCCATGGGCGGGACAAACTGCTGCTGTTGTTCCCTGGTGCCGAACCTGAGAATGGGATAAATCCCCACACTGTTGTGCACGGTTATGCACAGGCCCAGGGCTGCAGACACCCGGGAAATTTCCTCCACCACAATGGCATAGCTGGTGCTGTCCAGGTCGGCCCCGCCCAGATGCCCGGGGACCTGGAGCCCGAAATAGTGCAGCGGTTTCATCTTTTCCATGAGATCTTCGGGAAATCCCGGACCTTTGTCCATTTCCGCGGCCCTTGGCCGGATCTCATTTTCCGCAAATTCCTGCACAGTCTTGCGGATGAGCTGGTGTTTCATGCAGGGATTAAAATCCATACCGGTTCCTTTGCTGGGGGGTTCCAGGAAAGTTAGGCCCTGTGGGCGGCTTCCAGGATGTTCAGGTAGTCGGCCGGATCCAGATCCCTGGGATTGGATGCATTGGAATTATTTTTAAAAGACATATCGGCAATCAATGGAAACTGGTCAGATCCGATATTCAGATCCTTGAAAGTTGGAATCTGAAGAGTCTTTGACAGGTCTTTGATTTTCTGGATGAAGATTTTTGCTGCCTGGTCATCGGATGGGGCATCAATGCCGGTGGTCCGGGCCAGGACTGCCATTTTCCGGGTGCAGGCCGGCAGATTGTAATCCAGGACATGGGGAAGAAACATGGCATTGGCCACCCCATGGGGAATATCATACAAAGCACCGATAGACTCGGAGATGCAGTGCACTGCAGTGACATCGGCATTGCCGAATGCCAGGCCCGCCACCATGGAGCCGTACATGAGATTTTCTCTTTGCCGGGCATTGGCCTGGATATCGGTAAAAGCCTTTTCAATGGATCCCAGAATCAGTCCCACCGCCTTTACTGCATGGGTATCGGTGATCAGGGTGGCAGGTTTTGCCAGATAGGCTTCCACTGCATGGGTCAACGCATCCATACCGGTGGATGCAATCATGGGCTTCGGCAGTGTAATGATAAGATCCGGATCCACAATGGATACAGCCGGATACAGCTCAGGGCCCTTGATGCTCATCTTGAATTTGCGGTCCACATCGGTTATCACCGACACCCAGGTGACTTCGGATCCGGTACCGCAAGTGGTGGGAATGGCCACAAACGGCAGGGGATCGGTAACGTATTTTGCCTTGCCTTCATAATCCTGGATATTTCCCGGGTTGGTGGCCAGCAGGGCCAGGGCTTTTCCCGCATCCAGAGGACTGCCGCCCCCCACGCCGATCACAAGATCCGGCTTTTGCTGCCGCAGTTGTGCAGCGATTTTGTTGATGGTATCGGATTTGGGGTTTGCCTCTATGCTGTCAAATACGGGTATCTTTCCCAGCTGGTCGAGCACCGGCTCCAGAAGCCCGGCTTTGACCACCCCTTTGTCTGTCACCAGAACCGGATTTTTTGCCTCTAAAACCTTTGACACCTGCTGAATTTCCCCGGGTCCGAAATACAGCCGTGACGGCATGTGGTACTGCATGGTATCCTCCCTGAATCAAACACACAGGCAAAACAAAGACGGGCTTGTGTCTTTGTTTTGCCTGTGCTGTTCTGTATTTTGTTTGTCTTTATCTTTTGTCTGTTTGTCTGACTGTGCGGTCTTTCTAAGCGAGATGTTCTGCCACCAGTTCGGCAATGTCTCTGGTTTTTACCTGTTCATCCTTGTCCAGTTCCTTCATACCGTCCTCGATCATGGTGAGACAGAAAGGACAGCCCACAGCCACGGTTTCCGCTTTTTCATCCACAATTTCTCTGGATCTTTCCACATTGATGCGGGTGCCGATGGTTTCCTCCATCCACATACGGCCCCCGCCGGCACCGCAGCAAAAACTTTCCGTACCGTGGCGGGGCAGCTCGGAAAGGCCCTGGTTGGACATCCCGGCCAGAATGGATCTGGGGGCATCATAGATCTCATTGTACCGGCCCAGGTAGCAGGGATCATGGTAGGTGAGTGCACCGCCAAGGGATTTTTTCACCCTGATTTTACCGTCCGCAATCAGCTGGTTGATGAAATCCGTGTGGTGGATCACCTCATAGTGGCCCCCCATCTGGGGATAGTCATGCTTCAGGGTATTCAGGCAGTGGGGACAGGCGGCAATGATCTTTTTTACCTTGTAGTTGTTCAAGGTTTCAATATTTTCTGTGGCCATCATCTGATACATCATCTCGTTGCCGGACCTTCGGGCAAAATCCCCGGTGCATTTTTCCTCGGTGCCCAGAATGGCAAAATCCACGCCAGCTGCCTTGAGAATCTTAACCACGGCCTTGGACACCTTCTGGGTTCTGTCATCAAATGATCCGGCACATCCCACCCAGAGCAGGTATTCCACGTTCGGGTCATCGGCCATAAGCTTGACATCCAGGCCTTCAGCCCAGTCAGCCCGTTTGTCATACCCGATACCCCAGGGGTTGCCGTTCCGTTCCAGGCCCTTGAAGGCGGTGTTGAGTTCTTCAGGATATTCCCCCTGCATCAGGGTCTGGCCCTGGCGCATGGCAATGATCCGGGGCACCTGCTCGATGGTCACAGGACATACCTGTTCACAGGCCCGGCAGGTGGTGCAAGCCCACAGGGTGTCCAAAGCGATCACCTCTCCCACCAGGGCTTTTTCAGGTTTGAACACCGCCATCTTTTCCTTGGTTTTTGCATCCGCTTCTTCATTGCCCGTCAGGGTTTTGGCCAGTTTGGCCCGGAGGATCAGGTTGTCGGCATTGGCATACATCTCCTCCTTGAGGGTATCATTGAAATCATGCAGGTTCAGCGGCTTGTCCGTGACATAGGTGGGACACACCTCCTTGCACCGGCCGCATTCTGTGCAGGTATACAGGTCCAGCCCCTGTTTCCAGTTGAGCTGATACAGGTGGTTGACACCCAGGGTCTCATCTTCCCATACTGATTCATCTTCAAGATCCAGGAGTTTGATCTTTTCATGGGGATAGTCCGGGCTTTTGAAAAATACATTGGGCAGGGAGGTGATGACATGAAAATGCTTGCCAAAGGGCAGAATGTTCAAAAAGATGAGCTGGGTGATGATATGGACCCAGAACATCAGCACCATGACCCTTTCCAGGCCCACAGCAGAAAACCCTGATATCACGTTACCGGCCGCCACCGTCACCGGTGTCCAGACAAATTCCTTACCGAATGTGGGATTATTAAAATAATGCAGATCCCCTGGATTTCCATAGGCGTTGACAAGCATGAACCGGGCCCCGTCATACAAAAGATCCGATACCATCAACACCCCGATCAGACCCAGAACCAGATAGGCTTCCCAGGTGTTGTGTAGCCGGGGCGGTTTGACCACCAGCCGTCTATAAAAGGCATAGATCACCATGATGAGGACAATACCTTCCGTGACATCCTTCAATGCGAGATAAAGATACCCCAAAAAGGAGGATTCTCCCAGCAGCGGCAGCTGGAATCCATGGACATAGCCTTCGCCGTACAGGGTAATGGAGCGGATGAGAAGGATACAGAATCCCCAGAAAATAAAGGCATGCATGATACCGGATGCCCGCTCTTTTTTCCGTCCCACCAGGCGTTTCTGCCCCAGGGCGATGGTCACCAGGTTTTTCAGGCGGTCTTTTATCCGGTTGAACCGGTCAGCCGGCTCCAGGGACATCAACAAAAGAATTCTCTGATACATGGTCCTGGCAAAAAATCCCAGGCCCACCACAAGCAGTACTGTCATCAACAGGGGACTCATAACTACCTCATGCACAAATTTTGGGTTTGGGGCGCTCAGGCCCGTATTTTTTTAATTTCTTCCTTGAGCAATGGTACCACATCAAACAGGTTCCCCACAATCCCAAAATCCGCCACATTAAAAATTGGTGCTTCCGGATCCTTGTTCACGGCCAGAATCACCTTGGCGCCGTTCATGCCTGCCAGATGCTGGATGGCGCCGGAAATGCCCACAGCAATATACAAAGACGGGGCAACGATCTTTCCTGTCTGGCCCACCTGCTTGTTATGGGCCATCAACCCGGCATCCACCATGGCCCGGGAGGAACCGAATCCAGCAGCCAGGTCATCAGCCAGTGCTTTTACCAGATCCACACCAGCCTGGTCTTTGGCACCCCGCCCCACAGACACCACAATATCCGCATCAGCCAGATCGATCTCTCCGGAGGCATCGGAGATCAATTCCTTGACCACGGCAGCCATGTCTTTTTCAGGGGGATCCAGGGTGACCACATTTTCTGTACCGGTCACTTCCGGGTCCGCCTCAAAGGCCCCGGCCCGCACCACCGCCACCAGTTTGGGCACGTTGATTTTCACCTTCTGGAGCACCTTGTTGGCAATGGCCGGCCGCACGATATGCAGATCATCCCCGTCCATGGTCACATCAATGATTTCAGTGGCACAGGCTGCTTCCAGCTGCACCGCCACCCTGGGGGCGGCTGCCTTGCCGGTTTCGGAAAACCCGAACCAGACCATGTCTGCGGAAAACGCCTTGGCCGCATCCACCACAGCCGCAGCAAAGGGGGCTGCGGAAAATATCTCCAGAGACGGATCATCTACGATATACTGGGTATCTGATCCTGCCGCAGCCAGCTGGGGGGCCAGATCTGCCACATTGCTGCCCACGGCCACAGCAGCTGTGGCGGCACCCAGGGCCCGGGCCTTTGACAACAGTTCGGCAGTGCTTCCCTTAAGCACGCCCTGCTTGATATCTGCAACTACAAGTATATTTGTCATAATCACTATCCTTACAATTTGATATGGGTATGATGTTTGGTATCAGTATTTTTGTCCACGCTGTAAACGGACGTCATATGGTCACATATGGTCAGCGTGCGGGGCTACAAAACCTTTGCCTCATTTACCAGCAGCTGCACCACCCGGGCGGTTATATCGGCCGGATCACCTTCAAATTTCTGTCCGCCCTTGCGTTTTTGTACGGGCATGAATTCCACAACCTCGGATGCGGGTGCAGTGCCCCCGATCTCTTCAAAAGAGGTACCAAGGCCGGCCAGGTCCATGACAGTGATTTTCTTTTTCTTGGCCATCATGATGCCCCGCATGGCCGGCAGCCGGGGTTCATTGATGCTGTCACTCACCGTTACCACGGCAGGCAGGGTCACATCGACGATTTCCGTCCCTGCATCCCCCAGCCGGGACACCTGGATGTGGGTGTCATCGGTCACTTTGATCTCAATGACATTGCTGACACAGGGAATGCCCAAAAATTCACCCAGCATGATGCCGGCCTGGCCGGCGTCCGTGTCCTGGGCCTGTTTACCGGCGATCACCAGATCATAATCACCGGCTTCATACACTTTTTGCAGCACCTTTGCAAAGGTGGGGGAGTCCGCCTTTGCAAGTGCTGGATCATCGATGTGAATGGCATTGTCAATGCCCATGGCATAGCATTTGCGGATCATATCGGTATTGTCTCCGCTGCCCAAAGAGACCAGGGTGGTTTCCGCCTTGTGGGCCTCCTTGAGCTGAACAGCAGCTTCCACTGCATTTTCATCCCAGGCATTGATCACATATTGCAGCCCTTTTTCCACAATAGCGCCGTTTTCCACATGGATATTCAATTCCACATCAACGACTTTTTTTACAGTTGTCAGAATTTTCAATGGTTCCTCCTTATATTTGGCTCATATCCGGGGTTGTCCTGTTTTTCAGGATATCACCCGCATGTTGTTATTGTCCTGGATAATCCGGTTTTCACCGCACACCACCATGAGCTGGTCGTCTCCTGTGGGAAAGGCCAGGGTCATATTCAGCGAGGTTCCCATCTGGGCAGCCAGGGCCGTGGGCCGGGAATTGGAGATCATCACCGGAATCTTTGCCCGGGCAGCTTTCTGCACCAATTCATAGCTGATCCGCGAGGACAGCACCAGAATCCGGGCCCGGTCCAGGGTGTGATCCAGAAAAGCCTTTCCAATGGCTTTGTCCAGGGCGTTATGCCGGCCCACATCTTCTGCAAAGGCCAGTATATCACCTGTTTTCCCGAACAGCAATGCTGCATGGGAGCCCCGGGTGCGCTGGTAAAATTTCTGTTTTTTAGACAATGCCGCAATACAGTCAAAGGCCCGGGCCAAAGAAAAGGTGAACCCGTCCGGGGCAGGCTGCACTGCCGACTGAATGTCTTTGAGCATCTCTTTGCCGCAGATACCGCAGCTGGTCTGGCTGATAAATCCTTTTCGTTTAAGAAGATGGCCCACCTTGTGCCGCCGTTCCGGCGTGAGCCAGACATCAATGACATTGGGGTCCAGGTCGGTATCATATCCCATGGTTTTTATATCCCCGGGTGTGTTCACCAGACCTTCGCCTAAACAGAATCCGGCAGCATGCCAAATTTCATTCCCCGGAGTCCGCATGACCACGGAATAGGACTTGTCTTCAATGCGGATCAAAAACGGCTCTTCCCCTATCAATTCCATGGGAACCGATTCACAGGTTTTTGACCGGCATTTGAATACCGTAAAGTGCTGGGTATTTTTTTTATTGTCCACCCGGGTTATATCCTTAATTGAAGGCCGGTTATTTTCCGGCTGACTGTCCCGTCTTTACGGCATCCGGAAATGACAGGGCCTGGGTGTAGACAAAGGCTGCCTGGAGATAGGAAGTGGGGCACAAAGGAAAACATTCCTTGCAGTCATTGCACACTTGTGCCGCAATCTCAGGCACAAAGCTGATCTCCTTGTTGATTCCCCGGTCCACGAACCCTAAGGCGTTTTTGCCGGCCACTTCTGCGCAGTACCGCACACACAGGCCGCAATGGATGCAAAAAGATGCGTCCCTTTCATACCGGTCGGGATCAGCATTGTATTCCCTTGCCAGTTTCACAAGATCCGGTGCATCCGGTGCATGGGCCATGAGCAGCTCGATGATGGTTTTGCGCAGCCGGTCCACCTTCTCAGACCGGGTTCTGACAATGATATCATTTGCCGCAGGAAAAACGCAGGACACCACATACTTTGTCCAGCCCCGGTCCTCCACTTCCACGACACACAACCGGCATCCGCCGAACGGTTCCAGTTTTTCATGGTGACACAGGGTGGGAATATAAATTCCTTCCTTCTGAGCGGCTTCCAGAACGGTCATGCCCGGATCCGCTGTCACGGTTTGCCCATCAATCTCAAATTGTATATCACCCATGATGACCTAACCTTTCTCTTTTGTCTTTTTTCGAATGGTTCGCTCTTCCGGTGCCACAGGATCCGGCACCGGCTCGCCCGACAGTTTGATCACAGAAGAAAATTTGGACGGGCACACCTCAAAACAGGTCCCGCACCGGGTACATTTGTCCTGGTCAATAATGTGGATCAGTTTTTTATCCCCGTCTATGGCATCGGCCGGGCACTGCTTACGGCAGGTGCCGCAGCCCGTGCACTTGTCCGGATCGATGTAAAATGAAATCAACTGCTTGCAGGACAAAGCCGGGCAGCGCTGGTCATTGATATGGGCCTCATACTCATCCCGAAAATACTTCAGGGTGCTTAAAAACGGGTTGGGGGCGCTTTTGCCCAAAGCGCACAGGGATGCTTCCACCGCAGTTTCAGACAACTCCTCCAGCAGTTCGATGTCCCCTTTTTTCCCTTTGCCCTGGGTGATATTGGTCAGTATCCGGTGCATCTGGCGCAAACCTTCTCTGCAGGGCACACATTTGCCGCAGGATTCATCGGTGAGAAACGCAATGAAATACCTTGCCACATCCACCATACAGGTATCCTCATCCATGACGATCATACCCCCGGACCCCATCATGGACCCGGCCTTGGTCAGCTCGTCAAATCCCACCTGCAGGTCCAGCAGATGTTCCGGAATACATCCTCCGGACGGTCCGCCGGTCTGAACCGCCTTGAATTTCTTGTTGTTGGGAATACCGCCGCCGATATCATAGATAATCTCTTTGAGGGTCATGCCCATTGGCACTTCCACCAGTCCGGTGTTGGTGATCTTTCCCACCAAAGAAAAGATCTTGGTGCCCTTGGAGCTGTCCGTGCCCACGGATGTGAACCAGTCCGCCCCGTTATTGATGATCAAAGGGATATTGGCCCAGGTCTCCACATTGTTGAGTACCGAGGGTTTTTCCCACAGTCCCTTGACATTGGACCGGACATACTTGGGTCTGGGTTCCCCTGCCTTGCCTTCCAAAGAGGTCATGAGCGCGGTGGATTCTCCACACACAAACGCCCCTGCCCCCTGGTGGACAATCACCTTGAAGTCAAAACCGGATCCCAGAATATTTTCTCCCAGAAGACCGTATGCTTCCGCCTGTTTTATGGCCAGAAGGATATTTTCCACTGCCAGGGGATATTCCTGGCGCACATAAAAATACCCTTCATGGGCTGTGACAGCATAGCCGCCCAGAATCAGGCCCTCCAGAATGGAATGGGGGTTGCCTTCCAGTAAGGCCCGGTCCATGAAAGCTCCGGGATCCCCTTCATCCGCATTCACGATCACATATTTGACCGGATCATCCGCGTTTCTGGAACCTTCCCATTTTCTGCCGGCAGGAAATCCGGCCCCGCCCCGGCCCCGGATATTGGATTTTTTCACCTCTTCCAACACTTCCAGGTCGGTCATCTGCCCCAGGGCTTTGGCAAGGGCAGTATACCCGCCCAGGGCAATATAGTCATCAATACTTTTGGAATCTATCTTGATATTGTTGCACAAAACCGTGCGCTGCTGGGCTTTGTAAAAGGAGATATCCGATTCTTTGACCGCGCGTTCCCCGGTTGCCGGGTCCTGGTAGCACAGCCGTTCCACCACCTGTTTGTTTTTGATAGTCTGTTCGACAATTTCAGGCACATCCTTTGCCGCAACCTGGAGATAGCAGATCTCTTCGGGATAGATCACCACAATGGGTCCCTGCTCACAGAATCCCGGGCACCCGGTGCCTTTGGTGGAGACACGTGCTGACAGTTCCTGGTCCATGATCTCTTTTTGAAATGCAGCAATGACCTCATCGGCTCCGGATGCCACACACCCGGCACCGGCACAGATGGATACACAGGGATTGTCAGGATCTTTTCTGGATAATATTTCCTGTCTGAAGCTTTCCAGGGCTTCAGGCGTTTCTAACCGCGCCATAATTTTCCCCTACTCATATGTTTTTAAGGCTTGTGCTGTTTTCACCGGTGACATTTTTCCATGGACCTTGCCGTCCACCTCCATGACAGGGCCGAGGGCACAGCAGCCCAGGCAGTTCACGGTCTCCAGGCTGAATTTTAAATCCAGATCCGTTTCCCCCGGCTTGATGCCGGTGGCATCTTCCACCGTGTCCAGAATCCTTGTGGCACCCCGGACATGGCAGGCGGTTCCCACGCAGATGTGGACCTTGTGCCGCCCTTTTGGCACCAGGCTGAACGCCTTGTAAAAAGTGGCGATGTGCTGGATCCGGGTCAACGGTACAGACAGTTTTTCACTGACCCGTGCCAGGGCCTGTTTGGAAAGCCAGTTGTTTTCACTTTGAATATCCAGCATGATCTGGAGCAGATTGCTGGGCTCTCCGTTATGCTTGTCAATGATCTGATCTACTTTTTCAATGTCCATAGAATGCTTTCCTGCAAATAGTAATTTATGCCCGGGCCAGTGAATAGCAGTTGCTGGCTGTATCATACATGACCATGCCGTGACGGGAGGAGGTGATCATGTGCCGGGACACATCTGAAGGGTTCAAGTCCAGTTGACGGGAAATCTCAGTGGTGGACAACGGTTTTTCCGCCAGCAGCAAAAGAATCTGGCTGACCGCCAGTTTGTCTGAAAACAAACTGTCAAACAACCGGTCCGTGTCCGGGCTGTCAAAAAACCGGGTATAGGCCTGTTTTGATTTCACCGGGACCCGCAGTTTTTCCCGTTCCGCCAGCCGCATGAACGGCACCAGATTTCTGGCGGCAGCCAGTTTGAAACGCACCTCTTCACTGTCCATGCCTTCACTGGTTCCCAAAGGTCCCATTTCTCTTATCTGTTTTGCAAACTCATCCGTATACCGGGCCAGCAGGTTGCCGTCCGCACCGGACATGAATTCTATTCTCAGCCGGTCCGGGTTGAGCCCGATATGGGCCAGTATTCTTTTGGCCATATAGGTGTTGGCCAGGGCATCATAATTGCCGTGGGTGACATAATTGCATTCATCCAGTTTGCACCCGCCGATGAACACCCCGTCCTCTCCGTTGGCAAACGCCCTGAAGATGAATTCCAAATCCACCCTGCCCGAGCACATCACCCGGATCAGCCGCATCTCGTTTGCATATTGCAGTCTGGAAACTCCAGCCAGGTCAGCAGCACCGTATGCTCACCAGTGGCAGACAAATCCCAGCAGTTTCGGTGTAAATTCTTGACCAGCACTCATATATCTGCATCTCCTTTTTTGTAAAGGGATTTTTGTATTTATGCTTCTTCCAGTACAGCATCCATCTGTTCCATAATATCTTCAGCAGTTACAGCTGCATCAATCTGCCCGCACAAAGCTTCATTGGTAAAATGCTTGAGCACGATGGCGTTGGTGGGGCATTTGGCATTGCACAGCCCGTCTCCCTTGCACAGAATCGGGTTGACAATGGCTTTTTTGCCTTTTGTTGTATCATGAAATTCGATGGCATCATAGGTGCAGGCGGTAATACAGGCACCGCAGGACACACATGCATATTCATCCACCTTTGCCACAGAACCCGATGCCACCACCGTGTCATGGGACAGCAGGGTGATTGCCCTGCCGGCTGCCCCGTAGGCCTGGTTGATGGATTCCGGAACATGTTTGGGATAATGGGCCGTGCCGCAAAGAAACACACCGTCTGCGGCAAATTCCACCGGTTTGAGCTTTACATGGGCTTCTTTGAAAAAATCATCCGGGCTCAGGGTCACCTTGAACAGGCCGGCAATCTCCTGGATGGATGCAGGGGGCCTTACCGCTGCTGCCAGAGACAGGATGTCGGCATCCAGTTCCAGGCGCTGCCCCAAGATGGGATCGGTCACCGTGACCCGGATCATATCAGATCCGTTTTCTGATACCGCTTCCACTTCAGGCGGGTCTTCCGGGGTATACCGGATGAACTGCACCCCGAGTTCCGAAGCCTTTCTGTAGGCATCCTCTTTAAACCCGTAGGTGCGCATATCCCGGAACAGGACATAGATGCGCATATCAGGATTCTTTTCTTTGAGTTTCAACGCATTTTTCACTGCATGGCCGCAGCACACCCGGGAGCAGTAGTTGAATTCTTCATTGCGGGAGCCCACACACTGGATCATCACCAGGCTTTGGGCATTGACAACAGCTTCATTGCCTTTGGCGATCTGTTCTCCGATTTCCAGGTGGGTGAACACGGCATCATTTTCTCCGTACAGATATTCGGCGGGTTTATACATGTCCGCACCGATGGCCAGAACCGATGCCCCGTGCTTGATGGTTTTGGTGCGGCCTTCGGTTTGCACCGTGGTGGTGAAATTGCCCAGATACCCTGCCACATCCGTAATCTCTGCCTCATGCGACACATGAATGCGGGGGTTTTTGTATACGCTGGCAATCAGGTCATCCAGATAGGTCTGCACATCCAGGCCCTCCAGAGTGGAATGGATCCGTCTGACCATGCCTCCCAAGTCTTTGCTTTTTTCCACCAGTTCCACTTCATGCCCCTGAGCGGCTATGGACAGAGCACAGGTCATGCCGGCAATGCCGCCCCCGACAACCAGGGCGGTCTTGTTCACCGGCAGGTCGAACTCCTTTAAGGGTTCCAGGTGGGCTGCCCGTGCCACTGACATGCGCATGATGTCCTGGGCCTTTTGGGTGGCTTCCTCTTTCTGCCTGGCATGGACCCAGGAGCAGTGCTCTCTGATATTGGCCATATCCAGGTAATACTGGTTCAATCCGGCTTCTCTGAGTGTATCCCGGAACAACGGCTCCAGGGTCCTGGGGGAACAGGCGGCAATCACCACCCGGTTCAGGCCCTTTTCAACGGCCAGGTCGGTGATCTCCTTTGCCGAATTGGTGGCACAGGAAAAAATCTGTTCCGTGGCATATACCACATGGGGCAGGGTTTTTGCATATTCCACCGTGGAAGGCACATTCACCACACTGGAAATATTGGCCCCGCAGTGACACACAAACACCCCGATCCTGGGTTCTTCTGCCGACACATCCCGTTCTTCCGGATACACCCGCTCCCGGGAGAGTTTTCCCCGGCGGAAATTGAGCATCTCACCGGTTCTGGATCCGGCGCCACTGGCTGTGAAAACCGATTCAGGAATATCTGTGGGACCCTGGAAGGCGCCGGAGACAAAGATACCGGGACGGCTGGTCTGCACCGGATTGGATGAATCAATATCGCAGAACCCGTGGGCATTGACGTCAATACCAAACTTTTCAGCAATCTCTTTATACGCCCTGGGCGGGTTCAGACCCACAGAGAGCACCACCATGTCGAATTCTTCTTCTTTTACCCCTTCATCAGAGGTGGCATATTTGACCCGGATGTTTTTGTTTTCCGGATTTTCACCGGCAATGGATGCATAGCTTCTGATGAACCGGGTGTCGGGCAATGCTTCGGCCCGCTGAAAATACCGTTCAAAATCCTTGCCAAATGACCGGATATCATTGTGGAACACCGTGCATTGGGCATCCATATCATGCTCTTTGGTCAGTATCAGCTGTTTCTGGGTATAGGTGCAGCAGACCCCGGAACAATAGGAATTGTCCTTTTCAGTCACCCGACGGGAGCCCACACACTGGATCCAGGCAACATTTTTTGGATGCTGTTTGTCACTTGCCCTGAGCACTTTGCCCTCATAGGGACCTGTGGAGGACAGCAGCCGTTCGTAATCCATGCTGGTGACCACATTGTCATAATGAGAATACCCGTATTCCTCTTTTACAGACGGATCAAAAGGGGTGATGCCTGATGACAGGATAACCGCACCCACATTGATACGGGTACGGGTGGGTGTCTGGCGGAAATCAATGGCTCCGGTTTTGCACACCCCGTGGCAGATATCACATTTTTTTTCCGAAAGATACAGGCAGGAATCATCGATATAGGCCACCAGGGGAATGGCCTGGGAAAAATACACATGCACCGCCTTGTTGGTGGAAATCCCCTGGTTGAACGCATCCGGGTATTCCACAGGGCAGTATTCCATGCAGGTGGTGCATCCGGTGCATTTGTCTTCTATGATGTATCTGGGACGGGTTTTCACGCTGACCTGAAAATCGCCTTTCTGCCCCTCTATGGTTTCCACTTCCGAGAATGTGAGTACTTCTATGTTTGGATGCCGGCCGACCTCGACCAGTTTGGGTGACAGTATTCACATGGAGCAGTCGTTGGTGGGAAAGGTCTTGTCCAGCTGGGCCATATGACCGCCGATGCTGGGACCTTTTTCCACCAGATACACCTTGAATCCGGCCGAGGCAAGATCCAGAGATGCCTGGATACCGCTGACCCCTCCGCCCACAACCATTACATCGCCAAAATTTCTGTCCTTAAGGCTGTCAGAAAACAATTGCATATGTTCCTTTGGCAGTACGTCGTTGTTTACCACTTTTTATCTCCTCATCCGTTCATTATGACACCGCTGACAAATCACCTGTATTTCATTTCAATAATTTTTTACAGCACGTCATTGATGATTTCGGTAATATCTTTTATTTCTAAAACCTCTTCATATTCCAGGTTCAGGCGGCTTTCCTCAAAATTGGTGATGCAGTAGGGGCACGATGTCACCAGCACCTTGGCTTCGATATCTTTTGCCTGTTTGAGACGGATATCGGAGAACCGCTCCGCCTGGGGGGTATCCATCCAGATCCGGCCGCCCCCTCCCCCGCAGCACAGGCTGCTTTTCCGACTGGCGCTCATCTCTTTCAATGTGAGACCGGCCACTTTGTCCAGCAGCTGCCTGGGCGGTTCGTAGATCTGGTTGTGACGGCCC
Source organism: Desulfotignum sp. (assembly GCA_011389575.1). Classification (GTDB taxonomy): domain Bacteria; phylum Desulfobacterota; class Desulfobacteria; order Desulfobacterales; family Desulfobacteraceae; genus Desulfotignum. The sequence continues at coordinate 31,888 of JAABUB010000020.1, read as the reverse complement.
AGGTAGCAGGGATCATGATAGGTCACGGTCTGATCCATTTTCTTGTTCAGGTTCAGCCGGCCGGTGTTGATCAGCTCCAGGATGAATTCGGACATGTGGATGACCTCAAAGTGCACCATGAACTCCGGGTACTCGTTCTTGAAAGTGTGGTAGCAGTGAGGAGAAGACACAAGGATCTTTTTCACCCCGTGGTCGATAAAGTTCTTGATGTTGGTTTTGGCAAGGTCGATAAACACCTGTTCACTGCCGATCTTGCGGATGCTCTCCCCGCAGCAGCTCTCATCTTCTCCCAGTATCCCGAAATCCACCCCGGCGGTGTTCAGGATATTGGCGGTGGCCTGTGCCACCTTTTTCATGCGCGGGTCATAGGAAAAATAACATCCCACAAAATACAGGATCTCCATGTCCGGTTCAAAGGGTTTGACTGACAGGCCGTCAGCCCAGTCCCCCCGGCCGGAACGCTCCCCCTGAAGGGGGTTGCCCTCGGAGATGATGCTGGCACGGGCGGATCTGGCGGATTTCACCGATGCGGGGAACACCTCGTATTCCGTGGCCACCCGGCGCAGGGCCTGGCTCACCTGGATCTGGCCCAGTCCCCTGGGGCACTGATCCGGGCAGGTGCCGCAGGTAGTACAGCGCCAGATATCCTCGCCCTCGATTTCCGTCAGGCCGAAGGCTGCCTCACGCACGATTTTGCGCATGCTGAACTGCCGGACCTGGTTCCAGGGACAGACCGCATCGCACAATCCGCACTGGAAGCACAATTGATACGGATCTCCGCCAGCCTCTCTGATTTCGTCTATTACCTCTATAAAAGGAGCGATGGTCTCCATGGTGTGTCCTTTTTATTTGCTTTTGTCATCTGTGGACATGCGGGCAAGGGTATCCATGATGGTCTGCATGCCGTATTTGTCTGCCAGAGATTCCAGTCCGATTTCCAGGTCCTCCATCTCCTCCTGTTCCTCCACCTCTTCTTCTCTTTCTTCCAGAGTCAAAGCATCCACCAGGCACCACTTAACGCACAGCGGCTCATCTTCTCCTTCACACATGTCGCATTTCAGCGGCAGTCCGGAATCCGGCTCTTTGAATTCTTCCCTGGAAGGGCAGGAGGCCCGGCAGAAGGAGCACTCGTCATATTGCTTGCCGTCAATGGTGTATTTGTCCCTGCCTGCGCATTCCGCCATGGTATATTCTCCGGCATACACCGGCACATAAATATCGCGCAAAGGCTCTCGGATAATCCGGATTCTGGATCTTGCCGGATTGTTGGAGCTGTATTTGGGAGATGCGTGGAAAGAAGAACAGATTACCTCACATGCCCGGCAGCCATTGCATTTATCCACGTCAATCTTGATGGTCTTTATGGTTTTTTTTTCTTTTTCTTTACTGCCCACTGTCTTTGCCCTCCACACTATTGGGTCTGTGTTTCTTTTTGCACATCCGCTGTTTCTTCATCCGTTATAATCCCCCGCTGGATAAAATCATCAGCCACATAGCCCAGGTCCATTTTTTCCAAGGCTTCTTTTGTGGGGATGCCCTCTTCATTCCAGCCCTTGAGCTTGTAATAGGCGTCCAGTAATTTTTCTTCCAGTTCCGGAAACCGCTTTTTCCAATGGTCCTCAGGGGGCTTTTCATCTTTTCTCCGCATGCCCCGCCGGATATTCACAGCCCGCACCAGGGTCCGGTACCGCTTGGCTGCCCGGGTGAGTTTTTCTTCGTCCATCTCGATACCGGCACCGGCAGAGATGAATTTGGGATAGTTGTGGATATGATAAGGGGGTTTGAGGGGAAATGAGGACAGCCCGGCACACTGGCCCAGGGCATCATCGATATAATGCATCATCTCCTGCCACTCCACGATATCACAGGTCATGTCCACGGTGGGGTAGTAGGGAATGGAGTTTTCCCCCCGCAGTTCCCAGTCGATAAAATACTGCTTGAATTTTTCATGGGGCACCTGGATCCAGTCTTCGCAGAATTTTTCTCTGTGCTCTTTTTTGGGAAAGGGGGCCTGGGGAAACTGGCCTTCAATCTGGGTGATGTTGATCTTTTCACCGATGGAATACATCAGAAAATAGATGGGATTGAGCATGGACAGCTTCAAAGGCAGCTGTTCATGTTTTTTAATGGTATTGTGGGCGTATTCTTCAGCCCCGTTGCCGATTTCCTGTGCGGCCCAGTAGGTGCCCTTGGCAAGGACATCGCCGATGCCCTCTCTTTTCACAATCATATCCAGCAGATAATAGAACCGGTCCTCATTGCCCTCGGGCAGGCCGGGAAAATCATCTTTGCTTAAAATGCCGGCTTCCAGCAGCTCCAGGGCAAACGCCATGACCTGGGGAGCGGAAAATCCGTCCAGCCCGTATTCCGTTGCCTTCTGGGCGATCCGCAGACCAAAATCCAGGTCAGAATAGGCAGCCATGGTATAGGTCAGCTTGGTAAAGCATTTCATCATATAGGTGGGCAGGCCGGGCATGGAGAGGGTGGCCCCGCATTTCATGGGGCAGTTAAAGCAGGAGATCAGCCTGGTTCTGGCCCCTTCCAGGGTATCGGTCCACTGTTTTTCAATGTCTTCATTCCAGAAGCCTTTGCGCCGGGTCCGGGAGTTGCCCCACATAAAATTTTCCGTATGCCATTTTTCGTCATGGACCTTCATTTCCTGAGGTGATCCCAGGCCCGCCAGAATGGGCATCACCCCCTTGATGGGGTTGTCTTCTCTGTGTTTGATATAGGCCAGCACATCGTTGCACAAAGAAAGAAACTCCTCGGGTTTGGCCAGGTTGATGTCTTTGGTACCCCGCACGGCAATAGCCTTGACCCGTTTGTCTCCCATGACTGCACCGATGCCCCCTCTGCTGGCAGAAGACCGGCCCTGCTCCACAGAGGCATAATACACCCGGTTTTCCCCGGCAAGGCCGATGGCGGCCACCTGTGCTTTGGGCTGATCCAGCTCCTGCCGGATCTGTTCCGCTGTTTCAATAGCCCCTTTGCCGGCCAGATGGGAGGCATCCCGGATTTCCACGGTATCATTGTGAATCCACAGGTACACCAGTTTTTCAGACTTACCCCGCAGCACCACTTTGTCATACCCGGCATATTTGAGTTCCGGGGCAAAGAATCCCCCCATCATGGAAAAGGCCATCAGTTCGGTCTGGGGAGAGATGGTGGACACAATGGTCCGGTTGCAGCCGGTGGCCGGGGTGCCGCAGAGCAGGCCGGCACTGAAAATAAGCAGATTTTCCGGAGAAAAAGGAGTTACTTCCGGCCCGACCCGGTCCCATAAAATCTTGGCGTTTGTTCCCAGCCCCCCCAGATAGAGTTCGGTTTCCCCGGGGTCTGTCGCCTGTTTCTCAATATTCCCCCGGGTAAGATCAACCTCTAAATTAAAGCCTGTTTCTGCGTACCTCATGATTTACCCCTCTTTATATTGCCGTAAATACCTGACATGCGGTCAGACCAAAATAAATTTTGCACAGCATAATGTTTTACCGTAATATATATATTATAATAGACCATACAATGTAACCATAATTACGCTACATTGTAACTACATGTCAAGGAAAAATCTGTATCCGCCCATATGGTTGGATCCAACCCTTGCTTTTTTGTATTTTTCCAGCACAATAGCAAATAAGCTATTAATTAGATACTTTATAGATACAATACAGCTATGTCAAGTATTTTTTCAGGGTAACCACATACAGGTAAACACCAGTTATATAAACCCAATACCTCCTGTTAGCGCCGTATGGCCGGACCGCCGGGTGCTGATCCCGGCCGGACATACACCACCTGAAGAATGTGGGCATGGGTTAACGGAAAATGAAAAAATGACGTCGATCAGGCACACGGTGTGTGAATCGCTTATAGTTGATCTATCAACCAATTATTCGGTCTTTTTCTTTTTCAAATCTGATTTTTTACTTGACAGGGTTTAACATCTTTAAATATAGTGACGGTATACAGCTGATTTATAGTTACATTGTAACACTAAATGACCCGAGTCGAAAGGAGGTGACTGCTTTCCGGATATTTTTTTAGTTTTTTTCCCTTTTTCAGAACCCAAATTTCAGGAGGTCAACACGATGAAAAAGTTAACGATTCCGGCACTATTGGTTTTTTGTTTTTCCGCATTCTTTGCCATGAATGCAGCTGCAAAAACAACATTTACCTATTCCAACTTCTTTCCTCCCACCCATATCCAGAGCCAGCTGGCTGAAGCGTGGATAAAAGAAGTTGAAAAACGCACCAACGGCGAGATTTCCATCAATTATTTTCCTGCCAGTACTTTGACCAAAGCTCCCCAGACCTATGACGGCGTAGTCCAGGGCATTGCCGATATCGGCATGACGGTTCTGGCTTATTCCAGGGGACGATTCCCTGTGGCGGCAGCCATTGACCTGCCCATGGGATATTCATCCGGTGTTCAGGCCACCAACATTGCCAACGGCGTATTGGAAAAATTCGATCCCGAAGAGTTCAAAGACACGGAACTTATGTTCCTCCATGCCCATGGTCCGGGACTGCTTCATACCCGGGACAAGGCCGTTCATACCCTGGATGATCTCAATGGCCTGAAAATCAGAAGTACCGGCACCAGTGGAAGACTTGTCGCTGCTCTGGGAGCATCTCCCGTGGGAAAATCCATGGGAGAAACCTATCAGATGCTGCAAAAAGGGGTTGTGGACGGCTCCATGCACCCCATGGAAACCAACAAAGGCTGGAAAGTAGGGGAAGTGGTAGATTATATGACCCAGAACTTTTCAACCGCTTACACCACCACATTTGCCGTATTCATGAACAAAAGCAAGTGGAACAGTCTGACTGCGGACCAGCAGAAAACCATACAGGAAATAAATGCGGAATTTGCCCTCAAACACGGCCAGGCATGGGATGAATCTGACGAGGAAGGCCTGGCATTCTTCAAATCCAAGGGAGGAGAAGTTATCTCACAATCTGATGCTGAAGCAAAAAAATGGGCAAAACAAGCAAAAAGCGTGGTTGATGAGTATATTAAGAGTGTCGCTGAAAAAGGCATTGATGGGAAAGCAGTTGTCGATTACATAAAAGCCAACTTATAGTAGCTGTCGTATCAAAAACAGGTGGCCGGTTTTTTGGCGCAGGCCACCTGTTTTACCCCTGGCAACCCATTATTTTTAAAACAGGATTGATTATGCGTATTATTTTCCAGGCCCTGAACAAATTTTCAGATGTTCTGAAATTGATCGGTGCCATTGCCCTCACCGCCATGATGCTGCTTACGGTGGTGGATGTTATCGGGCGGTTTTTCAAGTCTCCGGTTTTCGGTTCCGTTGAACTGGTGGGGTTTTTGGCCACCATCGTGGTGGCTGCAGCCCTTCCCTACACCTATAAAATGGATGGCCATGTTGGGGTGGAAATTCTGGTGCGGCTGCTGCCTGACAAAACACAGACCTGGATTGACATTTTCACGCGGACTCTCACCTTTATCCTGTTTTGTCTGATAACCTGGCAGATGTTTTTATATGCAGAAGATATCTACAAAACAGGCGAGGTTTCCATGAACCTGGAATTTCCCATCTATTATATTGTTTATCTGCTGGCGTTTGGTCTGCTGATCTTCACGGTGACCATTCTGGAAACCATTTTTCACGATATCAAGCAATTAAGAGAGTTGAATACAAAATGAACCCGACATTTATTGGCATCATCGGTATCCTCATCATGCTTCTTTTATTCCTGACACGCATGCCTGTGGCATTTGTCATGGCCAGTGTGGGATTTGTCGGGTTCTCCATTGTGATATCCGCCAATGCCGGCCTGGTCCTTTTATCAAGAAACATTTATGAAACCTTTAATTCATATGATCTGACCACCATCCCGCTGTTCATTCTCATGGGACAGCTGGGTTTCAACTCAGGAATCAGCAAACGGCTTTATGACGCAGGCTACAAGTTTTTAGGCGGCATCCGTGGCGGCCTTGCCATGGCAACGGTTTCCGCCTGCACTGCTTTTGGCGCTGTCTGCGGTTCCAGCCCGGCCACAGCCGCCACCATGGCAACCGTGGGGCTGCCTGAAATGAAGCGGTACAACTACAATGACGAACTGGCCACCGGATCAGTCGCTTCAGGCGGCGGTATCGGCATGATCATGCCGCCGTCCGTGGTCCTCATCATTTACGGCATTCTTACCGAACAATCCATCGGCGCTCTGTTTGTGGCCGGCATCTTCCCGGCCCTGCTGGTAACCCTGCTGTTTATTCTCTGCATTTACATCCGCTGCCGCATTTCACCGGATCAGGGGCCAAGAGGAGAATCTTTCTCCTGGGCTGAAAAATTCAAAGCCCTGCTGGGGCTGACTGAGACGCTGATTGTCTTTACACTGGTCATCGGCGGGATATTCATCGGGTTGTTCACCCCTACGGAAGCAGCAGCCATCGGTGCTTTTGGTGTGTTGGTCATAGCCATTGCAAGGCGGCAGATCTCATGGGAAGGGTTTGTCAAATCCCTTATGGAAACCCTGCGGACATCCTGCATGGTACTTGTGCTCATTGCCGGCGCTGTCATTTTCGGCAAATTTCTGGCAGTCACCCGTATTCCTTTTGAAATTGCCGGATGGGTTTCAGGGTTGGAAATATCGCCGGTCCTGGTTCTGGGTGTGATCCTTCTCATTTATTTTTTCGGCGGCTGTTTCATGGATGCCCTGGCCTTTGTTACCCTTACTGTGCCGATTTTCTTTCCTGTGGTCATGGAACTGGGGTATGACCCCATCTGGTTCGGGATCATCATCGTCATGGTAACGGAAATGGGGGTTATCACCCCGCCGGTGGGCATCAATGTTTATGTGGTCTATGGGGTGGCAAAAAATGTTCTGAATCAGGAAGTACCCCTGGAAAAAATTTTCAAGGGCATTTTCCCTTTTCTTATCGCCGTAATCATCGGTGTTTTTATCCTCATCCTGTTCCCCAAGATTATTTTGTTTTTGCCAAACCTCATGTACTAGGATGATATGGTACCAGCCACTATTCACGGCTACTGAAATTTTTAAAACCTGTCTTTTAAAATCTACAAAATCAACTGGAATCTAAAATTCAACAAGGGGGTCGGAATATTTTCCTGTCCCCCTTGATTTTTGTGGTAGGCACGAGCGGACTTGAACCGCTGACTTCTACCGTGTCGAGGTAGCACTCTACCAACTGAGTTACGCGCCTTTACACCTTTATGTAGTTTGTCCTTTTATCAGAACTATAATTTTGTGTCAACAGAAACCAGCGCTAATATTTGCTATAGTAGCCTGCGCTTCCATATGGAGCCCCTGGTGGAGCCCTGTGAACGGACCGTCAGATCAGTAAGATCTCGGGCCGTTCACAGGGCTCCACCAGGGGCGGGGCTTGGGAAAAAAGTAACCCTAAATCTTTTTGGATCAGACCATGTGTTCGGTTTTGACCTCACTGCTTATTCTGCAATATTTTCTTCATCCACTGTGTCGGCAGCAGGAACATCCGCCGGCATCATAATCCGGTCCTCATCAATAAACCGGATCTTTACAATATCGTCTGTGACTGCGCCGACTTCAATGCCGAATCCTTCAAACGTCTTGAGCATGATACTGTCTGCAAAATGCGAAGGACTTCCCTTATAGACAAGTTCCATGACTGCCCTGTCAGATCCGATTTCCTTTGGCTGCATGTTTTGAATTTCCCCTATTTCAGCCAGCCGCTTTTTCAATGCAATAAACCGGGGAAGAAATCCATCGCCTGTTATTTCAACATCAAAATGGCTTTCTTTTCTCAAATGCCCACTCCAGTAACGGTCCAGTTTTTCTGCCAGTTCCATGGCAGCCAGGTCTGCTGCTTTTTCAATGGCCCGGATATCACCCTCCTGGTCAGGATCGCTTTTGGCTGCTGCCGTGTTTTCACAGGTCACCACCTGCTGGCCGGAACCCGCGTCATAGGCGGTAAGCTTTATGACGGCATCAAAAATTTTCTCATCCCCCATGCGGTTGGCAGATTCAGCAGCACTGGCCCGTCCGATTACGACCATATCAGCATTCACTTTTTCTGCCAGGTCCACGGCAGCATCAGCATCGTAAATGGATGGAAAACGGATATCATAAAATCTGGTATCCGGTCTTTGTGGTCCCATACCGGCAATTTTAAACCGGTTGTCCTTCATTATCTCTATAATCCTGGTCTCTGCATGGGATTTATACGGTTCCGGATTGTTTCCCCACCAGTATCTGGGCAGCAGATCTTTTGGGGTCTGCTCTGCGATGAGAAACAAAATCATGGGCATATCTGTTCCCACATTAAGGATTCCTGCTTCAGTAAGGGCCTGTTCCAGCAACTCCAGATTAATCTTTGACTCCACGCCAACCAGGTAGGTATCCTGGTGGTCAACTGCCCCCAGAACCCTGTAGGTAACTACATAATCCCGGGCAGCGTCCAAGAGCCGGCCATATAAAAATCCCAGATGGGATGCAAACACCCGGGGGGATACGGTGTGTGAAAAAGCGTTCACCACAGCCCGCTCCAGAGCGTCTGTTACAGCCGCCTGTCTGGCGCCGGGAATATCTTCATCTACAATTTTCTGGTTTCCCGTAGTCACCGTTATCAACAAACCGGTTTTCGGAGCGGCAAAAGCTGTATCCAGTGCCGGCAGCACGATAAGCAGGCAGATCCCTGCCCATAGAAGGGCCTGTTTTTTTGCTTCCATGATCATATCTTCCTGTAGACGGCATAGTCTGCGATTAATGTTAACACTGATTTTGACAATGAACTGTCATAGATTTCAAGGCTTTTTTTGGCGTTGTCCACATGGGTCCGGGCAATCGCCCGAGTATAGGCAATTGCGTTCAATGCCACAAGTTTTTCCTGCAGTTTTTTAAACTGGCTTGGATCAACGTCCGGATTTGCCATCAGGTTTTCCATCCATTTTCTGTCTTTGGGACATGCCCTTGCCAGACTGTAAATCAAAGGCAGGGTCAGCTTTCCTTCCCGCATGTCAGCCCCGGGATTTTTTCCCAGCTGTTCTGCAGTTGCCGTATAATCAAGCAGGTCATCTGCCATCTGAAAGGCCATGCCCAGATGGAACCCGAAGGATTTTAATGCATTTTCTTTTTGTCTGGACACCTTTGCCAGAATAGCCGCGCACTGGCAGGCACCCTGGATCAGAACCGCTGTTTTCCGCTCAATGATATCCAGATACTGGTCTTCGGTCAGATCTTTTCTGCCTTTTTGGGCCAGCTGGTCTATTTCCCCCTGGGACATGTCCCGGGTAATCTTTGCAATCACGGAAATCACCCGGGGTTCTTTTGTTCCGGCGGCAATATCCAGGGCCCGGGCCAGCAGAAAATCTCCTGTCAGCACCACCTGGGGTGCAGGCCAGCATGTATGGGCCGCCGGCCGCCCCCGGCGCATATCTGCACCATCCACCACATCATCATGCAAAAGGGTGGCAGCATGCAGAAATTCAAAAATAATGGAAAACAAAACCTCATTTGTGCCTTTGTATCCGCACATGCGCGCAGCATGGATAAACAAAAGGGGCCGCAGCCGCTTGCCCCCGCTGAACAGAAGATGGGAGGCAATCTGTTTCACCAGGTCCAGGTGGGGGGACAAATTTTCTTCCAGGGCCTGTTCCACCTTTTCCAGATCCGGTGTGACCAGATCAACAATCTGTTCTTTCAAATCTTTATTCATGCCCGCTTCCCGGCAATTTCATGTTCTCATCTGCAGTCGGCGAAGGACGGTTCGCAAACCGCCCATCTGCTACCTCTCCGGCAATATCATAGGCAAACGCATCTGTTATTTTTACCTGAACAAAGGCACCTGTGGCAAGCCCTTCTGAATAAATAAAGGTAACCCCGTCCACTTCAGGGGCCTGGAACATGGTCCTGCCGATGAACAGGCCGGGTTCGGGATTTTCTTCCACCAGCACCGGATACATCCTGCCCACATGTTTCTGGTTGATCTGTTCAGAGATCTTTTCCTGGGCGGCCATCAGGGTATCATGGCGCAGTTGCGCCACATCCTGCGGCACATGGTTCTGCAATGCATGGGAAACAAGATCGGATGCATCAGAATAGGTGAATACCCCCAGATGATCAAATTTCACCTCCTGGATAAAATCCAGCAGGGTGGTGAACATGGCATCGGTTTCTCCGGGAAATCCAATGATCACCGTGGTGCGCAGGACTGCATCCGGATCAATATCTCTGATCATGGAAAACAGATCGTACAGGTCCTTTTGCGTATATGGCCGTCCCATGCGTCGGAGCATGGTTGTGTCTGCATGCTGAATGGGTACATCATAATAGGAACAGATATTGTTATGGTTTTTTACCGTATGGATGGTCTTTTGGGTGACAGATACAGGGTGGGTGTATAAAAACCGAATCCACACATCCGGGTTCACCGCTGCCACCTGCGAGGAAAGGTTTTCCAGCACCTGACAAAAATCGGTATCATTCCCAAGATCCTGGCCGTAATCCGTGGTATTTTCCGCTGTCAGAATAATTTCCGATACCCCTTTTTTTACCAGAGTCAGGGCTTCGACCCAGATGTCTTCCATGGGCCTGGACCGTTGTCTGCCCCGCAGCGTGGGGATAATACAATAGGTGCAGTGCCGGTTGCACCCTTCCGACACCTTGACAAAGGCAAAAGGGTCTCCGGACAGGACCCGGTCAACAAAAAGATTCTGAAACCCGCGTGTGTCGGGATCCGGAAAAAGGGTCAGGGGAACAGATGCCTTTTTTTCAACCACATCAACAATCTGTTCACAGGCACCAGTGCCCACAAAAGCATCCACTTCCGGCAGGGTTCCGGTCAGATCCGGATCATCCTTGTACCGCTGGGCCAGGCACCCGGTGATGATCAGACGGCGGCATGTCCCCTGCTGCTTATACTGTGCCATGTCCAGTATGGTGTCCACGGCCTCATCAGCAGCTGCAGATATAAAGCTGCAGGTATTTACCACAATGACTTCGGCACAGGCCGGGTCACGGGTCGGGGTGTGTCCGGCAGCAGCAAGCTTTCCCAGCATGATTTCGCTGTCCACCTGATTCCGGGAACACCCCAGGGTTTCAAAATAAACAATCATATGGCCTTGGCCATGAGATCTCCCATAAGTTTGGAAAACCGGGAGGGGTTGTCCAGCTTGCCCCCTTCGCTGATCACGGCAATGTCAAACAACAGATCAGAATAATCGGTAAGCACAGGGTTTGTGGTATCTGTTTCAAATATTTCCTTGATTTTCTCCATAACCGGGTGGTTGACGTTCACCTCCATGACCCGTTTCTGCTCGGGCGTTTTCTGACCGGATGCCTTGAGAATTTTTTCCATATAGGCACTCATACCCCAGTCATCTCCGGCCAGGCAGGATATGGAATCCTTGAGCCGGTTGGATACCACAACATCCTTGACCCTGTCATCCAGCTTCCCCTTGAGAAAAGACAGCAAAGCAGAATACTGGTTTTTCTTTTCATCATCCACCTTTTCCACGTCCAGGTCACCTTTTTCCGCGCTCTTGAGTGTCTTTTCCTTGTATTCGGTCAAAGACTGGGTGACCCATTCATCAATGGGGTCCACCATGAGCAGCACTTCATAATCCCTGGCTTTCAAGGATTCCAGCAGCGGGGAGTTCATCAGGGATGTGAGATTTTCACCGGTGAGATAAAAGATCTCCTTCTGGTCCTCTTTCATGTTTTCAATATATTCATCCAGGGTCACATATTTGTCCCCGGATTTGGTGGTTTTATACCGGAGCAGGGCGGCAATGCGCTCCTTGTTGGTAAAATCCGTGGGGATTCCGGCTTTCAGTGCCTGGCCGAACTCATTGTAAAATTCCTCATATTTTTCCTTGTCCATCTCTTCTAAAGTGGAAAAGATCTTTTTGACCAGGTTCTTTTTAATGTTGCGCACCAGCCGGTCTTCCTGGAGAATTTCACGGCTCACGTTCAGGTTCAGGTCCGGGGCATCCACAACCCCCTGAACAAATCCCAGATAGTCGGGCAAAAGTTCCTTGCAGTCATCCATGATAAAGACCCGTTTGCAATACAGCTGCATCCCGTGCTTGCGCTCGGGTCGGAACAGATCAAAGGGGGCCTTGGAGGGGATGTACATCAGCACATCATATTCTGTAACCCCTTCAAATTTTTTATGGATGATTTCCAGGGGTTTGTCCCAGTTATGGCTGATGTGCTTATAAAACTCTTCATGTTCTTCTTGTGTAACCTCTTCCCGGGGTTTGGCCCATATGGCTTTCATGGAATTGAGGGTCACATCTTTTCTGACTTTTCTGAAAGTATCCCCTATGGGCTTGCCATCCTTGTCTTTGATGATTTCATTTTCCGGGATAGGCTCGGTTTTTTCCATGTTCATGACCACCGGATAGGTCACAAAATCCGAATGTTTTTTCACAATCTGCTGGATTGTGTGTTCATCAGTGAAATCCTGATCCCCTTCTTCTCCTTCTTTCAAAAACAAGGTGATGGTGGTGCCCCGGTCTTTTTTTTCTATCTCCTGGACCGTATAGGTTCCCTGGCCGTCAGATTCCCAGCGGACTCCTTGTTCTGCGCCGGCAGCCCGGGTTTCCAGACAGATTTTGTCTGCCACGATAAAGGCCGAATAAAACCCTACGCCAAACTGCCCGATAAGTTCCGGGGTCAGGCTGGTTTCGTTTTTGGATTTTTCCAATGCTTCCATGAATGCAGCTGTTCCGGACTTGGCAATGGTACCGATGTTATCATTGACTTCGTCAAAGGTCATGCCGATGCCGTTGTCGGTAACGGTAAAGGTCCTTTTTTCCGGATCCACTGCCAGACGTATCTTATAATCGCTGTCAGCATTGAACAATTCAGGTTCTGTGTGTTCCTTGAACCGCGCCTTGTCAATGGCATCTGATGCATTGGATATGAGTTCGCGCACAAAGATCTCCTTGTTGGAATACAAAGAATTGATGATCAGGCGCAGCAGCTGCTGGACTTCGGTTTTAAATTTGCGTGTTTTTTTCTCTGTCATGGTCACTCCTGTTTCAAAATGTTGTGTGTCATCACGTTACAATAATTTTTCTAAAATTTTTTCTAATAATTGTGGCAAAAACAAGAATGTCAAGTTTCAAATTGCACCACTGGATATTTGCCATAAGCATGCCAGGTTTTCGATCGCTCTGTGCAGCACTCTGTTTCAAGCCCCGCCGCTGGTAGTATCCTGTGCCCGGCCCGAGATCTGCGGGGGCCTGTTTGCATAAGAACAATGAAGCGCGACAAGCTGCCTTCTGGTTGAAAACCATCTCGGCATATTTTACCAGGCCCCCTCCGGATCTGACGGTCCGTTCACAGGACACCACCAGCGGCTACTGCCAAGAATGCCAGGCGGGCTGGTGGAAGTTCTGCCATGATACGACCGGATCAGCAGGCTGAACCGGTTTGACATGCAAACGCTTTCCCTGGTATTGTTGCTGATCATGGAAAAAATGCTGGCCCATACCAATGGATGCATATACCAGATCCGGTCTGCCTTAGACCGGGCGGTACACCCGCCACCGCCTGATCCGGAGCGGTTTGAATCCACTGCTGTCATTGCCCTGTTTTTATGCCATGCAAAAAGCACGGACCTGTTGTTCATCCAGAAAGCCGATGTGGCAGGGTATCCCTGGCGCAACCAGATGGCTTTTCCCGGCGGGCATGTGGACAAGATTGATGCCGGGCCTATGGAAACCGCTTTGCGGGAATTACAAGAAGAGCTGTGCATCCTTCCGGAAAATGTGGAAGTCATTGGTTCCCTCGGCCATTTCCAGACCATTAACAACAAAGATATCCAGGCATTTGCCGGAATCTGGAATCAGCAGGAAACCATCTGGTTCGATCCTGCGGAAATCAGCCGGGTTTTTCAGATTCCTGTGGCCCATCTGCTGGCATTACACCGGAAAAAAGGATATCTTGGACAGCAGCCCCATATCATGGATCTGACTTATCCTTTTGAAGATGTGGTAATCTGGGGGGTCACCGCCAAAATCCTGCACCATCTGCTGGACATTTTAATCCAGCCGGAAAAACCCGCCTGATCAGTCACTTCTGAACCGTCGCCGCATCCGAAAAAATATTTTTATCGTTAAAAAAAGAGCCAGAAAAGCCAGCAGGCCCGGAAACCAGACATGTTCTTCCATGCCCGGGTCTGCAGATGCCACAGCGATGCCTGTCAGGGCAAAGACAAATACCAGAAACAAAAATCCCATCACTATCCAGCAGGCAGGGTTGGAATCATACCAGGGGGTGATGGCCTTTCTGAAAAAAGGGTTCTGATCCAGATGCATGGAATATGGTTTCATTTTTGTTAAATTTGGAAATACCACTATATATAGTATTTTTATGTTGACAATCAACAATATATTGGTTAATTTGACAAATATACACTAAGCAAACCCGTCCGGGGTCTGCGGTGGCAACAACTTGCACGATATGCTTTTTTCAATCTGATTTCAAGGGGTGGAACCAATGTTTGACCAAATAAAAAAACGGGACGGACGGATATCTGCATTTGACTCTTCCAAAATTACCAGTGCCATTGAAAAAGCAGGACAGGCAACCGGTGAATTCAACGGCAGGGAAGCCAGAAAACTGACCCTCAGGGTGCTCACCCTGGCCCGGGACCTGCAGCTGGGACCGGTGCCGGAGGTGGAGGAAATCCAGGATATTGTGGAGCGGGTACTGCTGGATTCCCCGTTCTACAAAACAGCCAAGGCCTATATCATCTACCGGGAACAGCACAACCAGATCCGGAAGATCGCCATCCGGGAAAATGTGGATCTCATGGAATCCTATATCTCCCAGATGGACTGGAAGGTAAAGGAAAACAGTAATATGAGTTACTCCCTCCAGGGCCTGAACAATTATATATCCTCAGACATCACCGCAGAATACTGGCTCAACAAAATCTATCCCCCGGCGGTCAGGGATGCCCATTATGCAGGGGACATCCATATCCATGACCTGAGCCTGCTGTCTGTCTACTGCGTGGGATGGGACCTGCAGGATCTGCTTCTGGAAGGGTTCAAAGGCGTGGCCGGCAAGGTGGAATCTTCTCCGCCCAAGCATTTCAGAAGTGCTTTGGGCCAGATTGTCAACTTTTTTTATACCCTCCAGGGAGAAGCAGCCGGGGCCCAGGCCATGTCCAATTTTGATACCCTGCTGGCCCCGTTTGTCAAAGAAGACCACCTCAGCTACAAAGAGGTAAAGCAGGCCCTTCAGGAATTTGTTTTTAATATCAACATTCCCACAAGGGTGGGCTTTCAGACCCCGTTCACCAATATCACCATGGATCTGAACGTGCCTGCCACCCTCAAGGATTCCCCTGTCATCATCGGTGGAAAATACAGAGAAGACACCTATGCCGCCTTTCAGGAAGAGATGGACATGATCAACGCCGCCTTTGCCGCGGTCATGATGGAAGGGGATGCCAAGGGCCGGGTGTTTACCTTTCCCATTCCCACCTACAACATCACCCGGGACTTTGACTGGAACAACCCCAACCTGGAAAATGTCTGGAAAATGACCGGCAAATACGGGATCCCCTATTTTTCCAATTTTGTCAATTCCGACATGTCCCCGGAAGATGCCAGATCCATGTGCTGCCGCCTGCGCCTGGACAACCGGGAGCTGCGCAAACGGGGCGGAGGCTTGTTTGGTGCCAATCCTTTGACCGGGTCCATCGGCGTGGTCACCCTGAACCTGCCCAGGATCGGGTATCTGGCCGAAGATGAAACCGGTTTTTTCCAGCGCCTGGACAACCTGATCCAGATTGCGGCCGAATCCTTGAGCATCAAGCGCAAGATTCTGGAAAAATTCACCAATGGGGATCTGTATCCCTATTCCAAATTCTATCTGAGAAAAATCAAGGAAAGCACCGGGGTGTTCTGGCGCAACCATTTTTCCACCATCGGCATTCTGGGCATGAATGAAGCCTGCGTCAACTTCATGGACCAGGGCATTGCCACACCCGAGGGCCAGGCCTTTGCCGTGCGGGTCATGGATCATATACGCGAAAAAATTGAAGCCCTTCAGGCCCAGACCGATGAAATCTTCAACCTGGAAGCCACCCCGGCAGAAGGCACCACCTACCGGTTCGCCAACCTGGACAAAAAAAGATTTTCAGATATCATCTGTGCCAATGAAGCAGCATACCAGCAGGGCAGTGACCCGTTTTATACCAACTCCACCCACCTGCCGGTGAATTACACGGATGACCTTTTCGAGGCCCTGGAACTCCAGGATCCCCTCCAGACCAAATATACCGGCGGCACGGTCCAGCACCTGTTTCTGGGAGAAGAGGTCAGCGACATCGAGGTGGTCAAACAATTGGTGAGCAAGGTATCCAACACATTCAAGCTGCCCTATTTCACCCTGACCCCCACCTTTTCCATCTGTCCGGCCCACGGATATATTTCCGGAGAACATGTGCAGTGCGACACCTGCCACGCAGACACGGAAATCTATTCCAGGGTGGTGGGATACCTGCGGCCTGTGGGCCAGTGGAACAACGGCAAGCAGACCGAGTTTGCCATGCGCAAAACCTTTAAAGTGGCATAAAAAATGCGTATCGGCGGCTTCCAGAAAAACTCCCTGATCGATTTTCCAGGGACAGTTGCCTGCGCTGTCTTTACCACAGGATGCAATTTTTTCTGCCCCTACTGCCACAATCCTGACCTGGCTGCCGGTCCGGTCACCGGGATCGGAAGCCATAATGCACAAGATGTTTTTATCTTTCTTGCATCCAGAAAAGGGCTGGTGGACGGGGTGGTGATCACCGGGGGTGAGCCCTGCCTGCAGCCGGATCTTACGGATTTTATCTTTCAGATCAAGCATATGGGATTCGCCGTCAAACTGGATACCAACGGGTCACGGCCGCAAGTGCTGACACACCTGCTGGATCTGTCTCTTGTGGATTATGTGGCCATGGATGTCAAAACCGCTCCCAATCTATATCCTGACATCCTGAAAACCTCTCTCAGGGTGGATGCCATAAAGGAAAGCATGGATGTGATCATGGCAAAAGCCCCGGCTTATGAATTTCGTACCACCTGTGTCAGACCGTTTATCACAGAAGAGATCATGGAAAAGATCTGCCGGCAGATCAGGGGTGCACAAAAATATGTGCTCCAGAAATGTTCCCGGAATGTACAGATGCTGGACCCCCATTTTTCCCGGCAGGCAGACCGGTTCTTTTCAGACCTGGAAATCCAGGAACTCAAAGCCATAGCCGAAAAAACAGTAAAAACAGTGATCATTCGCTGAGATCAGGCAAAGCCTGAACCACCGCTGATGCCACCTGCTCCGGAGCCATACTGCTGCAGTGGATGGTCAGGTCTGCCCAGGCTGCATACAAGGGTGTTCTTTCCGCAAAAAGGTCATCAATGCTTTTTCCCGGTGCAATGGCCACCCCCCGGGTAATGACATCAGACAACCTTGTTTTGAGAATATCCAGATCAACGGACAGGTACACCTTTACACAGGTTTTTGCCAGATGTTCCATGGCCTCATCCTTATAGATGACACTGCCGCCGGTGGCAATCACATGACTTTTACAGTCAATTTCCATAAGATGCTGCTTTTCGATTTCCAGAAACCGGTCCATGCCGTGACTGGCAATGATCTGGGCAAGGGTTTTTTGCTGTTTTGCCTGGATGACAATATCGGTATCCATGAAATCAAACCCGATCTTTTTGGCCAGCAGCACCCCCACCGTGCTTTTTCCCACAGCCGGCATGCCGATAAGGGCAATATTTTTTTTATTTTCCATCAAATCAACCCTGATATTCTGCACCAAAACATATTTCTTATGCCAATAAATGAAAAAAGATACATACTATCCCTTTTTCTCCATTGCAAGGACAAAAGTCCGTTAATGGATATTTGCTATAGTAGCGTGCACACTATGGGGAGCCCCTGGTGGTGTCCTGTGAACGGACCGTCAGAGCCGGAGGGGGCCTGGTAAAATATGCCGGGATGCTTTGAAGTCATAGAATGGATCGCTGTATTTCATTATTCACAGGAAACCCGGCCCCGCAGGGTCTCGGGCCAGGCACAGGATACCACCAGGGGCGGGACCGGGGACAGATTGCTGCAGCAAAAGGTCGAAAACCCGGGATGCTTATAGCAAATATCCAAGGCCGGTATCCCGGAGCAATCGCATACAGATCAGGGTTCAGATATATTGACCAAGCCCCCTGCGGGTGCCGTGTGACAGGACCGTCAGATGCCAATCTCGGGCCGGTCACGCGGCACCCGCAGGGGGCGGGTATCAAGCAGCTGAACCAGATAGGGTTACTTGTGATGGACCTGCATGCAATTCCCTTGGCCTTGACTTTCCCAAGCATGGGCACTATTTTATGCAAAATTAACCCATAGAGCAAAGAATAGCATTAATGGCCCCTTCGATCATCTCCATAGCCGGAAAATCCAATTCCGGAAAAACCACATTTCTTGAAAAACTGATTGCTGAACTCACCGGCAAAGGGTATCGGATCGGATCGGTCAAGCACACCCATGACGGATTTGAACTGGACAACAAAGGAAAAGACAGCTGGCGCCACAAAAAGGCCGGCGCATCCGCCACCCTTGTAGTTACAGATAAAAAAATTGCCCTGGTCAAAGATGATCTGCGCCCAGACATAAAAAAAATGCAGTTTTATCTATCTGATATGGACCTCATCCTGGCTGAAGGATTCAAGCGCCAGCCCCTGCCCAAGATCGAGGTTTTCCGTGCAGACGGCCCCCATGCCCACCCCTTGTGCCTGGACAGCCCGGACTTGATTGCCTTTGTCACTGATTCAGCCTTTGCCCCGAAAGTGCCGGTTTTCAGCCTTGAGGATGTGACAGCCGTGGCAGCGTTCATTGAAAAACGGTATCTGGGATGTCCATGATGAAAACCACCTCCGCTATCTGTCTGGCCAGTTGGATTGTATGGATCTGTTTTGTGGGCTTGTGCCTTCCAGGGACCGTATTTTGCGGGCAACCTTCTGAAAATCATCACTGTATCTCTTCTCTGGACCACGGGACCATCAACTGGAGCACCGGAACAGTTACCGCTGCAGGCGTTGCACCCCCCCGTATCACCAAGGACAACAGGCATGAACCAGATCCCGGATCGGCCCGGACCGAAGCAAACCGGCGGCTTATAGATATGCTCAAACAGATCCGGATACACAATGACCTGCGTGTGGGAATGTATGCAGCCCAGAATGATGCGATTATGGCGGGAATTGAGAAAACAGCCAGGGATGCATCCATTATCCGCCAGTATTACAGCTCGGCCCTGGATGTGGAGCTGGCTATCCAGACCCGGATTTATGGGGGGTTTCTTCAGCTGGTTCTGCCCGATGAAATCCGGCAGATTCCCAGAATCAATCCTGAAATCCGGCCCAACGCCCAGATTGAATCGGGGAAGATCCCCTACACCGGACTGATTCTGGATATCAGGGAACTGGCCTTTGAACCGGTTTTATACCCGGTCATTGTCAGTGAACAAGGAGATTTTATTTACTCCTCCCTTTACATCAGCCGGGAATTTGCCGTTCAGCACGGGGTGTGCAAATACTTATGCTCCATGGACAATGCCCTGGAAGACCCACGGGTGGGAAGCCATCCTCTGGTGCTCAAAGGCTTGAGAACAGCGGGAAAGGATAATACCGCCATCGTCATCAGCACAGCCGATGCCAAAGAGGTTGAAAAAGCAACTGAGCGGCACTTGTTTTTAAAACAGTGCCGGGTTATTTTTGTGACTGAAAAATTTTAAATCATTCATCTCTACACACAATTTTTAAGGATTTGCCATGACCGATTTTATCCCTACCAGAAGCGATGCGTTTTCCCTTTTACAAAAATACAATCAGAAACCAGGCCTGATCCGGCACGCCCTGGCCGTGGAAGCGGTCATGGCACATTTTGCAAAAAAATTCGGTGAAGATGAAGAAAAATGGCGGGTCATCGGCCTGGTTCATGACCTGGATTATGAGCAGTTTCCAAAGGAACACTGCCACAAATGTGTTGATCTGTTCAAAGAACACAACTGGCCTGAAGACTATATCCGGGCCGTCATCAGCCATGGGTGGGGCATCTGTACCGATGTTGAACCCAAAACCTCTCTGGAAAAAACCTTGTATGCCATAGATGAACTCACCGGTCTGGTGGCAAGTGCCGCCCTGGTAAGGCCTTCCAAAAGCATTCTGGACATAAAAACAAAATCTGTGAAAAAAAAATTCAAGGACAAAGCCTTTGCTGCGGGGGTGGACCGGGAAGTCATCAAAAAAGGGGCTGCCATGCTGGACATGGAATTGTCTGATCTGATCACCGAAGTTATTGCCGGCATGCAGCCTGTGGCAGAAGAAATCGGACTCAAAGGCGAGCTGCAGCCGTCAAAACCATGACAAGGATTTTTGACGCATCCGGCAGATTTTTCCTTGTAAGAGGTATTCTGGTTTTTGGAAACTTTCAAAACAAGGTTTTGTAATTATTAAATAAATTTATACCATTTTCTGTCTGGCACACTGATTGCTTATTCTTATGTTTCAAATGCATTATTTGGAATAAGGAATCAACATGAACCAGACATTTAAAAAATTTTCCCGCAGATTTCTGGCGTTGTTTTCAGTGGCTTTTCAGGAGGCTGCCCTCCAGGCGGACCATGCCCGACTGAGCCGGCATATTGTTGCTTTGAACAAAAAAACCTCCTCAACCGACATCATCAATGAATTGTCTGTCTGCCTTAAAAATATCCTCAATTACCGGTTGTTTGCATTTGTGGTGAAAAAAGAGGCAGGGGTCGATGTCTGGCTGGATCCCGACATGTACAAAACCGCTTTGGAACATATTATTTTACAGGATTTCCATCTTGAAAATCCGGCAGATCTTACCTATCTGAACAACAATGCCGGACTGAACAGCCTTCAGAAATCCGTTGACCTGGATAACCTGGTTTATTACGAACTGAGCGAAGAAAATTGTTATGCCCGCCTGTATATGCTTCCCGAAAAACCGGTATATGCATTTCATGATGAAGTGGTGACCCTGATTCTCCAGGGATGTGCAACAGCCTTGTCCAAACAGCTGAAAATGGAAAACCTCAGGAGTGCCGCTGCCATAGATCCGCTGACCGGGTGCTATAACCGGCGGGAATTTGAAACCCAGCTCTCCCGTCATATGGCCTCTGCAACCCGGCATCAAAACAACCTGTCCCTGTTCATGTTTGATCTGGACCACTTTAAACAAATCAATGACACCTACGGGCATCAGGCAGGGGACCTTATTCTTAAAAAGATTGCTTTTCTGGTCAAAGACAATATGCGGCAGGGGGATATTCTTGCCCGGTACGGTGGAGAGGAATTTATTGCCATCCTGCCGGAAACCGGCAGACACAAAGCCATGGAACTGGCAGACCGGCTCAGAACCAAAATAGCCGCCGCTGAAATCCTTTATAATGGCACAATCCTGAAGGTCACCGCAAGCTTCGGGGTTTCCGAACTTATCCCGGGCATGGATATGAGGCGGCTCATTGAAGATGCCGATACCATGCTCTACAAAGCCAAGCGCAACGGCAGAAACACGGTCATGCCCGGCCTGATCAAAGTCTGCCCTGATGCGGCTGCTACAGTTTGAACCGTTCCGTCATGGTGTGCAGCCGGGTAATGACCTGATCAAGGATGCCGGCCTTTTGTTTGACATTGTCTGACAGAGACCGGATCTTTTCAGCCGCAGACAATACATCGGAAATCTCTGATGCCACCTGCCCTGCCACCTGGGAACTCTGGGCCACATTTTCATTTACTTCCTGGATACCTGCTGAGACCTGGCCGATATTATCCGTCATGGCACGGGTGGTATCGGACTGGGATGCAATGGCTTGTGCATTTTCTCCCACAAACTGATTAATATCATTGATAATTGTGGAAATATCCTGAATTTCGTTTACAGCCCCCTGTATCTGCTCCTTGATTTCCCGGATGTTGTCGGCAATCTCTTCGGTAGCACCGGCTGTCTGACTTGCCAGGTCCTTGATTTCATTGGCCACCACAGCAAACCCCTTGCCGGCATCACCTGCCCGGGCCGCTTCAATGGTGGCATTCAATGCCAGCAGATTGGTCTGGGAGGATATACTGGCAATGGTATCCGTAACCTTGTCGATCTCTTCGGCTGCCCGGTCCAGTTTCTGCACCCGTTCCGATGTCAGCCTTGCCCGGTCCACCGCTTTGACAGTGATATCCCTGGTCTTGCCGGAATTTTCCGCCACCCGGTCAAGGCTGGTCTGCATGTCCCGGGTACCCTCGGAAACAGTTTTTACATTGGTGGCAGCCTCTTCCATGGCAGCTGCCACAGAATCCATATTCATGCTCATCTGCTCGGCAGCAGAAGCCACAGAATTAACCCGGGCTACAGAGGTATCAGCACCGGTGCCCATATCATCGGAAATCCGGTTCAGCTCTCCGGATGCATCGCTCAAGGTATCCACCCCTGTATTGAGATCCCTGACCATGTCAGCCAGGCCTGCCACCATGTCATTCATGGATGTCACCGTGTCTCTGATGGCATCTTTGGCCTTATATGAAAAGGTATGCTGAAAATTTCCTTCTGCCACTGCCCGGGCCAGAGCAGCCATGCCCCTCATATGGGTCATGAGCTGCCGGTTCATCACCGCAATAATCAAAGCGCCGATCAACAGGGCAATAAATCCGCTGATACCGGCAGTGGTGATGATCTGCCGGTTGACCCCGGCCATGAGTTCAGCCTCGGACACTGCTACCACAAAAAAAAGATCCCAGGGTGTAAAATGATTGACAAAGGCATAATAGGTCTGGTCTCCCTGCTGAAAGTCAGCAAATCCGGCTTCTGTTTCAAGAATGGCCTGGCCATTGGTAAAATTCTGCACCTTCTTATCCACGACCGCTGCATCAGGGTGCACCAGAATCCTGCCTTCGGCATCTGCCACAAAACAATACCCGGAGCCGTTCACCGTAATCTCCTGAATAAGCTCCTGAAGATCAGGGGTGAGAATCGGGGTGACAACACTGTAGGCCCCGGCAATTTTCTGGTACATGGATTCCCGGAACGGCGCAAAGATCTGCAGGGCCATATTTTTACCGGTCCCTGTCCGCATTTCATATGGACTGCCGGCACTCACTGCCGCAAACACCTCGCTGTCGGGTCCGTAATATGTTCCCACAGGCCGGGATTCATCTTCATTTTTTTTGCTGGTGGAAACCTTGATCAATTTGTTGTCAAACATCTGAAAGACCGCAATTTCCGCATCACTGAAACGGCCCACCTTGTCCACGATACTGGACTCTCCGGTAACGAATTCCAGTCCGAAAGTAAGCTGGGGAATGGTGAGGGTGGCTGTTTCTTGAGTATGCACATTTGATATCTGCATATCAACGGTTCTGGCTTCCACCACCATGGGCTTGCCCGCTACCTGGCTTTCAGATACGAGCATGCCCATATCAGCCGACATCTTATCCTGCTGCAGGGAATAGCGGGTCTCAACGGTTTTCAAAAGCACATCCGACACACTCTGAATCCCGGCCTTTCCCCTCGCCAGAAACGATTGTTTGCTCTGGAAAAAATTCATCCCTGCAATGATCAGAATGGTTATAAGAATTGCTCCCAGAGACCCCAGATACAGCTTTTTACCAAATCCCATGTACTACTCCTTTCTCAGAACCTGTTCAGATCGGAACCATGGGTATCTTGCCGGGCAAGGATACCTGGTCATCCTTTGTCAGAACCTTTTCAGATCGGAACCCATTTTTATTTTTTTGGAGGTATCATACCCGGTTTTTTCAAAAAAGCAAGCCAGTTGGAAGATTTTCACCATGCAATTGCAAGCAGATGAAATGCCAGGTATATTGACCCTGCCTCGGTGGGTGCCTGCAATTTTACGGATGCATCTCACCGTATCACAAATATTTTGTATCCGGACCAAACTGCCAATCCGGAAAGATCTGCCCTATACAGGCCAAATTTTTTCTTGTTGAATCTTTGTGATTGTGGTTTCATAAAGGGATCAATCAATGAAATGTGATCCCCCTGGATGCTCTGCCGGCTGTTGGAGAATCTTTTGCAATAACCCTTTACTTTAATAATCAGGACAATACGTATGCAGAAAAAAGACTATGTAAAAACCCTAACCATAGACAATCAGAAATATGATTTTTACGACATCCGCCGGCTTGAGGACCAGGGACTGGCTGATATAAGCAGGCTGCCGTTTTCCATCCGTATTCTCGTTGAAAATCTTTTGCGGAAACTTGATGGAAACATTGTCACCCGGGCCGATCTCATGGCCGTTGCCAACTGGCAGAAACACTATGATGCGCCTGTGGAGATTCCCCACCATCCTGCCCGGGTGCTGATGCAGGATTTTACAGGTGTGCCTGCGGTGGTGGATCTGGCAGCCATGCGGGATGCGGTAAAAAAAGCCGGCGGAGACCCGGCATCCATCAACCCCCTGATTCCGGTGGAACTTATAGTGGACCATTCGGTCCAGCTGGACTTTCACGGAACCGACACCGCCATCACCGACAATGTCGACCTGGAGTACGCCCGCAACAAAGAGCGGTATGAACTGCTCAAGTGGGCCCAGATGAGTTTTGACAACTTCCAGGTGGTTCCGCCCAACTCAGGCATCTGCCACCAGGTCAACCTCGAATATCTGGGACGGGTGGTCATGAAAGATGATTCCGGCAAAAATCCGCTGCTGTTTCCTGATTCCCTTGTGGGAACAGATTCCCATACCACCATGATCAACGGTGTGGGCATCATGGGATGGGGTGTGGGGGGTATCGAAGCCGAAGCCGTGATGCTGGGACAGCCCTATTTCATGTCCATCCCCGAGGTTATCGGGGTGAAACTCACAGGCAGCCTGAAACCCGGGGTAACTGCAACCGATCTGGTGCTCACCATCACCCAGATCCTGCGCAAATACAATGTGGTGGAAAAATTTGTCGAGTTCTTCGGACCGGGTGTAAAGCAGCTCAATGTGACCGACCGGGCCACCATTGCCAACATGTCTCCTGAATACGGCGCCACCATGGGGTTTTTCCCTGTGGATGAAAAAACCATTCAATACCTTGAAATGACCGCCCGAACCAGACAGGCTGAGATGGCCAAAGCATATGCCCTGGCAGCAGGTCTTTTTTACACAGGCAAAGAAGCCATTGCATATACAGATGTGGTGGAGGTGGATCTGTCCGCAGTGGTACCCTGCCTGGCCGGTCCGGCACGGCCCCAGGACAGGGTGGTGCTCAATGAAGTGGCCTCCAGCTTTTCCCGGCTGCTTTCATGCAGGCACGAACGGGATACAAGCATTGATAACCTTTCCCAGTTTCTTGATGAATCCGGCTCTGTGGCCAGCCGGGAGACACAGTGCACACCAAGCGGAAAAGAGTCTGTGACCATTGATCTGAACGGCACCCGGACAGAAATCGGTGACGGCAGCATCGTCATCGCCGCCATTACCTCATGCACCAATACTTCGAACCCGACCGTGCTTATCGGTGCAGGTCTTCTTGCCAGAAATGCGGTGAAAAAAGGCCTCAGGGTCAGGCCCCATGTCAAGACCTCCCTTGTGCCCGGATCAAAAGTTGTAAAGGATTATCTCAAAGACGCCGGCCTGCTTCCCTATCTTGAGGCTTTGGGGTTTCACGTGGCAGGATACGGCTGCACCACCTGCATCGGCAACAGCGGTCCTTTGCATCCCCGGATCGAAGAAGCCATTGCTGCCGATGACCTTACGGTTGCTGCGATATTGTCCGGGAACAGAAATTTTGAGGCCAGAATACACCAGCGGGTCAAGGGCAATTATCTTGCATCTCCTCTGCTGGTCATTGCCTTTGCCATTGCCGGACGAATCGATGTTGACCTGGTCACCCGGCCTGTGGCCATGGACCCCAATGGAAAGCCGGTTTTTCTGGAAGAGATCTGGCCGAAGAACCAGGAAATCGCAGATCTGATCCAGAAACATGTAAAACCTGAATACTTTGCCTCTGAATATGCACATATTTTTTCAGGTGATGCTTTTTGGAAAGCACTCACCGTGACCCGGAGTGTTACCTTTGCCTGGGATAAAACCTCCACCTATATCAAAAAGCCTCCCTATTTTGATAACTTTTCTCTGGAAATCGTTCAGGCCGATGACATCAAAAATGCCCGGGCCCTGCTTGTCATGGGAGACTCTGTCACCACGGATCATATTTCCCCGGCAGGTGCCATTCCCCAAGACTATCCGGCCGGACTTTACCTTAGGAAAAACAATGTCAGGCCCAAAGATTTCAACTCCTACGGGTCCCGCCGGGGCAATCACGAAGTGATGATGCGGGGTACATTCGGCAACATCAGAATCAAGAACCAGCTTGTTTCCGCAAAAGAAGGCAGTTTCACCAAAAAATTTCCAGAAGGCAAAGAGCTCTTTGTTTATGATGCAGCCATGGACTATATGCAGGAAAACACCCCTTTGATAGTTCTGGGGGGCACGGAATACGGCACCGGGTCTTCCCGGGACTGGGCGGCAAAAGGCAGCAGCCTGCTGGGTATAAAAGCGGTTATTGCACAGTCTTATGAACGTATCCACAGAAGCAACCTTGTGGGTATGGGGGTGCTGCCTTTGCAGTTCAATGACCAGGACAGCTGGAAAAAATTAGGCATTGACGGGTCAGAGCAGTTTTCCATAACCGGCATATCCGACATAAAACCCCAGAAACAACTGCAGGTAACTGCAAAAAAAGAAGACGGCACCAGGCGTGAATTTTGTGTAACCGCAAAGCTGAACACCGACATTGATGTGCAGTACTTTATCCATGGCGGTATTCTGCCCTATGTGCTCAGAAAACTGCTGAAACAGCAAACAGGACAAAATGCCGGGGCAACACAATCGAAAATCAAATAAATCCTGGTCTCAAATGACTTCTGGTCATACAACATCTTAGGTGGTAAAATAAAAAAAAACATAAGGAGACCATATATGAGTAAAAAACCCCATATGATTTTAATAAGAGATGGATGGGGCTTCTCGCCTGAAAAAGAAAACAACGCCATTCACGCCTGTGACCCTGTGAATCATAACCACTACATTGACCAGTATCCAACCACGTTGATTCATGCTTCCGGAGAAGCAGTCGGACTGCCTGAAGGCAATCAGGGTTCCAGTGAAGTGGGCCATTTGAACCTGGGGGCCGGCCGGGTTGTCCATCAGAATCTGGTCAGAATCTCCACGGCAATAAGGCAAAACCGCTTAAAAGACAACCAGGCCGTGCAAGCCTGTATAAAACATGTAAAAACTTATAACAGCGCTGTGCATATCTATGGCCTGGTTCAGGATCAGGGTGTTCACGCCCACACGGAACACCTGATCGGATACCTGAAGATTTTAAAGGATGCCGGTATTGAAACAGTCTATATCCATGTGATTTCCGATGGACGGGATACCCCGCCGAAATCGGCACTTACTTATATCAAACCCCTCCAGGAATGGATTGCACAGCATCATTTCGGGCAGATCGCTTCTGTTACAGGAAGATACTTTGCCATGGACAGAGACAATCGGTGGGACAGGGTGCAGCGGTTTTACAGGTTGCTGACAGCAGGCGACTCTGACAAAAAGGCATTTGACGATGTTTCTTTTGCGATTGAAGATGCCTATGACAATGATGAAACAGATGAGTTCATAAAACCCCGAAAAACAAAAGCATTTACACCTGTCAGTGATGCTGATGCCATTATCTTCTTTAATTACAGATTTGACCGGGCCATAGAAATAACAAAGGCGTTCATAAAAGATGATTTCAACGCATTTGAAACAAAAGAGATTCCCCATCTGTTTTATCTGTGTACGACAGCGTATTACAAAAATATCACCCATTCAAAAAGGGCTGATGTAGAAGTTGCTTTTCCATTACAAAAACTTCCCGATCTCATGGGCAAAGTGATTGCCGATAACCATCTAAATCAATTGCGAATCGCTGAAACTGAAAAATTTGCCCATGTCACCTATTTTTTTAACGGCCAGCAGGAGGATATTTTTGAAAACGAAGACCGGATACTGATCCCTTCACCCAAAGTTGCCACCTATGATATGCAACCGGAAATGTCTGCTTACACGGTCACCGACAAGCTGCTTGAAGCCCTTGATGCCGACAAATATGATTTTATTGTGTTAAATTATGCCAATCCTGATATGGTCGGCCATACCGGAGACTTTGATGCCGCTGTCACGGCCTGCAAAGTGATTGATGACTGTGTCGGGAAAGTGGTCCGCAGGGTTTTGAAAAAAGAAGGGGTTGTTTTACTGACTGCGGATCATGGAAATGCCGAGAAAATGGTTGATCCTGAAACAGGCAAACCCCAGACCGCCCATACAAACAACAAGGTCTGGCTGACCATTATTTCAAACAGGGCCGAACTGCAAAAAGAGAAGATCCACCTTCGCAAAGATGGAAAACTGGGAGATATTTCTCCCACCATGTTGCATATCATGGGGCTTGACATTCCCGGAGAAATGACAGGAAATGTATTATACCAATTGACAAAAACATGATCATTTGGTCCCGGACGAGCCCATGTATTCCATTACCAGGTGCCGAAGATCCAGTGCCCGCATAAAGGATTTATCTGTATCCAGAAATTTTGGAAGCAGTACAACTCCCCGGGTTTCCTCTCTGCCCGGGCCTCCGTGGGCACCGCTTTCGATGTTAAATGACAGCTGTGGTCCATTTGGATCCCAGCCGGAAATAACGATGTCTCCGGCATCGCGATGACGGCAGACATGAGCCAGGTCCCGGGCGGTCTGGTCGGCAAAGGGATGGTCTTTGCCAAGGATCGCCTCAAACTCACGCTCCAGGTCAAAAATTCCGTGAGCGTTCATGGCAATTATTTTGCCGCGCTCCTGAAAAAGAACCAGGGGAATATGGACTGTCCGGATCAGGGTACCTGCAAACGCACGAATCTTTTCTTGTTCCGGCATAGAGGGAAGATAGACATGCCCCAGGGGTCCCATGGTGGTAATTTGCAATTTATCCAGTGACACAGAAATTTCGCTCTGGAATTTTTCAAGAAACCGCTGGTTCAGAAAAAATGCCCGGGACTTTTTATATAACCCGTCCAGGGCATTGTCAGACATCTCATGGGACTTTTTTTTGGTATCTGTCTGATGGTCGTAATAAGCATGCCGGATGGCGTCTTTAACCCCCACACCAAAGCAGGTGCCATACCAGGTGACCGCCTCCTGCCCGTGATCGGAATAGATGATGAGTTGATATTCACGGTTCCTGGAACGATTGGCCGTTCTATAGATATCTTTGATGGCATCATCTATTCCCTTCAGGCTCCAGTGGGCAAACCTGGAGTCCGGCCCCCTGCGGTGGGCCTGTTCATCATACCCCAGAAAATTGGCACATACAATGGGAACACCACGGGTCACATCCATTTTTATCCGGAATCGGATCAATTCTCTTAATATAACACAGATAGCGATCCGGGCAGGAATAAATACAAGTTCCTTTACAAACTTTCTGCCGGCTGCAATGCCCCGGAAAAAATCGGTAACCGCCAGGATGAATTCAATCACTGTCACTGTCAGGATACGCAGAAATTTGCCGGCATGCATCAGGATCAAAAGCACCAGCTTCAAAGGATTTATCGATCGGGCAATGGATTCCAGACCCATATTCTGGCTGCAGTAGCGGGCCTCTTTTGCACCACCGGTAAAAAGGGTAGAATAGGCATGGCCCTCGGATAAGAGGGGGGTACCTTTTTTTTCCAGGCGATGCGCCAGATAATTGGCACTCTGAGGATAAAAAGAGATATGCCGCTGGTTTTCATCCCGCACTATAAACTCAAACGCAGGCACACAGGATTTGACCCCGTAAAAAAGTTCTCCCTGAAAGGCCGGGGTGGTAGAAGGTACTCCGGAATACATGGGTTTCACTCCATGACGACCCATTTGGATTTGTTTTCTCAAAAACGGCAGCTGTCTGTTGTCCAGGGCTTTTTGAAACTGGGTATAGGAAAGCCCGTCGATCTGGATTAACACAATACCGCGGCCGTCTAACATGGGTGACAGATTTAACAACCGCACAGCCCAGACATTCCGAGAGAGGATCCGACGTATCTGTTGAAGCAATTGTCTAAAGCGTTTAAACAAGCTCTTTCTCCTTTTGGCCAGGCTCTTCAGTTCAGGCCCTGGCGTTTTTTGTGATATTTTTTTCCCCCTGACCGGCTTTTTTTATCCATGGTCTTTATGGCCAGATATATTCATCTTCATAACTGCAGGGTGCTTTTTAAAATTGGTGACAAAATATATCTTATAATTTTTTTTTGCCCCTGTGCAATACAGATTAACCACCAAATTGCCGGATTTTTGTTTGTATTCAGCCATTTTTTTTCTTCCCTTACCGATCTTTATCACCAAAAGACAAAACAGGCTGCATGTTCTGCAACCAAAAAATGGTGGTTTTCCGCCATTTATTCTCCTGTCCGTGCCTGTTATGGTTCATTGCAATACATTATTACAAAAACAATCCAACGGCCAGAAGCAGCATCCTTGCTGGATGAAGGCATTCCCGGCACACACGTTGCATTCTTTTGGCCCGCTAAAACCAAAAAGACGTTCCATGACCATCGAAATGACACAGATATCATCTACCCTGCTATCCCTCGGAGGGATCTTTCTTCTGGGATTTGTAGCTGACCTGGTTGGACGATACACCCCCCTGCCCCGGGTAACCTTATTGCTGCTTTGCGGCCTGCTCTTCGGGCCGGCCGGGTGTGCCCTGCTGCCTGACAGGTTTGTCGATGACTGGTTTCCGCTGCTGACCCACATTGCCCTGTGCATGGTGGGTTTTCTGCTGGGTGAAAAAATCACCTTTTCCGCAATACGGGAACGGGGCCGATCCGTTTTGTGGATATCCATCGGCCAGGCAATGGGCGCGGGCATACTGGTTGGATCGGTCCTGATCATATGGGGAGTGGCGCCGGCCTTTGCCCTTATAATGGCTGGAATTGCGCCAGCCAGTGCGCCGGCAGCCGTTTTTGATGTTGTTAAGGAATCAGGAGAAAAATCCCGATTTGCGGATATTTTGCTGGGCATCGTTGCCATTGATGATGCATGGGGACTCCTGATCTTCAGTTTTCTGCTGGCAGCAGCCAGTGCAATCAGTGGTCAGGGCAGTGCCATGGACGCTCTCCTGGCCGGGTCCGGAGAAGTCGGAGGAAGTATATTACTGGGTCTTGTCTTAGGCTTGCCCATGGCAGGTCTCACCGGCCGGATCCGTCCGGGAGAACCCACCCAGGCCGAAGCCCTGGGATTGGTGATACTTTGTGCCGGGATGGCGGTACTGCTGGATTTATCTTCTATTCTGGCAGCCATGGTCATGGGAAGCACAGTGGCATCACTGGCCAGGCACCATGACCATGCTTTTCATGAAATAGATGAAATCGAATGGCCCTTCATGATTTTGTTCTTTCTGCTGGCAGGAGCTTCCCTGCAGATCAATAAACTGCCGGCTGTCGGCTGGATCGGCCTGATTTATATCAGTGCCAGGATGACCGGTCTTTACATGGGTGCCAGAATTTCCGGCCGTCTGGCCAATGCAGATGTTACCGTGAGAAAATGGCTGGGATGCTGTCTGTTTCCCCAGGCCGGCGTGGCCCTGGGCATGGCATTGCTGGCTGTGGACCGGTTTCCTGAATTAAAGGATTTGATCCTGCCTGTGGTCATCGGCTCCACTGTTTTTTTTGAAATTATCGGGCCTGTCATTACCCGCCGGGTGCTTCATAAAATAAGCGACGCCAGAAAAACCTGAATTCAAACCTGTGTTTGCGCATAAAGCGCTGCTGATGCCACAACCGGGTTTTTTAAAGAAACGCGATT
>JAABUB010000163.1 GCA_011389575.1 Desulfotignum sp. | reverse complement strand
TATCAGGTTTTCCCGAACCCGGGATGCCGCTTCAGCCGACTCCGGGGTCAGCCAGGTCATGGTGTCATAGGCATCTGCGTACTCTTCTTTGACCCTGCTGATGGTGCGGGCCATATCCGTTTTTGCCATTGGTGTGTCAACCTCTGTTTCAGGTAAAGGCTGTTCGTATAGGCATAATGTATGCCGTACCGGCCCAGGGCATGCAAAAAAAAATAATGCCAGAAAAAATCATTTTAAAACAGTGTGTTAAGGAAAATACCCATGTCACGGCAACCAAATATAATAAGACATAATAAGACCGATATTGAATATAACGGAATTTAGATGTCTGATAGAAATTTTGCACTTTTATAATGAATATCCATTTATCTGATTCATATTTGTTATTTATAGTTATTTTTAGTTCATTATAACTTAATAATAATACTTACAAATAACTGTGGATCTTTACAAATACTGAACTCCTTTATATGATGGCTGGCACCAATGAAAAATCAAACAAAGGAAACCGGAAATGGGAGAACTCTATACAACCAGAGAAATTGCAAAATTTTTAAACATCAATGAAAAGATGGTGTATTCCCTGATCTCTGAGAAAGGCCTGCCCGCCACCAAGGTCACCGGAAAATGGCTGTTCCCCATCAACCTTGTGCGCCAGTGGGTGGAAGCAGGCACGGAAAACTACCCCCAGACCACCCAGCTGCCCCCTTACCACGGCCTGGTCCTCATTGCCGGCAGCAATGACCTGCTTCTGGACAAACTCATCGCCACGTTTAATATCAAGCACGAAAACCACATGGCCATGTTCGGCATGGCTGGGTCCATGGGGGGATTGAATGCCCTGCAAAAGAACCTGTGTCACATCGCCACAAGCCACCTGATCAGCGATGAGAACGAATATAATTTCCCTTTCTTAAAGGATAAAATGCACCAGATGCCGGCGGTGGTAAATTTCTGCATGCGGGAACAGGGAATTTTGCTGCAGAAGGGCAACCCCGGAAACATCGGTTCTGTGAAAGACCTTTGTAGAAAAGATATCCGAATTGTGAACCGCCCGCTGGGCACCGGCACCCGCCAGTTGTTTGACAAACTGTTGAAGGATGAAAACATCGATGGCGAAGACCTTCAGGGATATGACGTCACCTTGTCCCGGCACATGGATGTGGGCCTGGAGATTCTCAACCGGAGAGCCGACGCAGGACCGGCCATCCGCCCGGTGGCCAACATCCTGGGCCTGGATTTCATTCCGGTGTGCTGGGAGCGGTTTGATCTGCTCATCGCCAAAGACAAATTTTTTGACCAGGGCATCCAGCTGTTTCTGTCTCTGCTGAAAGGTAAGGTAATCCAGGAAACCGCTGAAAACTACGGCGGCTATGACCTGTCCTTGGCCGGAAAAATGGTCTATCCGCCTTCCTGACCCGGCAGGAACAAGGTCAGTGCCAGGCAGACAAGCGAAACAATAAACACCAGGACAAAGGTGGTCCACACCCCCTGGGCCACCGCTGTTTTAAGGGTAGCCCTGGCCGCCTCCGGTATCAAGGCCTGAAATTCCGGACGGAACAGATTTTCCGTGCTTTCTTTGAGCTGGATCATCAACGCTTCCGGCATGGACACATCCACGGTTTCCAGCCGGTTCAGCAGCCGGGAGGTGACCAGGCCGCCGCAGACACCTACCCCTAGGGTCCCACCTAAAGTCCGGGCGAACTGGTGGGAGGAGGTGGCCACCCCCAGGTCCTTTGTCCCCAGGCTGTCCTGGACGATGAGCAGGGTGGACAAAGTGACAAACCCCATGCCAAACCCCACCACCTGAAAAACCAGAAAGCTGTGCACCATGGTGGTAGCGGTGGAAAATCCCAGGGTCATGCCGGTACCCGCTGCCAGCAGAATCCCCCCTGCCAGGGCCGCGCTTTTCTGGGTGGTGCGGTGCATGATACCCCGTCCCAGGATCAACGATCCCAGGGACCAGCCCAGGCTCAGGGACAGCATGGCCATGCCCACCTGGATCGGGGTCTGGCCCAGTGCCCCCTGGAGGAATAAAGGTGCATATCCGAACAGGGCGAACATGGAAAAACTGGCGCAGAACCCGGCCAGGTTACCCACGGCAAATCCCCTGCGCCTGAAAAACCGCAGATCCAGAATGGGATCCCTGGCCCTGAACTCGGATCGGACAAACCAGGCCCCGAACAGCACTGCACCCAAAAACAACAAAAAAGCGGGCAGGGAAATCCAGGCAATGGTCCTGCCGGCGGTCATCACCAGGGTCAGCACCGACAACAAAAATCCGGTAAGGGACACCAGCCCGGGCCAGTCCAAAGAGACATCTGTCTTTTTTTCCCGGAATTCCCGTAAAAAGAAAAATATACCGGCCAGAGAC
>JAABUB010000001.1 GCA_011389575.1 Desulfotignum sp. | reverse complement strand
ACACGGTTTGCTGATTTGTATGAACAGTGGCAAACCAGGACCCATAAAAAATTTCACATCGTAAAATCAGGGGAAAGCCTTATCAGTATAGCCAAAGACTATAATATGTCCCTGGCTGCTTTGCTGCGGCTCAATAATTTTTCTTTGAAAAAAATGATTCATCCAGGCGACAGGCTGGTGGTCAAATAGGAAAGTCCATGCTGGTGTTGTGACTGGCGGTATTGTTTGAATCGTCTTTTTTGGTTTTTTGTTGTTTTTTAAAACAC
Organism: Desulfotignum sp.; assembly: GCA_011389575.1. GTDB lineage: Bacteria > Desulfobacterota > Desulfobacteria > Desulfobacterales > Desulfobacteraceae > Desulfotignum. Next base: position 114,436 of record JAABUB010000001.1, on the reverse strand, counting down.
ATCCGGTCTTCCCGAATGATGGCACAAAGTTTTGGGTTATGCAACTCCCTGCAGGTTGAGTGATTGTACAAGGGGCATTCCGGATGTTGTTTGGACATGTCGGTTCCTTATGTCAATGGGTGGTCCGGCAGATGGTTCAGGTATAACCCAATTTGCGTAAAAGTTCAACCCAAATTTCCACAAGGTCATTGGCTCAGGGTATCTTCAGAAATGGTATCTGAAACAGGCGGTTCAGTGTCCAGTAAAGGTTGGGGCGGTGTATCTGCGGGTTCGGTTTTTTTCTTTTTGGATTGGTCATCGCCGGAAGGGGCGGAAGAAGACAAGACAGGGTTTTCTAATTTTTGTTTCAAGTCTGTAACCGCCTCATCCAGGGCGGCTTCCAGATCGGCAAACCGCCGGGCCAGTTCTTTGCGGGTCAAGATCTGATTTTCTACATCCCTGATTTTTTTGTCCAGAAGACTTATGTTTTTTTGCAGGGTCTGAAGGTCAACCATCCTGGCATCCATGGTTTCTGCAAGTGCGGATATTTTTTCTTCCAGTCCACGGGTGATTTTTTCAAACGCCTCCTGATGGGTCTGGAGCGCACTTTGAAGCGATGCATTGATTCGCTCCATTTGGGCCACATTGGCTTTGTCCTGGTTTGCATTGTTCTGGATACGCTGATCATGTCTGGACAAAGCCGCATCCAGCCGGCCAATGCTGGTATCCATTTCTGTTGCATCCACTTTGGATGCGATCAGTTTTGCTGCCTGGCTTTCCAGGGAGTCAAGTTTCTTTTCCAGCGTCGGGAGTTTTTCATCCAGAGCAAACCGGTTTTTGGCGATTCTTACATCCAGGGCATTGAGCTTTTCTTCAGACTGGCGAAGCAATTGTTCCACCTGATTGTTTTTTGAAATATCTGCGTCCACAACCTGCTCTTTGATGTCCAGATAAATAAAAAACAGCACCACACCAATAAATACCGGAAGCATCACCGAAATGATGGTGACCCGGTTGGACAATTTATCGATTTTCAGGGTATTGAGTTCCTGAAGATAAGAAGAAGATGCAATGCTGTCAGCGTCTTCTTCAGACAGATCAGATGCATCGCTGTGAAAGTCTTTCAGGCTCATGAAACAATTCCTCCCAACATCCTCAGAATTTGTACCATATTATTCCCACTCAATAGTACCCGGCGGTTTTGAGGTGATATCATAGACCACCCTGTTGATATCATCCACTTCATTGATGATCCGATTGGATATTTTGCCCAGAAGGGTGTGGGGCAGTTTTGCCCAGTCCGCAGTCATGGCATCGTTACTGGTCACAGCGCGGATGGCCACACAATTGCCAAAGGTTCTTTTGTCCCCCATGACCCCCACACTTTTTATGGGCAAAAGTACGGCAAAAGACTGCCAGAGTTTCCGGTAAAAACCGGCTTTTCGTATTTCTTCCAATAATATGGTGTCTGTTTGTCTCAGGATATCCAGCCGTTCAGGCGTGATATCACCCATTATTCTGATGGCAAGTCCCGGGCCTGGAAACGGCTGGCGCCATATCAGATCCTCATGAATACCCAGTGTCAACCCCAGCTTTCTGACCTCATCCTTGAACAAAAGCTGCAAAGGTTCTATGAGTTTAAGCTTCATTTTTTTGGGAAGCCCGCCCACATTATGATGGGACTTGATAATGGAAGTAGGTCCGCCAAATGCGGATTTGGATTCAATGATATCCGGATAAAGGGTCCCCTGACCCAAAAACCCGGCCCCCGGGATTTTTTTTGCTTCAGCATCAAACACCTGGATAAACATGCTGCCTATGATTTTTCGTTTGGTTTCCGGATCTGTCACCCCTTTGAGGGCAGCAAGAAAAATTTCAGCAGCATCCACAAACTTGATATTCATGTCCAGATTTGCAACAAGCCGTTTTTCCAGCTGGGTTTTTTCATTGTGCCGTAAAAGCCCGTTGTCAACAAATATGCAATACAGATTTTGCCCGATGGCCTTGTGAATAAGGGTGGCAGCCACTGATGAATCCACACCGCCTGAAAGGCCCATGATAACTTTTTGATCTCCCACTGCCTCCCTGATCTGGGAAATGGCACCTTCGGAAAAAGATTCCATGGTCCAGTTTTTTTCGCATTGGCATATATCAAATAAAAAATGTTTGAGCATCAATGTACCATTGACTGAATGTTCCACTTCCGGGTGGAACTGAAGCCCGTAAAACTGCTTTTTGCCGTGGGCTACAGCAGCAATGGCGGTGTTTTCCGTGGAAGCGGTTACCACAAACCCTTTGGGCAGCTCTTTGGTACTGTCTCCGTGGCTCATCCAGCACTGAAATGCTGGTTCCATATCTTTGAACAAAGGGGTGTCTGCTGTTATCTGCAGACGGGCAAATCCATATTCTCTTTTTTGGGCGCGCTGGATCACCCCCCCCAGGGCATGCACCATATAATGCATACCGTAGCAGATGCCGAGTACGGGTATTCCCAGATCAAACAGAACGGTATCCACAGACGGGCTGTTTTCTTCATAGATACTGGCAGGACCGCCTGAAAGGATGATGCCTTTGGGATTGAGTTCCTTTATTCTGTCAATGGAGATATCTGAGGGCTCCACCTGGCAATATACATTATGTTCTCTCACCCGTCTGGCAATGAGCTGATTGAACTGGGACCCAAAATCAATAACGATTATCATGTAACATTTCCCCGAGGTAAATTTTTTTTAAACTATCATATTTCCTATAAACCGGGTAAAATTGCAAGATGTTTTTATCTGGATCTTGCCAATATTCTTATATTATGATTTATTGGGCCTGTTAATCCTGATGCAGTCGAACACGTATATTTATATTTCAAAAACTTAGGAGCAATGCATGTATTTAGCATCTGATTTAAGAAAAGGATTGAAATTTGAAATTGACGGTGAACCTTATGTTATCGTCGGGTTTGAATTCAAAAAACCCGGCAAAGGCCAGTCTCTTTATAAATGCAAACTCAAGAACATGATAACCGGTGCCCAGTTTGAAAGAACTTACCGGTCAGGAGATAAATTTGAAAAAGCCGACCTGGAAGAACAGGAGATGGAATACCTGTATGCAGACAGGGATGCCTATTGCTTCATGAATACCGGCAATTATGAACAGATCTTTCTCACCAGGGATCAATTGGACGACGTGATAGATCTGCTAAAGGAAAATACTGTGTGTACAGTACTGCTGCATAACCAGAAACCCATTGGCGTAACCCTGCCCAATTTCATTACCCTTACCGTTACCAAAACCGAGCCCTGGGCCAAAGGAGACACTGCCACAGGCAGCACCAAGCCCGCCACCCTTGAAACCGGATTCGAAATCCAGGTGCCGCCGTTCATCGAAGAAGGCCAGCTGGTTAAAATCGATACCCGCACCAAAGAATATGTTGAAAGGGCCAATGCATAAGCAGCACTGGGAAAACAATACCGCTCCCATTCGGCGTATCCTGGCAGTGGATAATGAAAAAAATATCATAACAGGGATTGCCCCTATCCTCAGCAGAACAGAATATGTCTGTAAAACGTTTTATGCAGCCAAAACCGCATTGGCCTTTCTTTCTACAAAAGAAGGAAAAAAAATTGATCTGATCATTGCCGGTATGTCATTGCCTGACATGGATGGTCTTGTTTTTCTCAAAACAGTTAAAAACCGATCTGCAGATATTGCGGTCATGGTTATAACCGACCACGGCACGGAATACACCTGCATGGAAATAATGGATGCCGGCGCTGCAGATGTTATCTTTCGGCCATTGGACAGTGATTGTGTTCTGGCCCGGATCAGCAGGATTGCCAGAGAAAAACAGTATCTGATGCAATTGAAACAAAGAAATGACCGGTTGTCTGAAGCGCTGGACCAGGCCGCTGTTCTGGCAAAGGAATCCCAAAACGCCTCCCGGGCCAAAACCATTTTTCTGGCTTCCATGAGCCATGAGATCAGAACGCCTTTAAATAGCATTGTGGGGTATACAGACATGATGCTGGATACACCATTGAATGAAGATCAGAGATCGTTTTTACATGCTGCCCGCTTGTCCTGTGATACATTGTTGTCCGTGGTTAATGATATCCTTGATTTTTCAAAGGTGACCGCAGGAAAACTGCACATGGATACCATTGATTTTGATCCGGAAATCCTGTGTTTTGAAGCCATTGAACAGATAAGAAGCCAGGTGGATGAAACCCGGGTGGAATTATTGTGCCAAATTTCTGATCAAGTGCCTGCACAGGTGGCCGGAGATCCCCACAGGTTCCGTCAGATATTGCTGAATTTTTTGGGAAACGCTGTAAAATTCACGGACAAAGGATCCATTTCATTACACCTGAACGGGGAAGACCGGCCGGACAACCATTGTCTTTTGACTGTTTCAGTGAGTGATACGGGAATAGGTATTGCCCCTGATGAACTGGACGTCATATTTGAACCCTTTATCCAGTCTGAATCAGATATTGTCCGCCGCTCCGGAGGAACCGGACTTGGACTGGCCATCAGCAAAAATATCGCCGAAAAGATGCAAGGGACTGTCTGGGTTACCTCTGTATCAGGAAAGGGATCAACCTTTTACTTTAGTGCCTGTCTTAAAAAAACCGATAAGGAAAAAACTTCTCGAATACTTCAGATACCTTTGGCTGGAAAAAAAATTTTGCTCGGTACCACCACCCATGAAAGCCGGGACATTTTGACCCGTGAGCTGACACGGGCCGGCATGAAACCGGTTCACCATCCTTTGGAACATCTGGATACATTTCTTAAAAATCACAGGCAAAACCCTTTTGATATCTGTATTGTTGATTTCGGCACAACCCTGTGCAGATCTTTTCCCGGACAGTCCCGTCTTCTGGAGGGGTTGCATCCGGAACAATACTCTTTTGGATGTATTGCCTGTTCCGTTCCTTTTCCCGGAATTGCTGATATTTTTGAGCAAAAAGGTTTCAACGGGTTTCTTCCCAAGCCCATTCGCAAATCCAGTCTGCTGGAAATGATGGCCCATGTCATGGGCATGCATAGCAGTTTTGATACTGTTCCGGATATGACACCGGAAAAAATCGTCACAGTGCATACCCTTGCGGAAAACAAAAAACACGGGGTCACCATTTTGCTGGTGGAAGACAATCCCGTAAACCGTAAAATGACATCCCTCATGCTGTCTAAAGCCGGATACACTGTGGTGACAGCTGACAACGGCCAAGAGGCTGTACAAATATATACACAATCCATTCACAGTTTTGATCTGGTTTTAATGGACATCAATATGCCGGTAATGGATGGTTGTGAAGCCGCCAGAAGAATTCGGGCCCATGAAGCCCGAAACAGTTCACTGGGGCGGATTCCCATAATGGCTCTGACGGCCAGTGTGCTGGATGATTTTAAAGACAGATGCCTGGCAGCTGGTATGGATGATTTTCTTACCAAACCCATTAAACGGGATCTTGTTTTCCAGACCATTCAAAAATGGGCCTTTTGACAGCCCCCTGGATGAACGGTCATAAGGCCTGTTTTTCCTTATACCCGCATTTGGGCGCAGGGCATTTGAGGATTTTGCCTTCCCGCTTGGTTTGTTTCTCAACCAGAAAAGGGGAATTACACTGGGGACAGGCTTTGCCCACCGGCTTATCCCAGCTGGCAAATGTACACTTCGGGTATTGTGAACACCCGTAAAAAATCTTCCCGCGTTTGGATTTTTTCTCAACAATCCGGCCTGTACAGCCGGGTTCCATGCAGTTTAGTCCGATATCCTGGTGAGAATTTTCAGACATTACCGATTCAGTGTATTTGCACTCTGGATAACCGGTACAGGCAAGAAAAAGCCCGAATCGTCCATCTTTCTGGACCATGGGTTTACCGCATTGGGGGCAGTTTTTGACCGGGGTATTGTCCACCTGCTTTTCCACAATGGCAATATTGCCTTTTTCATCTCTGGTATAATTGCTGGTAAATGTACAATCCGGGTAGGCAGTACATGCCAGAAAATGTCCGTTTTTTCCGATTTTGATATTCAACGGGTTTCCACAAGAAGGGCATGTCAGATCGGTTTTTACCCCCACTCCCTTGACACTGACCATGTTTTGTCTGGCATTGTCCAGGGTTTGGCTGAAAGCCTCGTAAAATCGGGCCAGCAGATCAACCTCCTCCAGGCTGCCATTCTCCACATCATCCAGATTGTTTTCCATCTGGGCGGTAAAAGAAACATCCAGCAGATGGGGAAAGGATGCCACCAGAAGATCATTGACTATAAACCCGAGCTCACTGGGAACAAAATACCGTTTTACCAGTTCTACATATCCTTTGTCCTGGATAACGCTGATAATTGAGGCATAGGTACTGGGTCGGCCGATCCCGTTTTTTTCCAGTTCCTTGACCAGGGATGCCTCTGAAAACCGTGGCGGCGGTTTGGTAAAATGCTGTTTGGAAATAATTTTTTCCCGGGCCAGCTCTTCTTTTTCCCTCACATGGGGAAGCGATTGAATATCATTACCCGGGCTGGTTTCCGGAATTTCATACAAGGCCATAAATCCGTCAAATTTCACAGTGGAGCCGCTCACGGAAAAAAGATATTGCCCTGCCTTGATCAAAATGGCTTTCTGGTCAATGATGGCCTGGCTCATCTGAGAGGCCACAAAGCGTTTCCAGATAAGATCATAGAGCTTGAACTGGTCGTCAGACAGATATGGTTTGAGTTTTTTCGGGGTGTTGAATACAGATGTCGGACGGATGGCTTCATGGGCATCCTGGACCTTGTTTTTGTTTTTGAAGTGCCGGGGGGTGGTCAGGGCATAATCTTTGCCAAAATCCTGTAAGATAAGTTCCAGGGCTTCTTGGGCAGCTTCAGGGGCGATACGGGTGGAATCTGTACGCATATAGGTAATCAGCCCTTCAGGCCCGTCCGTACCGACATCCACCCCCTCATATAATTGCTGGGCAACCACCATGGTTTTTTTTGCAGAAAATCGCAAACGGTTGATGGCATCCTGCTGCAGTTTGCTGGTGATAAACGGGGGCAGAGGATTGCGCTTGATTGTCTTTTTTTTGATTTCATCCACAAAAAATTGTGCATTTTCAAGGTCTGTAACAATTTTTTTGGCCTGGGCTTCATGGGTAATTTTTGCTTTTTTCTGGCCTATTTTTACCAGGGCGGCATTAAAGGAAGGAGGATTTTGGGCCATCAGGTCCGCAGTGATGGTCCAGTATTCTTCAGGAACAAACTGGCGTATTTCCCGTTCCCGGTCACAAATGATTTTTACAGCCACGGACTGCACCCGGCCGGCACTCAATCCCCGCTGTACCTTCTGCCAGAGCAGCGGGGAAATCTGATATCCCACCAGCCGGTCCAGCTTGCGGCGTGCCTGCTGTGCATCATATTTGTTCACATCCGGTTCCAGGGGTTTTTTCAAGGCATCTTCAATGCCTTTTTGGGTCAGTTCATGAATGAGTACCCGGTGGAATCGGCGGTCTTTTTTCTTTAAAATATCCATGACGTGAAAGGCAATGGCCTCTCCTTCACGGTCCGGATCAGGGGCAAGGTAAATATCATTGCTGTCTTTGGCGATTTTTTTCAGATGGGAAATGATTTTGGCTTTGTCCTTGATATTGACATATTCAGCCTTGAAATCATCATCCACGTCAATTCCAAGGGTTTTGACCGGCAAATCACGGATATGACCGGCACTTGCTGCCACTTTATATTCTTTTCCCACATATTTTTGCAGGGTCTTGATTTTGGTGGGTGATTCTACAATGATAAGCGGTTTGCCCAAGGTTACTCCTTTACAATAGAAAAATACTTGCCTGGATGGTGTTTCACAACCCCCAGTAATTCAAGTTCCAGCAGTACGGCAGATACCATACCACTGTCCATACGGCTTGATTCAATGATACTGTCAATATGCCGGGGATAAACTTCCAGCAATTGCATGATTTGTTTTTTGGTAACATCCAGCGCCGGTCTTGATACCGGTTTTTCCAACGGTATGCCATGTACCGGTTCCTGATGAACAAGATGAGACAATTCATTCACCACATCTGTTTCATTTTCCACCAGTTTTGCTCCCTGTTTCAACAAAGAATGGGTACCCTGGCTTTTCTGGGACCGTATACTTCCCGGTACTGCGAACACTTCCCGGTTATATTCTGCTGCCAGCCGTGCCGTGATCAATGATCCGCTTTTCTTTTTTGCTTCCACCACAATGGTGCCGCAGGAAAGACCGGCAATAATCCGATTTCTAACAGGAAAATTATACGGATACGGGTCTGTGTCAAGCTTAAATTCTGATATCACTGCCCCGGATTTTTGGATTCTATAAAATAAGTCTTTGTTTTCTCTGGGATAAATTTTTTTCAGCCCTGACCCCAGCACTGCAATGGTATTACCGGTTGCTTCCAATGCACCTGTATGGGCTGCGGTATCAATTCCTCTGGCCATACCGCTGACAATGCAAAATCCCATATCTGCCAATCTGCGGGCCAGATACCGGGCAGTGTCCATTCCATAAGAAGAGGCATTGCGTGATCCCACAATGGCGATACAAGGGGCCCCGGGGTCCATATGACCCTGGTAAGTCAAAATTGGCGGGGGGTCTGGAATGGTTTTCAGCAATCCGGGAAAGCCCGGATCATGAAGGGTTAAAATTTTGATACCAAGGGCTGTAATTTGATGCAACTCTCTTTGGGCGGCATCGGTGTATTGGTTGATCTGCAGGGAGCCGGGAAGAATTTTTTTGGAAATTCCGGCAATATTCATCCAGGCATCAGGTTTTGCAGCCAGGACTTTGCCCGGAGTTCCAAAAGCCTGAACCAACCGGTTGAACCCCTGGTTTCCCAAAAAGGGAATTTCTCTTAAAATGAACCATGGCAGGTATGTGGCGGCATCAGATTCCATATGGCCAAAACGGTCAATCAGATGACATCAGTTTTGCCTGGGCTTTATCTGCGGCAGGTGAAAACGGATATTTTTTCAAAACCAGTTTCAAATAATGGTTTGCCCGGTTGGTGTCATCCATGGACAGATAACAATACCCGGTTTTCAACAAGGCGTCAGGTACTTTTTCCGCAGCAGGATAGGCAGTAACCAGATCTTTGAATACAGCCGCTGCCTCGGGATAGTCTCCCTGGGAATAATGGCATTCCCCCAGCCAGTAAAGGGAATTGTCAGCCAGGCTGTGGTCCGGGTATTGCCGGGCAAAGCGTTGAAACAATCGGGTGGCAGCCACAAAGTCATCGGCCAGCATAAGGTTTCTGGCTTTTTGGTAAAGATCTGACGGGGCCGTTTTTTTTGACTGATCCTTTGTATGTTCTGGTTTTTGTTCCGGTTTCTGCAGCGCAACAGGCTGATTTTTTTCCGCACCAGGCTGATTTTTTTCAAGGACAGCTATTTTCTGTTCCAGACGGGTAATTTTTTTTTCCAAAGCATGCATGGCCTGGTTTCTTTGGTCCATTTGCTGTTGTATCTGTACCAGCTCATTTTTGTTCAACCCATCAGGAGCGGTTTGCGTTATCTGGTTTTCACCCCGGGGAGGGGTTGTTTTTTTTCCCGAAAAATGGGATTTGGAACAGGACACCAGCAGAAAACTGACACACATCAGGACAGTATATCTTACAATTGCTGACCGGGCCATTGGGTTTATCCTTTCCTGGAAGCGGCAAGCACAACCGGGCTTGCCACAAATATGGATGAATAGGTGCCGATGAGAACACCGATGATCATGGCAAAGGCAAAATTGTGAATGATATCCCCGCCGAGAAAAAACAGGGCCAGCAGGACGATCAAGGTGGTGACGGAGGTGAGAATGGTTCTGGACAACGTCTGGTTGATGCTTTTGTTGAAAAGACCGGGCAGGGCGGTTTTGGAAGATTCTCCTTTGATGTTTTCTCTGATTCTGTCAAACACGATGATGGTATCATTCAATGAATATCCGATAATGGTCAACAAGGCGGCAATAATCGGCAGGGAAAAATCCAGATTGAGAATGGAAAAAATCCCCACTGTGATGAACACATCATGGATCAGAGCAATGAGGGCCCCCATGGCAAATTTGAGCCGGAGCCGCCAGAACAGAACCAGAGAGACCAAAAGAGCCCCGGTAATCAAAATCGGCATGCTGACATTGAAAACAGACAAAAAATAGACCGCGGTCATCAATGCGCCGGCTGTCACCCCTGACAGTATCCATTTGAGCTCAAAACGGCCGGAAATATAAATGGTGATGAACAACAGAGAATAAAAAATGGCCAGCAAAGCCTGTTTTTTCAGTTCATCTCCTACCTGGGGGCCAACCATTTCCATACGCCTGATTTCCGGTGTCACGCCGGTACCTGCAAGGATGGCAGAAGAAACCGTTCGGGACAGACCCTTTCCCACGGTTTCACTGCTGGCGGTGCGGATTAAAAATTCATGGTCTTCGGGTTCTCCGAAATCCTGAACAGACAAATCCTTCAGGTCAAGACCGGCCAGGCTGTCTCTTACCTGGACAATGGATATATCCCGGGTGAATTTTACCTGGATCAATGCCCCGCCGGAAAAATCAATGCCATAGTTGGGACCTTTGTGAACAATCAACCCTGTGATACTGGCAATGATGAGTATGGCGGAAAAAACAATTCCGATTTTCTGTTTTCCCAGAAAGTCTATATTTATATCAGACTTGATCAGCTGCATTATGACAATTCCTTTATATGCTCAAGGTTGAAGCGGTTTTTTTCTGTAAAATAAAATCAAAAATTGATTTTGACAGAATAAGGGCGGTAAACAGGCTGGCAACAATACCAAGCCCCAGGGTCACGGCAAATCCCTTGACAGGGCCTGTGCCGAATTGAAACAGCACAATGGCGGCAATCAAGGTGGTGACATTGGCATCCAGAATTGTCAAAGTGGCCCGGTCAAAACCTGCATGTACTGCTGCAAGCGGTGTTTTTCCCCACCCAAGCTCTTCGCGTATCCTTTCAAAAATGATCACATTGGCATCCACTGCCATACCGATTGTCAGAATAATGCCTGCAATTCCCGGCAGGGTCAAGGTGGCCTGAAACGCTGCCAGTCCTCCGCCGATAAGAATAATGTTCATAAGCAGGGCCAGGTCTGCAACCAGGCCGGCTCCCTTATAGTATATGGCCATGAACAAAAGAACCAGAGCACCGCCCGCCAGCATGGATACCATTCCCATGCGGATGGAATCCGCACCCAGGGTAGGTCCGACAGTTCTTTCCTCAATGATGGTGACCGGTGCGGGAAGAGATCCGGCCCGCAGAGCAATGGCCAGGTCTTTGGCTTCTTCCATGGTGAAATTACCGGTAATCACGGCTTTGCCGCCGGCAATGCGGTCCTGGATCACCGGTGCCGAGTACACGGTATTATCCAGTACAATGGCCAGCCGTTTTTTGATATTCTGTCCGGTGATTCTGTCAAAAATATGGGCGCCTTTCCGGTTGAACTCGATACCCACCTGGGGCTGCTGGAACTGATCGAATTCCACCCGGGCATCCACCAGAAGACTGCCGTCCAGCAGTACCTGTTTTTTAATAACATGGGGGATTTTAGCGGTATTGCCGGTGACAGGATCTGTTTTATTTTCATACAGAATCTGGCTTCCCACGGGCAAAGTTCCCTGAAGGGCTGCTTCAGCGCTGACATCGTCATTGACCAGCTGAAATGTCAACTGGGCGGTTTTTCCGATCAGGTCCTTGGCACGTTCCGGATCATCGATGCCCGGCAGCTGAAGAAGTATCCGGTTTTCCCCTTGAATGCGGATATCGGGCTCACTGACACCAAATTCATCAATCCGGTTCCGAATGGTTTCAAGGGCCTGTTCCGTGGCCATTTTGCGGATAGTTTCTTTTTCTTCATCCGGCAGTCTGAGTTGAAATCTGGCGGCATCTTCACCAGAGGAGGAAGCACTTACCTTAAGGTTGGAAAATTCTTTGGAAACAATGGCCTCAAATGCGTTTTTGGCATTTTTGTCCGGCAGTTCAGCCACAATGGTATTGTTTTCCTGGCGGGTGATCCCCAGATGGGTGATACCATCTTTTCTGAGCTCTTTTTTCAGTTCGTCAACGGTGCGCTCCAGTTCGGCTTCAACCGCTTTGACGTTCTGAACCTCCAGCACAAGGTGCATACCGCCCTGCAGGTCAAGGCCAAGATTGATTTTTTTATGGGGCCAGGTATTGGTGAAGGTCGGCAGCAGAAACACAACGGCTGTGATGAGAACGCCCAGGACCAACAGGCGTTTAAAGGTAAATAGTTTCAATCTTCAGCTCTCCTGCGCAATGGATTAATTCTTTTTTTCTGATTTGACAGCTGTTTCATTGTCTGAGACCATGGCAGCCACATTACCGCGGGAAATTTTGATTTTGACCTTTTCGGCAATTTCAAGACCAATGGTTGTGTCGTCAATGGAAACAATGGTACCGTAGATACCGCCGGAGGTGATGATCCGGTTTCCTTTTTTCAGGTTTGCAATCATTTCTCTGTGTTCTTTGGCTTTTTTTTGCTGGGGCCGGATTAAAAGGAAATAAAAAATGGCAAACAGAATAATGATGGGCAGAAATCCTGCCAGTCCCCCTGCTGCCTGCCCTTCGCTGGCGCCCATTGCAAATGCTGTACTAATCAAAATAGCTCCTCCTTAATAAAAATTAAAATAATGGATAAAATAAAACATGTGATTTTTCAAAAAGTTTTCAGGAGTCCGGATATGGAATCCAGATGGTTCTGCCGTCAAACTGAATCTGGTTAATATTGTCATAGTCAATTTCTTCAAGCAGGGAAAACACCTCATCCAGATTATATACCACGATCTTGCTCAAAGGTTCCAGCAGGTTGATATCTGTCACAATCTCCCGGTCAATCAGGTTATAGATAATAACTATGGTTTCAGAAAATTTTAAAATTTTACCCACACCGGAAGAATGTCCGCCGTTCAGGGGTTCATCTGCCTTGAACGGCACAACAATCCCCTGGGAAGTATAATATTCTTTGAGGATGTTAAAATGGATATTCCAGATATTATCCCCTGGCTGGACCACATAGATGCCATATTCCTTAATATGTTCCACAGTTGTTTCTTCGGATTCAGTAATGCGTGTTTCAAAAATTTTTTTTCTTCTGGTAAAGGCTTTTTCCAAAATATCCGCCATGGACACTTTTTTGTCACCCACAATAAATGCTTCATCAGACCGGATAATCATGTCCAGGCTGTTTTTGAGACCCAGGGCCTGCAGCCTGTTTTCCATCATCTGATCCCGGGAAGCGGGTTTTTCCATATTTTTGCTGTTTTTGTAAGCAATTACAGGTTTTGTCCGGATCTGTTTTTCCACCACACCGGTTTTGGTTTCCGACGGGTCCGGCATTGACAAAAATTTCGAAGAAGCGGTTTTTTCCTGGGCATTTTGTTGCATCTTTTTTTGCGCATCATGGCCCTGGACAGTTTGTTCCTGGATATTTGCAGCGGTTTCTTCAGCCATTTGCTTGGAATCAGCTCCCCAAAACATATAGATGGCAATCAGAATGCTAACAACAAAAACCATGCCCATAGATATCAGGTTCTTTTTTATTACAGCCCTGTTCGCCATTTTGTTTTTCCCCTGTTACAAGGTCAAAGGTGTTTTAGATACACAAAAGATGCAGCCATGTCAAGAACAGGGGGGTCCTGATTTTCAAGAGTGACAGGTAATACGGCTCTGACCCGACACCAGTTCCGGATCAATCTCCACATTAATGGAAACATTTCTTTTGGTTTCGATCTCAATGAGTTCCTCTCGTTTTTTGTTGAGAATATAATAGGCAACTTCCCGGGGAACAAGTGCCTGCACCTGTTTGTTTTCGGTTTTCAGGGTTTTCAGGTTCAGCTCCCGCAGAATGGCAAGCCCCTGTGTTTCCACAGAAGGCGTCGTTCCCCGGCCATTACAGTACCGGCAGGTTTCATAGCTGCCAAAGGTAATGGAATGGCGGATACGCTGCCGGGACATTTCCAGAAGCCCGAATGCGGTGATGCCGCCCACTTTTGTCTTGGCTTTGTCTGATTTTAAATATTTTTTCAAATTTTTGGTGATATCGGCTTTGTGACGTCTTTCCTTCATGTCGATGAAATCCACCACAATAAGTCCGCCCATATCCCGCAGACGTAATTGCCTTGCCACCTCTTCTGCTGCCTCAAGATTGGTATGAAAGGCGGTTTCTTCAATATTGCGGCGTTTGGTGGATTTTCCGGAATTCACATCAATGGATACCAGCGCTTCTGTCTGCTCAATGACCAGAAATCCGCCTGATTTTAGGGGGACATCGCGTTTAAAGATGGAAGCAATCTGTTCTTCCAGCTGGTATTTGGTAAAAATGGGTTTTTCCCCTTTGAAAAGTTTTACAATTTTTTTCTGTTTGGGGGCGATCATGGCCATGAATTCCTTGACTTCCCGGAAAGTATCAGGATTGTCAATGAGAATTTCTATGATATCAGTGGTAAAATAATCCCGCAAAGACCTTACAGCCAGGCTTTGTTCTCTGTAAAGCAGTGAAGGTGCCTTGTTATCAATGGCCAGCTTGTCAATATTTTTCCATACCCGCATCAGGTATTTAAGGTCTGCTGTCAGCTGGGTTTTGGTGGCATTTTTACCGGCGGTCCTCACAATCATGCCAAATCCTTTCGGAATGTCCATGGTTTTGAGAATGCCTGCCAGCCGTTTTCTTTCTTCTTCTTCTGCAATTTTTCGAGATACGCCTTTGGTGGTACTTCCGGGCATGAGCACTGCCAGCCTGCCGGGCAGGGATATGAATGTGGTGAGCATGGCCCCTTTCTGGCTGATGGGATCCTTTACCACCTGCACAATGAGTTCCTGGCCTTTTTTGATCAGATTGAACAAGGACTTGTCCCGGGTTTCCACGTCCTGAAAATAGTCCTGGTGGATCTCGTTTTTTTGTAAAAATCCGTTTTTTTCCGCGCCATAGTCCACAAAAACCGCTTGAAGGCTTTGTTCCACCCGGGTTACAATTCCCTTGTAAATATTGCCCTGGGTGACTTCCTTGGCACGGGTTTCAATGTGAAACTGGTCCAGCTTGTTGTCTATGACTGCGGCAATTCTGCTGACATCGGGATCAAGTGCATTGATCAGTATTTTTCTTGTCATGTTTTTTACTCATCTTAAAAATTGGGGTAATCCTGCCATGTCCCAACAGCATGTTTATGGTATTCTGTTGCCACGGGCAAGTAAATTTTTTTTCTTATGAACACCTTTCTGGAAAAAATACCTTATTGGGCGTTCTATGAAAAGTCTATCTGTCGCAGGATATCATAATAGGTGAGGATCCGTTCCACATAATGCACCGGCTCCCATCCCCTTGCATACCCATGTCTGGTTTTCTGATAAATTTCCGGCTTTGACAGCAGGGGCAGCGTTTTTTTCAGTGACTGCCAGTGCAGCGGATTGAGACCTTTCTGCCTGGCAATGGCCATGGCATCCTTAACATGGCCATATCCCACATTATAACTGGCCAGCGCAAACAGCATCCGCTGGTATTCATCTTCAATCTGATAAAACTTCTCATACATCTGGTTCAGATATTTGATACCGGCCTGAATACTCTGCTGTGGATTGGCACGGTTTTTTATGCCCATTTCCCTGGCAGTTGCATGGGTAACCTGCATAAGGCCTTTCACATTGGTAAAACTGATGGCATCTGGATCCAATCGTGATTCCTGGTATACCACCGCTGCTATCAGGCGCCAGTCAAATCCATGATTTGCCGCCTCTTTTTCTATGATATCCTGAAATCTGGGCAGATGGGTATTTATTCTTTCATGAAATGTCTTTACTTCAGATATATCAAAATCCCGGGTATTTGTATAGTATTGTTCAATAATCTGTTTGAGTATCCCTTTTTCTTTGGCATACAAAAAAAACCGGTTGATTTCCTTGAGCATTTCCACATCATTTTTTTGTACAGCCCAGGCAAGGGATTCTTTTTTCTGAACCGGAATGCCAATAGCGATGTCAGGAAAATACCGCTGATTAAGAAGGGCAATGTTGGAATCTGCAATGGTAAATTTGATTTCACGGTCATTGACCATAGCAATAAGATCTTCAGTGGGAATATTGTCATGAAGAATATAATTGACATCAATGCCTGCTGCCTTTATTTCCTTCAGTCGGGAATGATAGGAGGTATTGCGTCGGACGTGAATGGTCCTGCCGGCAAGATCATCAATATTTTTGGGGCCGAATATGAGACTGTGGTGAACAATGCGCTGCTGGATATTCATGTAGGGAATGGAAAAGACCGCTTTGCCAAGGTTTTCTTTGGTTATGGCCAGGCCGGCTGCAATAAAATCTCCTTTGCCCTGATCCAGATAGACAAACAGGTGGTTCCAACCCGGTGTCACAACATCCAGGTCCACATTCAAATAACGGGCAAATTCACGGGCCAGGTCATATTCAAATCCGGTGGGCGCATCCTGGTACAGATAAAAAGTATTTACCGATCGGGTGGTGATCAACCGTAATGTACCGGTTTGTTTGATGCGTTCAACCGTATTGGGATCTGTTCCAAGATTTTTGTGGTGAAGCGCAAGGGCCAGGCTGATAAAGTAACAGCACAGAACCAGCAAAATCAGGAAAATGAAATATTTTTCATAAAACCGTTGCATTTATATCGTTTGGGAAGCCATTGGTGTTATTTCCAATCTGTCCACTTTCCGGTATCCTCTGGGTAAAAGTTTGCCTCTGTGTCCCCGCATACCGATATAGTCGGTTTGATTGCCCGCATTCAGCACAAAAAAATGTTTTCCGGAATGTATAACAAGATTAGAATGTAATGGCAATATTTTTAGGAGTTTGAGTCTTTCAGGATCAGAAGACAGCCGCTGTTTTTTGGGAATGGTGATAATTTTATTTCCCTGGCCTTTTTTCAGACGGGGAAGCTCATGTAAAGGAAAAATGAGCATCCGTCCTGTTGTGGTGACAGCAGCAACAGCATCAGTTTCAATGTCAAAAATCGGCTGGGGGGGCAGGGGGGAGGCATGTTTTTTCACCGTGATCACCGCTTTTCCGTTTTTAAAATGGGTCAGAAAATCTGAAAATTTTATGATGAATCCATACCCGTTGTCAGAGCCTACCAGAAAATGGGTGGTCCGGGTCGGTGAGAGCATATAGCAGATACGGGCATCAGGCGGAAGAGACAGGTGACCGGTTAAAGGCTGGCCGTTGCTTCTGGCCGAGGGCAGAACATGGGGATACAGGGTATAACTGCGGCCTGAACTGTCTAAAAATACAATGGGTTTGTCACTGTGGGTCCGCAAATGGCACAGAAAATCATCCCCGGATCTGAATTTCACCTTTTGGGGATCAATGTCATGCCCTTTGGCTGATCGAATCCAGCCGTTCCGGGACAAAATAATGGTCACCGGTTCCTTTTCCATGACATCGGTAATGGAAAACGCCTCTGCTTCATTGCGTTCCTGAAGAGGGGACCGCCGTTTGTCCCCGTATTTTCTGGCATCTGATTTTATTTCTGCAATAATATAAGCTTTAAAAGCTGATTTGTCATGCAAAAGGGTTTCCAGGGTTTTTTGTTCCTCTTTCAGATCCTTTATTTCCGAAAGCAGTTTAATCTCTTCCAGCCTGGCCAGCTGGCGCAGCCGGATATCAAGGATGGCATTGGCCTGGATCTGAGACAGGCCAAACACCTTCATTAATTTCTGTCCGGGATGGTCGGATTCCCTGATAATCCGAATCACTTCATTGATATTCAAAAAAGCAATCCGAAAACCCTCCAGAATATGGAGCCTGTTCACAACCTTGTCCAGACGGAAACCCAGCTTTTTTTCCACTGTATGAAACCTGAATTCCAGCCATTCCAGAAGAATGGTTTTCAGGTTTTTAACCCCGGGCCGGCCGTTGATACCTATCATATTCATGTTGATGGAATATGATTTTTCCAGATCGGTTGTGGCAAACAGATGATCTGTAAGAGCAGTGGTATCCACCTTGCCGGACCTGGGAATCACCACCAGCCGGGTGGGATCTTCATGGTCTGATTCATCTCTGATATCACTGACCATGGGCAGTTTTTTGGCTTCCATCTGGGCGGCGATCTGTTCATGTATTTTTTCAGCAGATGCATGATAGGGCAGGGCAAAATAAACAATGTCGCCCTGCTCAATGCGGAATCTGGCCCGCATTTTAATCCGGCCGTTTCCGGTTTGATAAATGGTGCGGATTTCTTCGCCCGGGGTAATGATTTCCGCTCCTGTGGGAAAATCCGGTCCTTTGATCTGTTTAAGCAGGATATCAACAGGGGTGTTTTTGTCTTCAATGAGCAGTATCAATGCTTTGGCCACCTCCCGCAGATTATGGGGCAAAATGTTTGTGGCCATTCCCACGGCAATACCTGTGGTGCCGTTGAGCAGCAGATTGGGCAGCCTGGCCGGCAAAAGTCTGGGTTCATGTAAAGTACCATCAAAATTGGGAACCCATTCCACTGTGCCCTGCCCCAGTTCATCCAGCAGGATGTCAGCATACCGGGACAGTCTGGATTCAGTATACCGCATGGCAGCAAAGGATTTGGGATCATTGGGGTCTCCCCAGTTGCCCTGGCCGTCAACAAGCGGATACCGCAAAGAAAAAGGCTGGGCCATGAGTACCATGGCCTCATAACAGGCGGTGTCACCATGGGGATGAAATTTGCCCAGCACATCCCCCACGGTTCGGGCTGATTTTTTGAATTTTGCCGTGGAAGAAAGTCCCAGCTGGCTCATGGAATAAACGATGCGCCGCTGCACAGGTTTGAGTCCATCCCCGATATGGGGCAGGGCACGGTCTAAAATCACATACATGGCATAATTGAGATATGCTTTTTGGGCAAAATCCTGGAATGCGATTTTTTCATACTCTTCCATGACAGATGGCAGAATGTCTTTCATATTATTCTATCTCTTTGATATCACCTTGTTCTTCAATCCATATTTTCCGGTCTTTGGCTCGTTTTTTTCCCAGCAGCATGTCCATGATTTCATGGACATCATCCAGGGTAGCTTCTTTTTTCACAGTCAATTGCACCAGACGTCTGGAATCCGGTGCAATGGTGGTTTCCCGGAGCTGGACAGGGTTCATTTCACCCAGGCCCTTGAAACGCTGCACATGGATTTTCCCCGGTTTTTTCCTGCGGTTGATCCGTTTGATTATGCCCTGTCTTTCCGCATCATCCAGGGCATAAAAAACCTCTTTTCCCACATCGATCCTGTACAAAGGCGGCATGGCCATGAACACATGTCCGTTTTGAACCACTTTGGGAAAATGTTTTAAAAACAGGGCACAAAGGAGCGTGGCAATGTGAAGTCCGTCAGAATCCGCATCAGCCAGAATGCATATTTTGTTATAGCGCAGCCTGGAAATATCTTCCTGTCCGGGCAGCACCCCCAGTACCTGGACGATATCCCGGATTTCTTTTGACTCAATAATGGTGGATGCCGGCATGTCCCAGGTGTTCATGATTTTGCCCCGCAGGGGCATGATAGCCTGAAACCGCCTGTCTCTGGCCTGTTTGGCAGACCCGCCTGCAGAGTCTCCTTCCACAAAAAAAAGTTCTCTGCGCTGCTGGTCATCGCTGGTGCAGTCTGACAGTTTGGCCGGCAGCACAATGCCGTTGGAAGCCTGCTTCCGGGTGACTTTTTTGGATTTTCTTACCCTGGACCGGGCATGTTCAATAGCCAGGTCAGCCAAAGCCTCTCCCAGGTCCACATGCTTGTTAAGCCAGAGGCTGAAGGCATCCCGCACTTTGAGATTCACCAGATTGGCACAATGCCGTGATGACAGCCGTTCCTTGGTCTGGCCGGAAAACTGGGCTTCTGACAATTTGACAGACAGTACATATCCCACATTGTTCCAGATGTCCTCAGGTGCCAAAAACAGATTTTTGGGCAGAAGATTTCTAAATTTGCAGAACTCGCGCAATGATTCCAGCAGACCGGATCTGAATCCATTGACATGGGTGCCGCCCATAGGGGTGGGAATCAGGTTTACATAGCTTTCTTCCATGCCTGATCCGGTTTCCGTTACCCAGTTCACGGCCCATACAGCCTGGAAATCTTCTGTCTGGCAGTTTGCGCTGAAAGGTTCCGGGAACAAAGTTTTATGGTCTTTAAGATGTTCGTTCAAATATTCATCCAGACCATGGTCATAGACCCAGGTGTGTTTTTCTCCTGAGGCTTCATCCAGAAAACTGGTTTTCAATCCCCTGCACAGGACAGCCTTTGATTTTAAGGCTTTTTTGATGGCAGTCTGGGAAAAAGTGGTGCGTTCAAAATACCCGGGGTCGGGAAAAAAATGTACCTGGGTGCCGGTGGTTTTCTTCGGGGTTTGCCCTGTTATTGCCAGGTCCCGGATTTTAATTCCGTTTTCAAACCCGATGGAAAATTTTTGTCCCTTGCGCAAAATAGTGATATCGAGTCGGGATGACAGGGCATTGACAACAGACACCCCCACACCGTGCAGACCCCCTGAAAAAGCATAGTCTTTGTTGGAAAATTTGGCCCCTGCATGAAGCCTTGTCATGATCAGTTCCACCCCTGATATGCCTTCTTCGGGATGGATATCCACAGGCATTCCCCGTCCATTGTCCGTCACAAGGATGCTGTTCTCCTTTTTGAGGATCACATCAATGGTATCGGCAAATCCGGCAATGGCTTCATCAACACTGTTGTCAATAACTTCGAACACCAGATGGTCCGGACTGGTTGTATCTGTATACATCCCGGGCCGGCGTTTGACAGGGTCCAGGCCTTTGAGGATTTCTATGGACTCGGCATCATATCTGCCGGTTTGGCCGGTTGATTCACCTTTTGAATTAAATAATTTCATATATTATTTTGAGTTGTACTATGGAGACTAATTCTTTATATTGGTTTTGGGTATATCCGGACATTTGCATATAATTAATTTAAACATGACCGTATAACACTTTTAAACAAAAAGGTAAAACATTACAAAATATTCTCCTATGACTGATCTGCCTCCCCCCTTTGATGAAAAAAATTTTGCAGTTTTATGGGCATCTTTAGACGAAGAAAAAAAAGATGACCTCGTCACCCAGGCTGCAGCGCTGCCACCATCTTTGGGAATACTTCCGATTATTCACGCTGTTTTGTCCTATCATTTTTCACTTCGTTCCACTGCCCAGAAATCTCTTGGCATTATACAAACAAGGGCCCTGGCCATGCTTGACCACCCTGAAAATCAGCAGTTGTACACCCGGGGATTAAAAGAGTCTGCCATAGTTTCTGCCCGGATCTATCAGCACCTCACATCTGACATATCCTTGAACGAAAGCATTTATCTGTTTAAAACCCTGGTGGAATTTGGTGACAGCGGGTCGTATTTTGCCTTTAAATCCATGCGTAATGGCATTGTCAATGTAACTGCCATGCAAAAGGCTGTGTATCTGGTCACTGAATCCCAGCGCCTCACTTTTATTGACCAGTATCTGCAGTCTCCCCCGGAAATTCGTTTAAGATATGCTGCTGTCTTCAAGAAAATGCTCAACAATATCAAATCCCGGGAATCAGTGATCGATTTTTTTGCCAGCCTGTTTGACCGCAAACGGGATGCAGATCCTTTTTTAAACAACATCCCCGGGTTTTTGCGGGATCCGGACAGCCTGCTGAAAAATGAAATTCTATCCCAGGCCCCTGCAGTAAAAATAAAGGGCCTTAAATCGCTGTCCATGCTGAAAGGAAAACTTCCCGCCGACCTGCTTAGCCACATCCTAGAAAACGAGGAGGTGAGAAAAATCCGAGAAGCAGTGTACAGTCTGATTGAAAATTCATCCATGGGGTTGTATCCTCAATTGTTCAAACCGCTTTTTCGTTTGTTTTTAAAATCCGACACCCGGGAGGCCTTCAATGCTTTCAAGGCAATGATAGTAACCGGTAAAAAGCCGGTTCACGTGCTTATCAACCAGGCAAAAGAAACCCATCCAGATCTTATTCCATTGCTTAATAAGGAACTTGCCGGTTTATCCAGGCTTTCATTTTTTATTATTCAGGATATTGCCCTGAACAAATCCCAATATCAGGATACCAATTATGATATTAACCTGGCCTGTATCCTGGGTATTGTTAAAAAAAGACCGGAAAGGGTGGTACGGGTTATAAAAGCCTATTATGACAGATCTGCCCAAAAACAGTCACGTAAAATTTTTGATTTTATGGAAAAGGCAAAATCCCTGCTGGACCTGGAAAAGCAGGATATTACCTCCTGGCCTGAAGCCGTGACTCACAAATTACAGCAACCGCAAAAAAAACAAAAAACTATTTTTTCAGCAGTATTTCAGGATTCCATCAAAAAAAAGCTGGATGCCCTGAGAAAAAATGTTCCCCAGAACGATATCGATTTTCAGAATGAGACAATTGAAAATGAAAACCTTTCTGATTTGCGGTTTACCGCATCAATTTTATATTTTAACGGGGCCATTTTCAAAAACTGTGATCTTTCCGGCGTGCATATGGAAAAAGCATTTTTCACCCATGGTATTTTCTATAATGTGGACTGGTCAGGCGCTGTCATTCAGAACGCCAATTTTGACCATGCCGTGCTGATCAACATCAATGCGCGTGAAACAAGGTTCAAGGACTGCAGTTTTCTGGGTGCCAAACTGTATAATTGCAATTTTACCAAAGCAGATCTCCATGATGCTGTATTTGTGGACGCACAGATTTCCAAAACCTTTTTCAGCCAAACCGATTTATCGTGTGCCGTGTTTTCCCACGCCAGGATATCAGGGGTTTCTTTTGCCACAGCCTGTGTCGACCAGGCAGATTTTTCTCATGTCCAGGCCCGGTTTTCACGGTTTCCTTCCTGTGCCGGGTCCATGATCCGGTCCCATGGTATTGCTTATAATGCCAGGCGGTATCAGCTTGATTTCAATGATCTGCCCTGGATGGAAAAAGCCCTTGCAGCAAAAATCAACCTGCTGATTTTCTGTGAATTTATCCATTATGGAGAAATGAAATTTTTAAACCAGAATAAAATGAGCCTTCTAACGGCATTTGATATTTTCAAACCATCCCAGGCGGACTTTTTTCAACTGGTACCCATTTTGCTGCATCAAAATATTAATCTGCCCGGCGTCCCCCCACTGCATCCCAAGACCCCCTGTGGTATAGCAGATTACATGCCTCCGGGCACCGCACTGCAGGTGCTTGAAAAATTAATCGGTATTCACACCTACAAGGCAACCTTAAGTTCCGTTCCCTATATTGAAGGTATTTTTACCATGGGCAGCGTAGGATCTTTAGCCCAGACCCATGAATCTGATATTGACTATTGGATCTGTATTAATGAAGATCTTATGAATGCCCATGAACACTCTTTGTTTTTGCAAAAACTCAAGTTGCTTGAAAAACTGGGGATGGAACAGTTTAAAATCCAGACGACTTTTTTTGTGGTGGATATACAAAAGGCAAAAAACAATGATTTCGGCGGATCCACCCAGGAAAGTTCCGGGTCAGCCCAATCCAGGCTGCTGAAAGAAGAGTTTTACAGAACCATGATTCATGTGGCCGGGAAACTGCCTCTCTGGTCGGTACTTCCAACACCTATCAGCCTGAATTATTATCATATGATCATGACACAAATCAGCCAATTTGCCGGAACCCACAGGTATATTGACCTGGGAGATATTCATGCCATACCGGTAAACGAGTTTTTCGGTGCGTCTATCTGGCAGATGTTTAAATGGTTGAAAAGCCCGTTTAAATCCGTGATTAAAATGGCGCTGCTGGAAAAATATATCCATTCCTATGGACAGGAACCTCTTTTGTGCAATCAGTACAAAAATGTATGGATGAACTCAGGTGCCCATCTGAAACTGGCACAAAATGATTCCTATATCATCCTTTTGAACAATCTGCTGGCCTATTACCGGTCTGCCGGAGATACAAAATCCATGAATCTGATCCTTACCTGTTTTTTTTTGAAACTGGCCATCTCAAAGCAGTCAGTTTTGGATAATACGGTTTTCGGTCTGCGCAGATACCTGGTGACAGATTCCATTGCGCAATGGGACTGGAGTTTGTCCAGGCTGTTTGAAATCGGGCATTTCAAAGAATGGGATTACCAGCGGATTCACCGGCTGTCAGCCTCCATTGAACGGTATATGCTCATAAAGTATAACCAGGTGAAAAAAACGTTTGAAAGCCACTCCTGTGGGTTGATGATTTCAGATGAAGACCGCCGGGTTCTGGAGCGAAAAGTGGATATTGTCTTTCTGGAAAAACCATTCAAGATAAAAAAAATTTTGCTGGTTTCCAAAAGCGAGCGTTTGTTTTCTCAGCTGCATATTCGGTATCTTGGCGGATCCGGCACCCGGATAAAATGGGAGTTGTTTCACAAATCCACCAGGCTACACCACCGCTTTGATGAATCTTTGCTGCAGACAAAAACCATTGAAGAGATCGGGGCATGGCTTATCAACAACCGTCTTTTTGCCCACCATTCAGCAATTCACCTTATTCCCAACCCCACCCCGGTTACCCATGATGATATCCAGAAATTGTTTTGTGCAATGGATGCTTTTTTCACCCCCCAACTTAAGCAAACCTTCCAATTCAGTGAATTGAAAAAAAAATTACCGGAAGTGATCTGTGTATTTGTCAGTATAAATTTTTATGTTTCCAGGCAGGAATCTTTCATTAAAGATTATTGCGCTGTATATATCAATTCCTGGGGTGAAATGTTTTATCAGATCTGTGATCCCGACACAGAGTTTGCCTCTCTGGACGCAGCAAAAAAAGAGATTCTTGCCCGCCTGGGCATCCAAAAATTTCCCATAAAGACTTTATTTTATTTTTCCAGGGGCCAGACCAGGTAAAAACAACCCCAGGATTGACTTTTAACCGGGAATCATTTAAAAAAAGAAAAAATTTTCTTAGAAAAAAAAGAGCTTACATTTTGGATAAAAACACAAAAATGGTTCACAATACTGTTGTCATAAATGACCTGGGGATGCATGCAAGGCCTGCTGCCCAAATAGCGCAGATAGCCATGGCCGCAGAAAGCGAGATCTGGCTTTCAGATGGAAATACCCGGGTGGATGCTTCCAGTATTATTGATCTTTTAACACTGTGCGCAACAAAAGGTTCTCGTATTCATATCCATGCCAAATCTTTTGAAGATGCCGCAGTGGTGGACAAAATCAAGTCTCTTTTTGATGACGGATTCGGAGAATTAACAGAATGAATCGTGACAAACCCCGGGAAATGATCCTCAAAGGCATCAGCGGTTCCCCGGGCATCTGCATTGGAAAAGCCTATTTGGTGGACAGAGAAGGGGTCAACATCATCGAGCGTTATCCGGTCTCCGATACCATGGTGCCCCAGGAAATAGACCGGTTTAAAAACGCCGTGGCAAAAGCAAAAAAAGAACATGCCCGGATAATACAGGCCCTTGATGAAGATGTGAGCGAGACCCTTAACATTCTTGAAACCCATATGGCTTTGTTCAAAGATAAGATGCTGTATGGCAAAACCATTGACACTATTCAAAATGAACAGATCAATGCGGAATGGGCCTTAAGAAAAGTGGCCCGCCAGGTGAAACTCATGTTTCAGCAGGTGGATGACCAGTATTTAAAAGCACGGGTCAATGACATTGTGCAGGTTTCCGACAAGATAATGTCTTATCTTCTGGGTGCCCGGGATATCAAAATTGCAGATATTAACAAACGGGTGATCATTGTGGCCCATGACCTGAGTCCTGCCGATGCCAGCCAGATTCAGCTGGAACGTATCAAAGGTTTTGTGACCGACCGGGGCGGAAAAGATTCCCACACCGGTATTGTGGCCAAATCTTTAAAAATTCCTTCTGTTTTCGGCCTGGCCCGGGCCACAACCAGTATCAATAATGATGATATTCTTGTTGTGGACGGTTCTTCCGGTATCATCATCATCAATCCTGAAGAAGACACCCTGTTTAAATACGAAGAACGCCTGGCCCGGTTTGAAGCCTACCGGGCAGATATAGAAAGAGACAGCCATCTGCCGGCTGTTACCACAGACGGGGTTGCCCTGAATCTTATGGCCAATATTGAACTGGTGGAGGAAGTGGTCTCTGCAAAAGACAATGGGGCTGCGGGCATCGGGCTGTTCAGAACCGAATTTCTTTATCTGGATCTGGAGCGGTTCCCCACTGAAGATGAGCTGCTGGTAAAATACAAGGAATTGGTGGAACTTATGAACCCCCAGCCGGTGACCATCCGCACCCTGGATATCAACGGTGATAAATTCAATCCCTATATCGACCCTGTGGAAGAGGCCAATCCGTCTCTGGGATTGCGGGCTGTCCGGTTCTGTCTGGAAAACAAAGATATCTTTATCACCCAGCTCAAGGCTATTCTCCGGGCTGCGGCGTTCGGCAATATAAACCTGCTGATTCCCATGATTTCATGCATGGAAGAAATCATAGAAGTTAAGGCTGTTATCGATCAGGCGGTTCTGGAACTTGACAAAGAAGACAAAATCTTCAACAAGGATATTGCTTTGGGCATCATGATAGAGGTGCCCTCTGCTGTCCTTATGGCTGATGAGCTGGCACAGGAGGTGGATTTTTTCAGCATCGGTACCAATGATCTCATCCAATACTCCATGGCCATTGACCGCCGCAACCGCAGGGTGGCGCATTTGTATCAGGCCTTGAACCCGGCAGTATTGAAAATGATCAAAATGACCGTTACTGCCGCCCAAAAGAACAATATTGATCTGGTGATGTGCGGTGAAATGGCAGGAGAACCCATCAACATACCGATACTGCTGGGACTTGGGCTGAAAAATCTGTCCATGAACGCTGCCTCCATCCCGGTGATAAAAAAAATGATCCGTGATATGGATTTTGAAAAAGCCGGCATATTTGCCAAAAAAGTTTTTGGATTTACCACAGTTCAGGAAATTACCCGGTTTGTCCAGGAAGAATACAAAGACATTCTCCCCTACAAAGAGATGGAAGATTAAAGCATGCCCTCTGATTATATAAAACTTATTGCCTCCAATAAAAAGGCCCGGCACAATTTTCAAATCGATGCGGAATTTGAAGCCGGTATTGTTCTGGTGGGATCAGAAGTCAAGTCCATCAGGGAAGGGCGGGTCAGTTTCCAGGATTCCTATGCTGATATCAGAAGGGGAGAGGTGTTTTTGCGCCAGCTGCACATTTCCCCTTACAAATTTGCATACAATGACAACCATGAACCCATGCGTACCAGAAAACTGCTTCTCCATAAGGCTGAAATCTCCAAACTCATCGGTAAAATCAAGGAAAGAGGCTATACCCTGGTGCCATTGAAAATTTATTTTAAAAATGATAAAATCAAAGTCCTGCTTGGTCTGGGAAAGGGCAAAAAATTGTTTGACAAACGCCAGAGCATCAAAGAGCGGGACGTTAAACGGGACATGGACCGGGACCGCAAAAAATATTCCTCCTGACATGCGGCAAACATAGAAAGTCCATATTGACTTTTGACATAGGTTTGTTATATTATTGTCCATACTGATTCAACATCTGATCTTTTACAATTTGGGGGCGAAATGGTTTCGACGGAGATTTTGAAGCCTGTGGTAGCATACCGAGTCGTTTGTCAGCTCGTAAACTTGGCAAAGCCTTAAAGATAATCGCAGACGATTATAATTACGCCGTAGCGGCTTAACACCCGCTGCCGTCCTGCTGAAATCCCTCTTGCAGATCTCAGGTCAGGGCGTCGACTTTGCAAGACCGCTGTTATGGTTGCCTGAACCACAACAGTTGAATAATTCAGGCTATACCAAAAGGTATCCCTCCTGAAGGAGACCTTGCGGCTAATATCAAAGTTCAGGATAAGTATGTAGAAGCCAGGGAAGATCGTTTTCGGACGCGGGTTCAACTCCCGCCGCCTCCACCAATTATTTGTTATAAAATCAATAACTGATATTTATCATACCGTTTAAACATATTGATCACCTGTTTATCAGTCTGAATTTGATTTTTTAAAACCCGTTTGTCCAGAACATAATGCTGGCAGCACGGGTTTTTGTTTTTTTAGGAGACAGGCCTAAATTGGAAAGAGAACTTGATTTTTTTATAATCTGTCTATGTACGACGGTGCTGTATGGATATTTTTATATGAAAGTCGTCAGTACTCAGTTATCAGCTTCCAGTCAACAATTACAAATTTTTCCCTGTTGATTACCAACAGCTAACAGCTGATGGCTTTCATGTTTTGCTGTGCCCGCCCGGGCATGGGTGTTATTAACAAAATCCCGGTCCATCCTTTTGATCCGGTGCTCAGCAATTGGGCAGGCTTATGGATTGACCGTCATGCTGTGGAAGAATACCTGAATGCATACTTGTAAAAAAGCCGGTCAAAAAGGATAATACCATGGGACCCAATGAAAAAAAACTGGCAGCCCTGGAACAGAAACTGGCTGATCTGGGTATTCAAAAAAAGGATCTGGAAGAAAAATTCATCAAAGCCTCGGGCAAAGGAGGGCAGAAGGTGAACAAATCTTCTTCCGCCGTGTTTGTCCGCCACCAAAAAACCGGTCTGTCCGTAAAAATGGGCAAGCACCGGTCCCTGCATCTGAACCGTTTTCTTGCTTTGCGGGCCCTGGCTGAAAAAATTGAAGCCCTGCAATCAGGCACAGATACGGCCCGGCACGAACACATAAAAAAAATCCGCAGACAGAAACTGCGGCGCAAGCAGAAAACCCGCAAAAAACTGGCATCACCCCGGAATGCTACAGATGAATGATCTCCATATTTGTATCTGCAACCATAGCCAGTCCCATATCATCCACAAAATTAAATATTTTATCCACCTGTGAATTCACCCTGGCACTGTCATTGCCCACAATACAAAACCCTATACCGGCCCATTCATGGCTGTCGTTCAATTGGGTCTCCGCCACCGCAGCCTTGAACCGGTTCTGAATTTTTGCAACAATGCTTTTTACAATTTTGCGCTTGGCTTTTAAAGAATGGATATCATACAACCGTAACCTGATCTGTCCACATCCCACCACCATGACCTGTCCTTAAAATGCTCCCAGCTGGCAGGGTTTGACACGGATACCGATTTTCTCACAGGCAGAACCCATATCAAGGCGGCTGATCTTGAATTCCTTTGCAATGTTCCAGCTTTCACGGCAGGATATCCGGCCGTCAATACTCTGGTTTTCAATTTTTGCCCACAAATCCTCTGAAACGTCAATCCCCGGATCAATCCGTTTTTGTTCGGGTTCATAGCCGAAAAGTCCCAGCTGGCATTTAACAATGCGCAATTCCATCAGATCTGCCTGAATTCCGATCTCTTTTGGAACAACTCCCAGTTCAGCGGCAGCTTTATGGGCAGCTGCGCAGTTTAGCTGGTTTTCCTTGGTGATTTCTTGCAGTTTTGCAGCAATGACCGGATCAGTTTTATGATCCGGGTGTTTGTCTGCATAATGCCCTTTATCCTCATGCGCCATGTTTGTTTTCCCCATACTTTCAGGTTATATATAATATTTACACTTTTTGTAAAACACGTGTATTATAAACCAAAAACCGTCTGCAATAAAGGAATTAATTCATGATTTACTCCCTTGATCCTTGCGCTTTTCAAATGATTTATATTGCCTCCTGCGGAGAGGGCATCAATGCCTTTCACCTGGTGGAATCCACACTGATCCAGTTCCCCGATAACAAAATTACGGTGGTCAAGGTTCCCCAGATCCGGTCTGAGGTACAGGTGGATGAACTCATCGACAAAGTCAAGGATATTGAAAGCCTGATCGTCCATACCATTGTCAACACAAATTTGCGAAAATACCTCACCCGACAGGGCATGGAACATAAAATTGTCACCATAGACCTCATGGGCCCGGTACTTTCAAAAATACAGGCCTTTTTGAACCAGGATCCCCTGGAAAAACCCGGCCTTTACCGGGAACGCCACCAAGTGAATCTCAAACAGGTCTCTGCCATTGATTTTGCCCTGGCCCATGACGATGGTATGAATCCGGAAACGCTCAATGAGGCGGAGATTATCCTGCTGGGCCTGTCCCGGGCCGGCAAGACCCCTTTGTCCATGTATATGGCAGTGCTGGGATGGAAGGTGGCCAATATTCCCTTTGTTCCCGGGGTTCCCATGCCTGCCATACTGGATGCTGTTGACCGGCGGCGGATTTTTGCCTTGAACATAAATGCCAAACAGCTTGTGGCCCATCGGAAAATGCGCCAGGAAAACCTTGGGGCATCAGACATGAAAGCCTATTCCACGAAAAAAGATATTGAAGAAGAAATTCTCATGGCCCACCGTCATTATATTGCCAAAGGGTATTCCATGATCAATGTGAGCAGCAAACCCATTGAAACCAGCGCCGAAGAAATCATTGAAATGGTCACCCGACGGTTTAAGACAGATGCCCACCTGCCATATTGATCAAGGCACACCCAAAAAGGAACATTACTTAATATACAATGATGGAACCTTGGGTATGGATGAAAATTTGTGTGTCAGGTTCATGAGACTTTCCGCATTGCCAATGGCAAAAAAGCCCTTGGGTGCCACCGCCCCATAAAGCTTGTTCACCACTGTTTCGCTGGTGGGAAGATCAAAGTATATCATTACATTTCTGCAGATCACGGCATCAAACCCATGGTCGGGCGGTGTGTCTGTAATCAGATTGAAGCGCTGGAAACTGATATGTGCCTGTACCTGTTTTTTTATTTTGACATGGCCCTGATACTTGCCGGTGCCCTGTTGAAAATACCGTCTCAGCATGGTGTTGGGAATATTTCTGGTCTTGTCAATGCGGTAAATACCTCTGACAGCTGTGGCCAGAACCGAATGGGAAATATCTGTGGCCAGTATGGAAAAATCAAGGCTGGTTTCCAGAAGCTGGATAGCAATGGAGTAGGGTTCATCTCCAGTGGAACATGCAGCACACCATATTTTGAACACCTTGTTTTTTTTTGCAGCAATATTTTGAAAATGCTGCACCATGTATGCGATGCTGTTATTTTCCCGGAAAAAATACGAATGGTTGGTGGTAACGGTATCTATAAATTCAACCACCTCCTGTTCATTGGATGCCAGATAGGCAAGGTATTGATCAAAATTTTTTCTGGTCAGCCGCATCCGTTTGGCAAGTTTGGATTTGAGCAATTCTTTTTTGCCTTCATGCAGATTTATTCCTGACGTCTGATACACCAGATTTTTCAACTCGAGAAACTGGTTTTTGGAAAGAACTATTTCATTCATGACTAAACCATAATATAAATACAACATGCCCCCTGAAAAAAACTTTAAGGAGACTACCTGATCAACCCCGGCAAAAAACCTTTTGAGCGTCGCAAGTCAAAAGATATCTGGGCCAGGGTATTTATTGCCCTCCATCTGCTGGCCTGGATATTTCTCTTTGTATCCATGCTGGTCTTTCACCGGGCCCAACCGGAGTTTGAAACTTTTTTTGACCGGTTTTACCAGCTGGATTTGAGAACCGCCTGGGATCTGCGTTTTTTACAATACCTGTTATATCTTATTTTTTCAGGTCTTGCCATCAGTATTTTGGGGGTGATTCTGGCACAATTCCGGGCCAGACGTAAAAATGATTTAAAAAGACAGATGTATATTTTAGGAAGCTTTTTTCTGGCGTTGTTTTTTATATGCTGGCTTGTGATATGGAGTTCAAGAATGTTGTGAGTTTTGCCGATATCATATATTGTGCTGCAATCTGAAAGGAATGTATTATGAAACATATAACAGGTATTTTGCTTATACTGGTGCTGGCAGTCACACCTTGTTCTGCCAGAGATTTCATGGTTGAATTTCTGGCTGAAAACTACAAAGAAAGCCGGGTTCCCTATTCCAAAACGCCCCGGATTTATCATTCCATCCAGGTGAACACCCACGCCGGACCCAAACTGTTGATCCTCAAAGGAGATGATCTGAACTATCGCACATGGCTGCGCCAGTATATTGCCGAAAACAACCAGTTCATTGCCCGAGTCCCAGATGATGAAAACGATCTGTTTGTGGCTTCCCATGCCTATGAAATTGAAGTCACACAGCTGCATCCTGTTACCAATGAGAACTGGTCCGCGCTTTTCAAGTCAGTTGATGTCGGTGAAAAAATACCCATTATGGGAGGAAACGAGCATATTCTGGTGATTGACACCAATGATACACGCAGCCAGTTGATTGCCGATGTCATCAACACACTGGGATATACAGCCATTGTCTCCAGAAGCGGTGCCCAGGCCCTGGAAATGTTCATGACCCAGCCGGGAAAGTTTAAAATGGTAATTGCCAACCACAAGGCACCGGGTGTTGAGACAGAAACCTTTGTGAGACAGGTTTTGAAAATAGACCACAAAATTCCTGTTCTGGTGGAAACAGGGTACCGTGATTCCGAAACCCGGCAGCGCTATCAAAACCTGTTTTCAGGAGCTGGTTCTGTGGTTCTCACCCCCATGGTCCTTAAAGATCTGCAAAAAAATATTCAAAATCTGATCAAAAACATGCCCACTGAACAACAACCCCCTGCCATTGACAGGGAACAGGCGCCGTCATGACACAAGAAGGTTTCACACCCCGATATCTGGTATTAACAATTGTGTTTTTCATTGTGTCTGGTGCGGGATTTGCCCGGGGTGCTGAAGATTTCAGCGGGTATGAAATGGGATTTACAAATTTTATAACCTGTGAGCTTACACGTATGGGACCCGACTCCTATTTTAAAGGAAAGTCCGTTGAAATTACCATGATTGATGTGTATATGGTGCGGAACGAATCAGATCTGGTTATCATCACAGGTGCGGTACAGTGTTTTGTGGAAGATACGGCCAAAACCCTTTATGCGGCACTGGGTGTAAAAACCGTCATGGACAGGGAAAAAGTGATGTACTTTACCACCCGGCCCAGGGATTTTTCCATTCTTGCCACCGAACTGATGCGCTATCCATATAAAGAACGCTGCGGCTGGTCGCGCTACCGGTTAGATATTAATTAAGGCCCTCTGGGTGAAACCGGCAAAGGGCCTGCATGATTTAGCTGTTCATGATGGCGGCCTGGGCTGCTGCCAGCCGTGCAATGGGCACCCGGTAAGGCGAACAGGAAACATAGGTGAGGCCTGCCCTGTGGCAGAATACCACTGAATCAGGATCTCCTCCGTGTTCACCGCAGATGCCCAGTTTGATGTCCGGTCGAATTTTTTTACCCCGGTCCACACAGATTTCAATAAGGCTGCCCACTGCTTCCTGATCAAGGGTTTCAAAAGGATCTGCGTCCAGGATAGCATTGTCAATATAATCATTCATAAAAGATCCGATATCATCTCTGGAAAATCCAAAGGTCATCTGGGTCAGATCATTGGTGCCAAAGGAAAAGAACTGGGCATCTTTGGCCATTTTATCGGCAATCAATGCAGCCCTGGGAATTTCAATCATGGTGCCGAACAGATAAGGTATCTGTGCAAGATTATTGGTTTCCAGGGCTTTTTTATGGCAGTCGTCAACAATTTTCTTGGTAAAGGACACTTCTTTTTCATTACAGGTGACCGGCACCATGATTTCCGGCAAAGGATGGCTGCCCTGTTTAATCAGATCGGCAGATGCCGCAAAGATGGCTGCCACCTGCATTCTTGTGATTTCAGGAAAACTTATTCCCAGGCGCACCCCCCGGTGCCCGATCATGGGATTGGATTCCTTGAGAAGCATGCTCCGCTTGATTACTTCCTCTATATCTATGCCCAGAGCCCTGGCTATTTCCATCTGGTTCTGTTCTGAGCCGGGGACAAATTCGTGCAACGGCGGGTCCAGCAGCCGGAGGGTGACCGGCAGATTGTCCATGACAGCAAGGGTTTTTAGAATTTCTCCTTTTACAAAGGGAAACAGCTCATCCAGAGCAACCTGGCGTTCTTCTCTGGTTTTGCTTAAAATCATTTTCCGCAGCAGAAACAAAGGCCGGTCTGAATCAGCCCCGTAAAACATATGCTCTGTGCGGAAAAGCCCGATACCCTGTGCTCCGAATTCCAGAGCGGTTGCTGCATCTTCAGGGGTATCCGCATTGGTGCGCACCCCCATGGTCCGGTGGCGGTCTGCAATGGCCATGAATTTTTTGAATTTGGGATTTTCCAGGGCATCTTTCATTTTAAGCCTACCCTCATAAACGATCCCGCGGGTGCCGTTCAAGGTAAAAATATCTCCTTCATTGAAAATCCGGGTGCCTGCCTGCACCTGCCGGGTTTTTGTATTGATTTTCAGGGCCCCGGCACCCACAATACAGCATTTTCCCCATCCCCTTGCCACCAGGGCGGCATGGCTGGTCATGCCGCCTCTTGCCGTAAGTATGGCAGCAGCAGAGCGCATTCCTTCAATATCCTCAGGATTGGTTTCTTCTCTAAGAAGTATCACATTATCACCGGTTTTGGCCATCTGGACAGCATCTTCCGCTGTAAACACAATTTTTCCCCAGGCCCCGCCAGGTCCGGCCGGCAGACCTTCAGCCACCTTCACGGCAAGTTTTTCCTGTACCGGATCCACTATGGGGTGAAGCATTTCATCCAGGGATTTGGGATTCAGACGGCACACCATGGTTTTTTCATCAATCATTTTTTCTTCATACATGTCCATTGCCATGTTCAAGGCAGCAGTGGCGGTCCGTTTGCCCACCCGGCACTGAAGCATGTATAATCTGCCTTCCTGAATGGTGAATTCAATATCCTGCATATCCTTGTAATGGGCTTCCAGTTTGTTTCTGATATCATACAACTGGCCATAAAGTTCCGGCATGGCCTCTTCCAGGGATGACAGGTGCTGGTTCTGCATATTCTTTGTGTCGGTGTTCAGGGGGTTGGGAGTACGGATGCCTGCCACCACATCTTCGCCCTGGGCATTCACCAGCCATTCTCCGTAAAAAACATTTTTCCCGGTGGCAGGATCACGGGTAAAAGCCACACCTGTGGCAGAGGTGTTTCCCATATTGCCGAACACCATGCTCTGCACATTCACCGCTGTTCCCCAGGAATCAGGAATATGTTCAATACGCCGGTAAGAAACGGCGCGTTTTCCGTTCCAGCTTTTGAAAACTGCGCCTATTGCCCCCATGAGCTGTGCATGGGGATCATCGGGAAAATCTTTTTTCAGATACTGGCGTATCTTTTTTTTAAACCGTTCACATAAGGTTTTCATGTCCCGGGTGGAAATGTCGGTATCGTTTTCATATCCTATGTCATTTTTCAGATTGTTCATCATCATTTCCAGATTCAGCCGTATCCCCATGCCGTCTTCAGGCACCACCTGTTCTGCTTTTTCCATGACCACATCTGCGTACATCATGATCAACCGGCGGTAGGCATCATACACAAACCATTCATTCCCGGTTTTTTCCACCAGGCCCGGGATGGTTTTCGGGCACAATCCCACATTGAGAATGGTTTCCATCATGCCGGGCATGGAACTTCTGGCCCCCGAACGGCAGGACACCAGCAGGGGGGATTCAGGATCACCAAATACCAGTCCCATTTGTTTTTCAATATTGGCCAGGGCAGGCATGATCTGCTGCTCAAGGTCAGGGGGAAACCGACCGTCCAGTTCAAAATAATGGTTGCAACATGCCGTGGAAATGGTAAATCCCGGAGGGACCGGCAGACCCATACGTGCCATTTCAGCCAGATTGGCACCTTTGCCGCCCAGAAGGTTTTTTAAGGATGCATCCCCTTCAGTATTTTTGGGGCCGAATTCATAGATATATTTGGTCATGTTTACCTCTATATTAATTGATAAAATAGTATATTCTCTTGTAATTTTGCAAGATTGAAATTCCAAGTCAAGCAAAATCTGATGTTTATAAATTCCTTTACTGATGATATGATTATATTTTGTTCACCAAAAAATACAAAAGATAAAAACCCATGTTAAAGCAGATACCATATGTTGACAATTGAATCCATTTGTAAGGGGTTTGGCGACCAGACCCTGTTTGATGATGCCAGCCTGCAGATAAATTCAGGAGAACGAGTGGGCCTGGTGGGCAGAAACGGTCATGGAAAAACCACCCTGCTGAATATAATTGCAGGATATGATCACCCGGATGAGGGCAGGATTAATTGTGCTGCCGGTTACCGCCTCGGCATGTTGTCCCAGAAAATTGTGTTTACAAAAAACACGGTGCGCGAAGAAGCCATGACCGGGCTGCCTGACCAGGAAAAAGAACACTATTGGAAAGCGGAAAAAGTGCTGGCCGGTCTGGGGTTTTCCCCTTTGGATATGGACAGAAATCCTGAAGTTTTTTCCGGCGGTTTTCAGGTCAGGCTGAACCTGGCCAAAGTGCTGGTGTCAGAACCTGATCTGCTCATTCTGGATGAGCCCACCAATTACCTGGATATCACCTCCATTCGATGGATCTCCCAGTTTCTGACCTCCTGGCCCAGGGAGGTGCTGCTGGTTACCCATGACCGGGGGTTCATGGACCATGTGGTCACCCATATTGCCGGTATCCACCGTCAGAAAATCAGAAAAATAGCAGGGAATACTGCCAAATATTATGACCAGGTAGCCCAGGATGAAGAAGTATATGAAAAGACCAGGCTGAATGAGGAAAAGCGAAAAAAAGAAATCGAGACCTTTGTCACCCGGTTCCGGGCCAAAGCACGGCTGGCAAACATGGTACAGTCCAGAATAAAAACCCTTGAAAAACAGCAGTCAAAAGAAAAACTTTCCAAACTCAAAAATATGGATTTTTCTTTTAATTATCAGCCCTTCAACGGCAAGCAGATGCTTAATGCCCAAAAGCTTTGTTTTGCCTATGAAACACAAAACCCGTTGATCCGCAATTTTTCTTTGACGGTCCAGCCAGGAGAAAGAATTGCCGTCATCGGCCAGAACGGCAAAGGCAAAACCACCCTGGTCAAACTGCTCACCGGCAGACTTGCCCCTGCATCCGGCAGTGTCACCTTCAACCCCGGGGTTGTTCCGGGATATTTTGAACAAACCAATGTGCTCACCCTCAATGAGGGCCATACCATTGAAGAAGAACTGATAGATGCCCATCCGGATTTTGACCGCCAGGCTGCCAGAAATATATGCGGGGCCATGATGTTTGAAAAAGATGATGCCTTGAAAAAGATCAGCATATTGTCAGGCGGAGAAAAATCCCGGGTCATGCTGGGAAAACTTCTTTTGACCCCTGTGAACCTGCTGCTGCTGGATGAACCCACCAACCACCTGGATATCGAGGCCTGTGATGCATTTTCAGCGGCATTGCAGGATTTTCCCGGCGCCCTGATCCTGGTGACCCATAACGAAATGTTTCTGCATTCTCTGGCCACCCGGCTGGTGGTATTCAAAAACGACCATATCGCGGTATTTGAAGGCAGTTACCGGGAATTTCTGGATAAAGACGGGTGGGAAGAGGCTGGCCCGGTTACAGGAAAACAAAACAAATCCCCGGGAATGAACAAAAAAAAAATGCGCCGGAAAAAATCGGAAATCATTGCCGGCCGATCCAGGGTGCTGGGGCCTATACAGAAAAAAATTTCCAGAATAGAAGATGAGATAGAATCTCTGGAAAACCGTATACAGGCAGTGAATGAAGAGCTTCTCACAGCATCTGAAAACAATAACGGCAAAAGCATCCAGATATTTTCAAAACAATTGTCAGACCTTGAAACTTCAGTGGAATCGCTTTTTGCCGATCTTGAAGAAAAGATGAATGACCTGGAATCTCATAATATACAATTTGAAAACCAACTCAAAGAATTGGAAAGGCTGTGATTTAAGATGGACAAAAAAAAATTCGCATTCTATTATGGGATTGTTCTCATCGCAGTGGGATTAGGGGTCTTTTACCGGATACCTGAAGTAACCGCCCAGGTGGCAGCCATTGAATTTTTCAGCAGTAAACTTTTTATTGTAAGGTTCTGTTTTTACATGCTGGGAATATTTCTGGTGATTGCAGGCAGCATCCGTGTGTATAATAATTATAAATAGTTTAGATTTAGATTACAAATGGTTAAAACGCCAAAAGGAAAATCCAGTCTCACATCCATTATCAAGGACCAGTCCGGAGCCGGCAAAACCCGGATAGGTGAAATTCTTTCCAAGGAAGGCCAGATAACCAGTCTCCAGCTGGATGAGGCCCTGGGAGTTCACAAAAAAACCGGGGAGCGCCTCAGCTCCATTCTCCTCAACAAAGGGTATATTGATCCGGAAACCATCATCAATGTATTGGGAAGGATCTATAATTACAATGTGATCCGGTTTTCAGAAATGAAACCTGATGCAGCGGCCCAAAAAATACTCCCCTTTGATCTGGCCAAAGAAAGCATGGTTTTTCCTCTGGCCCTGAAAAATGACGACCTGTCCGTGGCCATGGTGGAACCTACCGATACCCATGTGGTGGAAGACCTGCACAACAAGACCGCAAAAAATATCCATGTATATGTCACCACGGAAAATGATATTATCCAGGCCTACCGGGATTTTTATAAAATCAATGATGAAGACTACAAAAAATTTCTCCATTTTGAGGAAGATGCGGAAGATGAGACCCCGGTTACCTCTGTGGAGGATTTTGGCTCCCTGGTATCTGAGGCAGCTGAAGAAATCGAGGTGGGCACCGCTGAAAGAGAGGACGGCCAGGACGAATTCATGGCCTCTGATGCCCCTATCATCAAGCTTGTGAACGGAATTTTGACCAAAGCCATCAATGACGGGGTGTCAGATATCCACATCGAACCTTTTGAAAAATCTTTTCAGGTCCGGTACCGTCTGGACGGCGGCATGTACAAAGCCATGAACCTGCCGGTTTCCATTAAAAATGCCGTGGTTTCGCGCATTAAAATTCTGGCATCCCTGGATATTGCTGAAAGACGGATTCCCCAGGACGGCCGGATAAAACTGCGCCTGGGCAGAAAAAAATCCGTGGATTTCCGGGTATCGTCCCTGCCCACCCTGTTCGGAGAAAGCATTGTCATGCGGATACTTGACCAGAGTGCTTTGAACATTGATCTGACCAGGCTGGGATTTGAATCTGCCACCTTTGACATGCTCAAGCGCAGCATTTCCCGGCCCTATGGCCTGCTGCTGGTGACAGGGCCGACAGGCTCCGGAAAAACCACTACCCTGTATTCCATCCTCAACCGGCTTAACAAGGATGACATCAAAATTCTGACTGCGGAAGATCCGGT
The DNA here is from genome assembly GCA_011389575.1 of Desulfotignum sp. Classification (GTDB taxonomy): domain Bacteria; phylum Desulfobacterota; class Desulfobacteria; order Desulfobacterales; family Desulfobacteraceae; genus Desulfotignum. The sequence continues at coordinate 75,257 of JAABUB010000001.1, read as the reverse complement.
GGAGTTCAACTTCAAGGGAATCAACCAGGTGCCGGTGAGAGAAGAGATCGGCATGACTTTTGCCGCTGCCCTGAAAGCGTTTCTGCGCCAGGATCCCGACATTATCATGGTGGGAGAAATCCGGGACATCGATACAGCGGAAATCGCCATAAAAGCAGCCATGACCGGCCATCTGGTATTTGCCACCCTGCATACCAACGATTGTCCTTCCACCATAGGCCGGCTGGTGGATATCGGCATTCCGCCTTATATGCTGGCCGCATCAGTGACCATGGTCCTGTCCCAGCGGCTGGCCAGGCGGCTGTGCCCGGAATGCAAACAACAGGTAACCGGACACAACCCCAAGGAACTGGAACTCCATGGATTTCCCAAAGAAGAGATCCCGCATCTGAATATCCTGGGTCCCAATGGATGCAGCCATTGCAACGGCACCGGCTACAAGGGCAGGGTCGGGCTCTATGAACTCATGGAGGTTACCGATGAAGTGGCCAAGGCCATAAGTGCAGAAGTGGCTGAGGACCAGCTCAGAAAGGTGGGGGTGCAAGAAGGCATGGTCACCTTGCGGGATGCCGGTCTCCAGAAGGTTAGAACAGGTGAAACATCACTGGAAGAAGTGGTGAAAAAAACAGTGATCACCAAGGAATCTTTGCCCGCCTACCTGGTGAATCCGGATGTGGAACAATACGAAGACAAAGATGTCATTATTCGGGAAAACAATACAGACATTGATTTTTTCAAACTGGTTCAAGGGGCGGTGTATGTGGTCAAAGGGGGCAAAAAAATTGCTGAGATCACCCAGCCGGGTGAATATTTCGGAGAGATGGCCGCCATTACCAAAGATGCCCGATCCGCATCCATCATCTCCAAGGGCCGCTCCAAAATCAAGCGGTTTCCCGGAGACAAACTCGAAGAAATCATTGAAAAATATCCGGATGTGGCAAAGCATTTGTTCACAGTACTGGCAGGCCGTCTCCACCAGACTGACCGGCGGCTTGTCTCCATGATCAACCAGATCAAAAGGGTTCCCCCCAACTAGAGGGCCAGGCTGCAGATCACAAAAAGCTGTGTTTTAAGAAGCGAAGTTTTTTGCCGCTCGATAGTACCGGTCCCTTTCACTGTAAATGCATCCGCAATACGATTGCCTGTACATGCCCATGGCTTTTGACTGTGCAATACCCTGTTTCCAGCCTTCCCTGAAATCATAATAAAAAAAATCCACCCCGGTTTCCTTTGCCACAGCATGTCCCAATTCCCGGATCAGGGCGTGATCCTGAAACCGGCTGTACAGCAAGGTAGACGAAAACCTGTCAAATTTTCCTTTTTTCGCAATTTTGGCTGTCGCGGTCAGCCGGGCATGGTAGCAATAGCGGCACCGGTCTTTTTCCCGAAATGCAACAGACCTGAGAAATGTTTCCAGTTCATAGTCCTTTTGCCAGATCATTTTCATGTCCTGGCCATCCGCATACTGGCGAAGTGTTTCTTCGCGCTTGAGGCATTCAGTGAAAGGATGGATATTATGGCGGAAAAAAAAACCCATCACCTGGATATCCATGTCTCTGAGCACCTGCAGGGGATAAATGGTGCAGGGTCCGCAGCAGGCATGCAGCAGCAGTTTCACATCCGGCTCCCGAAAATGGCGGTTCCCACCCGCACCATGGTGGCCCCTTCCTGAATGGCCACCGCAAAATCATTGCTCATGCCCATGGACAGCTGGGCCATGGCACCGGTGCTCACCCCGGCTGCCAGGATGTCATCTCTGATCTGAACCAGTTTTTTGAAATAAATTCTGGCATCTTCCGGATCATCAAAGTACGGGGGCATGCACATCAGTCCCTGGAGTGAAAGATTTTCACAGGCCATTATTTTTTGGGCCAGATCCACAGCCTCATCTTTCCGGGCACCGGATTTGGTATCTTCCATGGCAATATTGATCTGCAGCAGAATGTCCTGGCATTTTTGGAGTTTTTTGGCCTGTTTATCAATTTCTTTTGCCAGTTTATAGGTATCCACCGTGTGGATGAGATCAAAATATTGGACAGCAAATTTGGCTTTGTTGGACTGCAGGTGACCGATAAAATGCCACACAGCAGCCTCCCGGCCGATGGTATCGATTTTTTCCATGGCTTCCTGGATATAATTTTCCCCCAGGATGGTAAGTCCTGCATCGATGGCCTGTTTCATCACCTGGACAGGTTTTTTTTTGCTGACACCAATTAATTGAATATCTTCAGGGTTTCTGCCACAATTGTTGGCGGTATCAATGATATTCCGGCGAATAGCCGTAAGATTTTCTTTAATCCGGTTCATGATGACTGTCCTCAAATTGAATCACTTGTAACGTTGTGAGGGTCTGAATGAGTTCACACACCGGCAGGCCCACAACATTGGAATAGGAACCGCAAATTTCTTTGACCAGAAAGGCGCCCAGCCCCTGGATGGCATATCCTCCGGCCTTGTCATAGGGTTCTTGTGTGCCAGTGTACCAGAGGATCTCCTGCCTTGTCAAAGTTTTGAATACAACCTGTGTTTCAACTGCACGGGTCTTCATCTGTCTGCGGGCAAAATGGCCCACGGTATACCCGGTAAGCACCGCGTGTGTCCGGCCGCTCAAAAGGCCGAGCATGTGAATGGCCTGTTCTCTGTTTTTCGGTTTATTAAGGATCTGCCTGTCTTGTACAACAATGGTATCCGCTCCGAGGACCCAGGCATTTTTGCGCTGAAGCATGATATGACAGGTTTTTTTTTCCGACAATGCTTTGACCAGATCCAGGGGCGGCTGGTCCGGTTTTTCGGTTTCATCCACATCAGCAGGAAGAATGTCAATGGCAAGTCCCATCTGTTCCAGGAGCTCTTTTCTCCTGGGAGACCGGGATGCCAGCACCAGTTTGTTTTTATCCATCCATTTCATGGGTGTTGTGTTTACCAGAAAAAACAATCCGGGGCAATGCAATTGCAAAGAAACCTTGTGGATATCGGTCACTGGATATAGATCATAAGGCAATCATTTTTTCAGGCTGCTGGCAGCGGGCCTTATTTTTTGGGTTGCCAATCCAGATTATGGTGCTACACTGGGCACCAAAAATGCCTTATCCGGAAATACCTTTTAGGGATAATACATGAAACAACCATTTTACGGTGCCCTGTTTGCTCTTGCCGCATTTGCCGCCTGGGGATTTTTGCCGGCCTACTGGAAACAGATGCAGGCGGCCCTGCCTGTTGAAATTCTCTGCCACCGTGTTGTCTGGTCCTGTGTGTTTGTTTTTATCATCATCTGTTTTCAGAAAAGGGGAAAAGAGGTATTACAGATTCTTTGCACACCTTCCCAGGTAAAAGGCCTTGCCTTGAGCAGTGCATTGATTGCCCTGAACTGGTTTGTATATATCTGGGCGGTGAATTCCGGCCGGGTGGTGGAAACCAGCCTGGGGTATTATATCAATCCCATGATAAATGTACTTTTGGGATATCTGCTGCTGGGAGAAACCTTTACCCGTCTGCAATGCATCTCCCTTGGTTTTGCCCTTACAGGGGTGGTCTATTCTCTGGTGGCTTATGGGGCTCTGCCCATATTCGGTTTGACCCTTGCGTTTTCCTTTGCTTTTTACGGATACTGCCGAAAACGCATACCAGTGGCCCCCATGCCCGGGCTGTTTGTTGAAACCCTTCTTCTGATGATTCCGGCCCTGGCATATATTCTCTTTTTAATAGGTACAGGCAGCTCTTTGTTTTTAAAGGATACGCAACTGACCCTCTGGATGATCGGGGCAGGGGTGGTAACTTCCCTGCCTTTGCTGTGGTTTGCTGCTGCTGCCAGACGGCTGAATCTGTCCACCATCGGTATCCTGCAGTATCTTGCCCCCTCCATTGCCTTTGTGCTGGGGGTGTTTGTGTACAAAGAACCCTTTTCCATCCACAATCTGATCACCTTTGCCTGCATCTGGGCCGGTGTCATCCTGTATACCTTTGAATTCATAAAACACCACCATCCAGGTCCCTGATCAGGAATCGGCTGATTAAAACTTTTTTTTTCAACTGATTTTTTTGCATGTGATTGTCCTGCTCATCCTGAATTTTGACCTTGCAAAATCCGGCCAGATGAGATAGAAAATTGAAGATTATGCCTGGGTGGCGGAACTGGTAGACGCAAGGGACTTAAAATCCCTCGGTGCAAAGCACTGTACGAGTTCAATTCTCGTCCCAGGTACCATCATAACAACAAAAGGGTTTTGGCCTTTTTCCAAAGCCCTTTTTTCTCTTAAAAAAGCGCAGTATAACCTATGGATAAAATTCAAATCAACGGGGGCAGAAAACTTGCAGGAGAGGTTTTTATCTCCGGGGCAAAAAATGCGGCACTCCCGCTTATAGCCGCCAGCATCCTGGTGGATGGGACCTGTGAATTTACAAATGTTCCTGATCTTATAGATATTCACAGCATCCGGCTTCTACTGGAAGACCTGGGCGCCCGGTGCACCTTTGACAACCATGTCATGACTGTGGATGGATCCGGTATTCATAAAATTGAGGCGGAATATGACCTTGTGCGCAAAATGCGGGCATCCATTCTTGTGCTGGGACCTTTGGTGGCCAGATTCGGACATGCCAAGGTTTCTTTGCCGGGGGGATGTGCCATCGGTGCCAGACCGGTGAACATGCATTTGACCGGTCTGGAGGCGCTGGGAGCCAAAATTGATATTTACCACGGCTACATTGAAGCAAGGGCGGAAAAACTTACAGGCAGCGAGATCTATTTTGATACCCCTACCGTAACCGGGACTGAAAATCTGATGATGGCTGCTGTTCTGGCCAAAGGAAAAACCGTTCTCAGAAATGCCGCCCGTGAGCCTGAAATCGTCTGCCTGGCTGATGCCTTGTCCCGGATGGGGGCAAAAATATCCGGGGCCGGTTCTGCCATTATTACCATAGAAGGAGTGCCGCATCTTTCACCGGCACAGGTCACCGTGATTCCGGACCGCATTGAAACCGGCACCTTTATGGTGTCTGCAGCCGCTACCCGGGGCAATGTATTGATTAAAGGATGCGATCCACACCATATAGGCGGGGTGATCAATAAGCTCAAGGCATCTGGTGCCGAAGTGGAAATATACGATGACAGGATCCGCGTAAAGGGTGTGGAACATGTCAGAAGCGTGGACATCACAACCCTTCCCTATCCGGGATTTCCCACTGATATGCAGGCCCAGTTCATGGCCTTGATGTGTATTGCGGACAGCACAAGCATTATTCATGAATCCATTTTTGAAAACCGGTTTATCCATGCCAATGAACTGATGCGCATGGGGGCGGATATTATGCTTTCCAGAGCAAATATTGCCAAAGTCAAAGGGGTGGCTGAACTTCAGGCAGCGCCGGTTATGGCTTCAGACCTTCGTGCCAGTGCCTCTTTGGTAATCGCAGGACTGATAGCCAAAGGCACCACCCTGATTTCCCGGGTGTATCACATGGACCGGGGATATGAGGCCATTGAAGAAAAATTTTGTGCGCTGGGAGCTGACATGCAGCGCATCAGATAAGCAAAAAATACATATATTCGGGCGAGGATATGTGAAACAATTATCACAGCCTTTGATTCCACCACTTGTCCCTGTAATTCTGGCCATGATTACAGGAATTCTGGCAGGGAATGCATCCTCTCCTTCAAACCTGCTGCTGGCTGTTATGTTTTTCGGTCTGCTGGCAGCTGTATTTTTTACAGGATATTCCAGCCAAAAATTTTTTGTATTTTGTATATGTTTTCTGGCCGGGGTGTGGTCCGGATATCAGAGTTATCAGATGCATTTCCCGCATCTTTCGCCCGGACATGTGTCCCGGTTTTACAACGATCCCGGCATTACGCTGTCAGGCAGGATTGTTTCTTTTTCACGGCAGTATCCCTATAAAAATCGTGTGGTGCTGGACTGCCGGAAAATTGTCACCACAGATGCAGACGGAAACGCTTTTGCCATCGCCGCCACGGGCCGTGTATATGTAAACATCTATGGGAAAAAAGGCAGCCTGCCAGGATTCAATGATCATATTGAGTGCCCGGGGCCCATCCGGCCCATCAGGAATTTCGGCAATCCCGGGGCCTTTGATTACCAGACCTTTCTCAAACGCCAGGGCATCTTCGGTGCCGTCCATACCGGGGCCGGCAAAATCACGCTGGTCCCGGCTGAAAATCTTTTTGTTTTCACCCGGTGGATGCAGGGGTTGGAAAAAACACGAAACCAATTTTACCATTTTATAATGACCCGGCTCAACCATCAGGATGCCGCCCATATTCTGGCTGCCCTGGTCACCGGCAAAAAACAGCAGATGCCCACCCGGATACGGGACAGGTTTTCACAGGCAGGCGCAAGCCATCTGCTGGCGATTTCAGGACTGCATCTGGGAATTTTGTCAATAATATTTTATAATTTTTTTAACTGGATGCTGTCGGGTTTTTCACGTCTTCTGATCTCGGCCAGGGCCAGAAAAATTGCCGGCATGCTTACCCTTGTTCCCTTGTGCGTGTATGCGTTGTTTTGCGGATTTTCACCTTCCACCCAGCGGGCATTTATTATGATCAGTATTTTTATGGTCGCGTTTCTTGGTGAAAAACAAAACCATCCAATCAATATTCTGGCAGGAGCCGGTATTCTTATTTTGATGGCAGATCCAGGGTCTTTGTTTTCCATTTCATTTCAATTGTCCTTTTCAGCGGTACTGTTCATTATTCTTGGCCTGGGTGTTGTTGCCAGATATCAGTGGCTTCATATTCCCCTGATTCCAAAATTTCTGACGTCCATCTGCATTGTAACCGTGTTGGCCGGGCTTGGAACATTTCCGTTGATTGCCCGGTATTTCAACATGGTCTCTTTGGTTCAGATTCCGGCAAACCTGTTACTGGTACCTGTCATAGGTTTTATATGTCTGCCCCTCGGCCTGGTGAGTCTGCTTTTCTGGCCTGTGTTCCCCGGTATTTCAGCTGTGTTGTTGACTATGGCGGCAAAACTGGTTTCTTTTTGTCTTTCATTTGTTGCCTGGCTGACCGGGTTTCCTTTTGCCTGGTCCCATCTGCCTTCTTTATCGGTATATGATGTGGTGGCCATTTATGCTGTTATGGGAGCAGGTTTTTATCTCTTGTCTGTTAAAAAGACAAAACCGGTCATAATAGTGTGCACCGCCATCATCACAATTGTATGCGTGCATGGGATACAGGAGCTGACAAAAACAAGAGTTTTGGGACACATGTCCATCACAATCCTGGATGTGGGCCAGGGAAATGCGGCACTGATTCAGACTATTGAAGGAAAAAACATTCTGGTGGACGGGGGCGGCTTTTCAGGGGGAAGCAGTTTTGATACAGGCCGGCATATTGTGGCTCCTTTTTTGTGGCAGCAGCGTATCATGGCTCTGGATGCGGTTATCCTCACCCACCCTGACACAGACCACATGAACGGACTGGTATTTATACTGGAAAATTTCAAGGTTGGAGCTCTGGTAAAAAATGCAGACAAAAGTTTCCGAAAAGGGTATGCACGTATCATGGCAGCCTGCCGAAACAGACAAATTCCGGTTTTTATACCGGATTGCACACAAAACAAAATGATCTATGACCAGACACAATTTGACTTTTTCCAATGTGAATCTGTTCAACCCGGACTGGATTTCAATGACAATTCTCTGGTTTTCAAATTGAAACTCAAAGCGTTTTATATGCTTTTTCCAGGAGATATCATGGAAACAAGAGAAGAACTTCTGGCCCGCACTGTCCAGCAACATCCGGGCGCCAAAATTCTGCTGGCCCCTCACCACGGCAGCAATACCTCTTCCACCAAATTTTTCCTTGATAAAGTTCATCCTGAAAGTGTAATAATATCCTGCGGATTTAATAACCGTTACGGGTTTCCCCATCCAGATATTCTGGACCGATACCGGCAGAAAGGAATCCACATTTTTAGAACAGATACCCATGGGGCGGTCACCATTACATCCTCTGGCAACGGCTATACAATTGTTACCCATAAAGGCGGTTAATCGTGTATTATATTTATTTTTCCTATGTCTTTTTGTTGTCCGGACTGACTTTGCTTGACTGCTTTCGGAAAAAAAATCCCAAATGGTGGGCAGTTATGGTTTTGCTGGCCCCTGTCACCACCCCGTATGTCATTTTCAAATCAAAAAAGACGGCGGGCATGATTCTTTTCATGGTGTTTCTGGCCAGTTTTTCCATGGTTGCCGGAGCAGAATTTTATATCTGGGCACAGGAAAAAGAAAAAAATAAATATGCCCACCTCCCCCCCATCACCAGCCAGGTGCTCCGGCTGTGTGAAACGCTCAAACAGACCACCAATGATCTGGATGCCGGTCTGGTAAAACTGGAAAACATGTCCAAGGTGGAATCAAGTCTTGAAAAATTGCACCAGACCATCGCATTTATCAAAATTTTGCGCATTACCCTGGCCCAGAATCTGGATGCCATTGACAGGCTGGTGAAATTTACAACAGACTACAAAGATTATTTCATGAAAAAGGAATTACACTGGATTTATCAGGTCCGGGAATATTATACCAACCGCCTGGTCATCCGCCATTTTCAAAGTCTTGAAACCTATCTGGATGATTTTAATGCCCTGCTTACCTATACTGCTGCCAATTTTTCCCATATTGCAAAGCATAAGGATCCTGCCAGCCTGAAAAATTATGATGAATACTATCTGCGGTACAGACGGGCAGTGGACCGCCACAATGCCTTTAATGTCCAGCGAATCGAGTTCCAGAACAATTATGTGAAAAAATATCCTGCCATCAAAGACTACCTGCCTGGTGAACGTCAGACAGAAAGTTTTCTGCTGTGGGAATAGCTTTTGCGCCTGAAATATTTGATAAAAGGCACTATCACTTTGTTTTTATTGCCCCCGGACACATCATAGGTGATACTGACAATGGGCACGCCGGTTTTGGCTTCCAGTCTGGCAGCCATGGCTTCAGTAACCAGGCCCGGGCAGCAGAAGGCTGGATTGGTCTGGACAAGCAGTGCCAGGTCCGGGTGCTCCTGGATGATATGATGAATTTTTAAGATATTATCCATGGATTCTCCGGTATGCTCCGGCTGGAGGCCGTATTGCTCCAGGAGATTTTCATGGGAGTTTTCAACCATGAAATGCGATTCCTGCAGTATGGGTTCAAAATAGGGGAAATATTTTTTTTCCATGGCCTGGGCGGCAACCTGCAGGGCTTTGTTGGAAATCAGGCTCAGGTATTTGCCTTCCTTGAACCATTTTTTAAAATAGGAATTGGCAATGATTTTGATATATTTATAATACGGCGTGGTGATCACCTCGCCGCCATTGGCTTCGATATAATGAATCAGGTTCTGGTTCATTATATCATTATCCCTCACATACAGATCACCGAAAATGGCCACCTTGGGCCGGGTGCCGGCATCCTGTGTCCTGATACGTTTGAACAGGGAAATGGCCTCTTCCAGGGCCTTTTCCTTGGACCGGTTCAGGGCAAAGGCCCTGCTGATAATATCCAGGGCCCGGCCCATTGTCCGGTCGGTTTCTCCCTTGTTTGTTTCATAGGGCCTGATCCTGCAGCCGATGCTCCTGAGGAGCCCGCCGAACATATAGGCAAAATAGGCATTGGTGGAAGCACGAAAAGATATATCAAACAAGGACAATTCACCAAGATAGATACCTGATTTTTCAAATCCGTTTCCTTCCCGCAGGAGAATCTGCTGAATATGATACGGATACAGCCTGATGTTGCAGGCGATGTCTGACCGGTTCAGCCACAGCACGGTTTTGGCCGGATCCAGGTCATGTTTTTTCACGGTGTGGATAAACCCGGCGGCAACCGCATTGAGGGGGATGCACTGGCCGGTATTGGTGAGCAGGCTTTTTTTCAGGGTTTCAAGGGTTTCTTCCATCAAAAAGGCCTGGTACCCTTCGCTTTGAAAGGTGGACACAATCAATTGACCGGTCAAGGCATCCCAGTTGGGAAATACAATGGTTTTTTCTTCCGGCCGGTCAAAATACCGGGGGGAAAAATCCAGGGGCAGGGCAGGGGGTCTGGTCCTGGCCCGGTGGTGGTTATTAAAGGACCTTACCGCTGATTCAATGCGGGTTTCATACCCCACACTGGAATCATGTTCATCCAGTTCCAGTACCAGATATGGTTTGTTGCATCTTTCCATGATCTGTTTGAAATAATCCACCCCGAATGCATCCGGTGAACACTTGAAAGAGGTGATGTATACCGGATACAGATCCTGTGAAAGTGCGGCTGCATAGGCGGATTTCAGGATTTGGGCGGCATGTTTCCAGTGGATTTCTTCCAGCAGGGGTTGAATGGGGGTAAAATCAATGTCTGCGGTATCCAGCATGTCCTGGAAAAAGGTTTCCACCCCCAGATTTTCAAAAATTCGGGGTATGCGGTGGTTCATGGTGTCAGACAGTACAGTATAGGGACGTCCCAGGAGCAATACTTTGCTGCCGGGCGCAGCACGTCTTTGTTCTGCATAGAGTGCTGATAATCTTGTCTGGTTTTCCTTGCGAAATGCCAGGGCCTTGTCCCAGGCAGTATTGATATCAAAAAAAGAAAACAAAAAGTCTTGGGAAATTTGTTTGAGCATCTGATACAGCGCCATTTTGGTATGAAAACTGGTATACAGATACTTGATGGTGGGCATGAGCAGACGTCGGGCATCATAGTGGTCAAGGCAGGAAATGATTGAAGGACTGAACTGGGTGTAATAACAATGCTGGCGCCTCACCCGTTTTTGATCCGTTTTTTCTTCAAAATAAAAGGGCAGAAACACATAATCCGCTTTTTCAAAAAGATGGGCCACATGGCCGTGCAGTGCGGTCACCGGTGCACAAAACTCTGCTCTGGCAATGGTTTTTCCCAGGGCCACCGGGTGTTTCAGGTTCCGGCTGGTAATGGTTTTAATGCCCAGGCGGGAAAAAAAGAATTCCCAGAATTCCAGGTCTTCAAACAGATGCATGGCAGCGGGAATACCGATGGTGAATCTGTGTTTTTCCGGATGGCGGACAATGGGCAGCAATTGTTTTTTGCGTAATTTTTTCAGATCATACGGTTTTTTTTGGGGTACCATTTTTTGGGTGTCATAATCCCGGCCGCACAAAAACCCATAGGCCCGGGGCTGGCCATCCACCCGGGCAATGGTCAGTTTACAATGGTTGGTGCACAGCTGGCAGACCTCCTGGTGCACCGGGATCGATCTTTTCCACAGGCCGAACCCCCTGAACTGTGTCCGGGTGATGCGTTTTTCACGGGCCAGCAGCGCCACCCCCAGGGCACCGGTCAAATGGCAGAACCGGGACACATGGATGGGTTTTTGCAGTTTTTGTTCAAAAGCTGCCACCAAAGCCTTGTTTCTGGCTGTTGCCCCCTGAAAGAGAATGCAGTTTCCGATCCTGCCTGCAGTGGCCACTTTGGTCAGGTAATTGTCTCTGACCGAATGGAGAACCGATGCCAGAATTTCATTTTTTTTATATCCTTCGGCAAAATAATAATTAATGTCACGTTCCATGAAAACCGTGCACCGGTCGCTGGACACCGGGGCCTGGATCCCCTCTGCCCGTTCTGAATATTCTGAAAGCGGGCAGGAAAGCTTTTCCGCCTGCTCTTCAATGAAACTACCTGTACCGGCTGCACACACTGTATTCATCACAGAAGCGGTCACCATGCCGTCCTTGACCAGGGTGAATTTGGCATCCTGGCCCCCGATTTCAATGATGGTGTCCACATCTTTGTTCAGATTGACCGCTGCAGTGGCATGGGCCGTTATTTCATCAGGCTCGATATCCGCCCCGATAACCCTGCCGCTGATACGTCGGCCCGACCCGGTGGTACCGCAGCCCTTGACAGAAATTGCAAGACCGGCATCCGCTAGGAATGTATCCATGGCTTTGAATATTTTCTGGACTGCCTGGACCGGGCGCGATGCGGTTTTGGTATAGCAGCCCACAATGGGATCTCCGTTCTGGTTTATCAATATGCTCTTGGTGGAGGTGGACCCCACATCCAGGCCCAGATAGGTGTCCGAAACATCCAGAAGGGCAGGATCTGAGTAGATATCGGTTTCCACACCATCATGAACAAACTGCTTGAAACAGTGGAAATCCGGATAATCCGACAGTGTAAGAGACAAAGCCGGATAAAGATAATTATTTTTCCGGGCCGTGGTTTTGAAAAAGGCTTTGGCAGAATCAAAAAAAACAGGAACCGGTTTCTTTGTCTGCATCTGGTCCCACAGGCATAAAGCTGCACCGGCCGCACCATATACATCTGAATATGCATCAATTTTCAGGCAAAGACCGAGAATGGATTCCAGGTACCGGGTCACTGAAGCATTTTTGGCAACCCCGCCGCAAAACAGTACACTGCCGTTTATATCATTGCCTTTGAAAAGGGTGTTTACAATATTTTTGGCCAGCCCGTAACACAAACCATCACAAATCTGTTCAATGTTATACCCTTCCTGCTGGGCATGGATAAGATCTGTTTTGGCAAAAACAGCACACCGGGTGGCAATATCAGGTCGCTGCTGCCGGTTTTTCAAGGCTTTTTCACTGATTTCAGCAGATCCTTTCAGATTAAGGCGCCTGGCCTGCTGGTCCAGAAAACTGCCGGTGCCGGCGGCGCAGGAGGTGTTGTGTCTGGCTCCGGTATAATTATTTTGTTTGTCAAACAGGCTCAAAGAAAATTTTTCTCCGCCAATATGCAGCAGGGCATCACTGCCATTTTTGTGAAAAGCCCTGGCAGCTCTGATGACAGCAACCTGCTCATCAAACCGGTCATGGGAAAAAACAAAAGAAGGGGTGGCATCGGTTGCTGCCACATATTGCACAGTGCGCACCGCCTCATGGGACAGCAGGGTGGACAGACAGGATGTGACATCTCCCTGGTGGGCAGCTGTGGCCTTATGCAGCAACTTTTTATTGTTATCTATTACTGCAATATTCACAGACACGGATCCAACATCGATACCTACAATTGTATAATCCATTTTACAGTGCTTCCTTTACCTGGTTCCAGAATTCCTTAACCCCGTTCATCCAGCCGTCTAAAAACATTTTCTTGTGGTCATTTTTTTCATAGATGGTGAATTGATCAATCCCGTAGCTGCCCATAATGTTATTGAAATATGCGGAAAATCTTGTATCCTGAACCAGTTCATACGTATCTTGCACCTGCAATACGTATAACAGGTCTTCAAAATGGGCGGATTTACCCCATCTTATGCCTTCTTTTCGTCCCAGTTTATAAAATTGTCTGACCCAGTCCTGCTTTTCCTTTTGCAGGCGCATAATGACTTCCGTCATATCAAACTCCTGGGAAAACCGTTTCTGGAACTCTTCTTTTTTCTGGATGGCATCTGTGACCGCATCCTGGAACATTTTTGAAAAATTAAAAGAATCCCGCCATTGTTTGAGTCTTTCATGAAGCATGTCCGGTATGCTCAAAGTGATTTTCTGGGCCATGGGACTTTCCTTTCACCTCTTACACCTAAATATGTATGATGCTTTGCTTTATTTTAAAAAACAAATATACTTTTATACGTAATGTTTTTTGCCATACGTGTCAATCTGTTTGTCAACATATCTTGTATTTTCCTTGTAAATCCGATATAAGCCAAAAGATTATGATAACCTGTTATATTGAAGCCATCGGCAGTATTTTTACAAAGTTCATTGCATCTGTGGGCAGGCTTTTTTTGTTCTTTGCTTCCGGTGTCGGTCAGGTATTCACCCTCTCGTTTCAAACGAACAAAATACTGGACCATATCTGGTTTATAGGCGCCAAATCAATTTTCATCATCCTGCTCACCGGTTTGTTCACCGGCATGGTATTGGGACTCCAGGGGTATTATACCCTGATAACATTCGGCTCTGAGGCAGCATTGGGCACCGCTGTTTCATTGACCCTGATCCGGGAACTGGGACCTGTTTTGACCGCTATCATGATCACTGCCAGGGCAGGCTCAGCCATGGCCGCTGAAATCGGGGTCATGCGCATGTCAGAACAGATCGATGCCCTGGTCACCATGCAGATCGATCCTGTGCGCTTTGTGTTTACTCCCAGAATACTGGCCGCGGTCTTAAGCTTTCCTTTGCTTACCGCACTATTTGACATGGTGGGCATTTTCGGCGGATACCTGTCCGGATCACTGCTTCTGGGAATAAATGAAGCCGTATACATGGACAGGGTGATTCACAGTGTGAAAATAGCCGATATCTGGGGAGGATTTTTCAAATCCATCGTGTTTGCCTTTGTGGTGACCACCATATGCTGCTACCGCGGGTATTATTCCCATGTGAACCGCCAGGGCGAATTCGGGGCAAAAGGCGTGTCTCTGGCAACAACCAACGCAGTGGTGCAATCGTGTGTCACTATTCTGATCTGCGACTATGTAATTACTTCTTTTCTGGTATAACCCATGACAACACCACCTTTTATTCAATTCAAAGATCTGAAAAAGAAATTCGGGGACCTGGAGGTGCTCAAGGGGGTGAATCTGTCCATAACCAAAGGCCAGGTTACCGTGGTTATCGGTAAGAGTGGAACCGGAAAATCCGTCCTGCTCAAGCATATAGTGGGGCTGATCCATCAGGATTTTGGCCAATTGCTGATCCAGGGAGAGCCCTTGGACCGGCTGTCCAAAGAAAAAGCTCGTCAGTTCAAAAAAAAAACAAGCTATATGTTCCAGGACAATGCCCTGTTTGATTTTCTCACCGTATATGAAAATATTGCACTGCCTCTGGTGGAAACTTCAAAAATTTCGGATGCCGCATTGCAGCAAAAGGTGCATGCCCGCATGAAACAATTGGGTATTGAGGGGATTGACAACAAATACCCCTCAGAACTGTCCGGGGGAATGCGCAAGCGGGTCGCCCTGGCACGGGCCCTTGTGACAGATCCGGAGGTGATATTGTTTGATGAACCCACAACAGGCCTGGATCCCGTACGCAAAAAAAATGTACACACCATGATAAAAGAGTACCAGAAAAAATTTGGATTTACTGCTGTGATAGTAAGCCACGATATCCCGCAGATTTTTGATCTGGCCCAGCACATTGCCCTACTGGATGAGGGCATCATTCTTTTTGAAGGCTCCGGACAGGAGTTACTGCACTCCGATATCCCCGAGATCCAGGCTTTTATACAGGGAAAAGAGAGCATGGCACATGGATAGTTCACATACCAGCCAACAGGGCATAAAAGACCAAAAGCCTGCAGGATATGCAGTATTGGACAAAAATGCATTATTTTTACCCGGGTTTTGAGGACCATATTGTATGAATGAGAAAAAACGAAATTTTTATGTGGGTATCTTTGTCATTATCGGCATACTCTGCAGCGGGTACCTGATCATTGTAATGGGTGATCTGTCCGCTTTTTTCAAAGACCGGTATACAGTGTATGGATATTTTTCTTCTGCATCAGGTCTCAAAAAAAAAGCAGTGGTGGAACTTGCCGGTGTTAAAATCGGCCATGTATCTGCCATCCGTATAGATACACAATTTCTGGTGGCAAAAGTAGCACTGGATATTGACCGGAAAATTGCCATATCCGAAGACAGCATTGCATCAATCAAAACCGCGGGGATAATCGGTGAAAAATATATTGAAATTCTGCCCGGTGGATCAGATGCAATGCTGGCCCACGGAGATGAAATTGAAAATACGGAATCCTCTCTGGATATTGAATCGTTGATCAGAAAATTCATCTTCAGTGAAAATGCCTTGTGATATACCATCAGGTAACAGACTGATGCTTCTTGAAACTATATTATGAAGGATTTACAGCAATATGAAAAAAACATGTCAGATTCTGTGTATCATCGGTTTTTTGGTTTTTGCGGGCACAGTGTCCATTGCATGGGCAGCTGATGCTGTTGTTGCATATCAAACTGCATCACAACAGGAAAATCCGGATGCGGTTTCAGGTGGTGACAATGATCCTTATGATGATCTGTTTGATGAATTTGAAGATGATACACAAGATGGTTCCCGGGTGGCCGATCCCATCTATTATTTTAATTATGCCATGTATACGGTGAATGACAAGCTGTATTTTTATGCGCTCAAACCCCTTGCCCAAGGGTATAAGGCTCTTGTACCCACACCGGCCAGAAGAGGCATCCGCAATTTTTTCCACAACCTGCTCTTTCCTGTCAGGTTTGTCAACAACCTGCTCCAGGGAAAAACGCTCCAGGCATCTGATGAAATCGGTATATTTTTTGTCAATTCAACCGCCGGTATACTGGGGTTCAAACAGGTGGCCCAGAAACACCTGGATATGCACACAAAAACAGAAGATCTGGGACAGACTTTGGGCACTTATCACATCACAGAAGGATTTTATCTGGTGCTGCCGGTCTTCGGGCCTTCCACCTTACGGGACACCGTGGGCAGGGTAGGGGATTATTTTATCACCCCGCTCAATTATGTGGAACCCTGGGAGCTTGATACCGGGCTTGGCATACTTGACATCGTCAACCGGACATCCTTTCGCATCGGTGATTATGAGGACTTGAAAGCAGCATCCCTTGATCCATATACCGCCATCAAAAATGCCTATATCCAGAACCGGAGATCACAGGTCAAACATTGACCGGGAACAGATCGTTGCGGCGGGAAGGCAGAAAATAGCGCATCCTGTGGGACCGGACATGGCAGAGCAGTGCAGGGTCCAGATCCACAATATGCAGATGATTTTTACAGGCCATGGATCTTTCGACAATATGTCCATCCGGACCGATAACCAGAGACAGGCCGGGA
Source organism: Desulfotignum sp. (assembly GCA_011389575.1). GTDB lineage: Bacteria > Desulfobacterota > Desulfobacteria > Desulfobacterales > Desulfobacteraceae > Desulfotignum. Next base: position 58,467 of record JAABUB010000001.1, on the reverse strand, counting down.
AAATCCAAGCCTGCGCCATTGTCTCCGGCCTGATTCACGGCCGCGATAAAGACCCCGTTGTCAAAGGCCCGGGCCGGCAAATGCCGCATCCAGGATGTGTGTTTTTCCTCCGGGGTCCCCCTGGGCGATGCATGGGGCAGGACAATAAGATCCACACCCTGCATTGCCATGGCTGTGGATAATTCCGGAAAATGTGCATCATAGCACAACTGGATGCCGAAGGTGATGCCGGCATGTACAAACACCGGAATTGTATATCCAGGGCTAAAAATTTCTTGTTCACTGGGGGCGATGTGCAGTTTCTGGTATTTGCCGGGGACAGTGCCTGGAATAAATACCAGATGGGATGCAAAAGTCTTTTTCGCGGTATCCGCTTTTTCAGCAAGTCCTGCCAGGATTGCCAGGTTCAGCTGATCCGACAGGTCTTGAAAGTTCTGGATAAAACAGTTGTCAATGGCCCTGGCATAATCTGTAATCTTGCGGCCGGTGGCATAACCGGTGAGATTCATTTCCGGAAATACCACTATATCGGCTTTGTTTTCGGCAGCCTTGTGGATGAGATCACGGCAGTTGCCCATATTTTCATCCCATCTGCCCACCGGACAGTTGGTGGACACAAGACACAGTTTCACCGGTCTCATAACTTGAAATTGGCGGAAATTTTAAACACCCGGGTGGCCGGCAGGTTCAATATGGGATGGACACCGGTTTTTTTGGATATGTCATCAAGATGGTTCTGGATCAGTTCCCGGGAAGGGGCGATAAAGGTAAACCAGATATTGAAGACATGCTCACGCATGTAATTGTGGGTGACTCCTGGGTAGGCATTGACCGTGTGGGTAAAAAGATCGATTTTTTCCGCTGCAACCTTTGCCGCACAAAGGGTGGAGTAATATCCGAGCCGGTCCGGGCTGAAATTACCGCCGATACGCCGGATAAGGGCTTTTTCCTTCATCAGGCGAATCCGGTCCATGAGCACATCTTCTGTTAATCCAAGCTGTTGGGCCAGCACCCTGTAAGGTCTGGCATCAATGGGAAAATCAAGCTGAATTGTGTTGAGAATGGATTTGTTGGTGGCATCAATGTCGGTCATTGGCTCACTCCCGAAAAAAAGACAAAAAGCAAAGGCTCTGTTTCATGCAAAACAGAGCCTTTACAAACAAATCAAATCAATCGGATAGGGTATGAATTATACACATCCGGTTGGTTTGGGAAGACCGGCCATTTTACAGGCACCTTTTCCCGGACCTGAGGGGAACAGTTCATAGATGTGTTTGAGTTTGAATTTGGTGAGTTTGGAAAGTACCCGGACCATCGGAGCAATTCCGTTTTTCTCATAATAGTCCTGGAGCACTTTTACCAGCTGCCAGTGCTCGTCAGTCATTTCTTCAATTCCTTCCTGGGTCTTTACATAATCCACCCATTCTTCTGAGTAGGAATTGTAATCAAGAAGGAATCCATCTTCATCTATTTCAAATGTTTTCCCGTTGAATTCTACTGTTGCCATGTAAACTTTCCTCCTGTAAATTTTAATTTTTTTCTATCATTTTAAGACATACTGTCTTGGCTTCATGGTCTGTTTCAATAATTGACCACTAACCATATCTCAGCAACCCGGGCTTGTCAACAAAGAATCAAGCCTGATTGTAAAAATATCGGCCTTTCCAATACATTGGATTTAATATTCTTTCGGGGTCTGGTTTATCTGTTCAAGGGTAAAAACCGGCCCGTCTTTACATACCAGTTCCTTTCCGATATTACACCGGCCGCACATACCGATACCGCACTTCATTTTATTTTCCAGGGACATGATGACCTGATGGTCCTGGTAACCCAGCTGTGTCAGGGCCGGCTGGGTAAATTTGATCATGATGGGCGGTCCGCACACAATGGCATAGGTATCTTCATCTGCAACAGGGGCATTTTTTTCCACTATCTGGGGAACGAACCCGGTGTGGTATTTCCAGTCTGGATCATCCGTGCTGTCCACGGTGATATGCATGTTTATATCATCGCGTTTTTCCCAGTCAAACAGCTTTTCTCTGTAGAGCAGCATGCCCGGCGATCTGGCACCGTAAATCACATCGATGTTTTTGAATCTGGACCGGTTGGCCGGATCCAGCATGTAGACAATGGACGAGCGCAGGGTGGTAAAGGCAAATCCGCCGCCGATGATCACCACATTCTTGTTTTCCAGTTTTTCCCAGGGATACCAGTTGCCTAAAGGTCCTCTGATTCCCATGATATCACCTTTTTTCATGTTGTGAAGATGGGAGGTGACCATACCGGTTCTGAAGACGGTGAATTTGACAAAACCTTTTTCCACCGGAGATGAGGCAATACCGATAGGGATTTCTCCCACACCCGGTATGGACAGTTCAGCAAACTGACCAGCCTTGTAGGCGAACTTTTCTTCATCTGCAGGATTTTGAAAAACAAAGGTAAATGTTTTCAAAGACTTGTCTTCTGTTGCCACTTCGATATCATCAATGCGAACCGGATACGGCACATAAGGGTTTTCCATATCATTTCTCCTTGGTGTTCGCTATTTATTCTTTCTCATAGTTGTTCATGGTTTTGCACACTTCCCGGATGTCGATATTCACCGGGCAGCTGGCAACGCACCTGCCGCATCCCACGCACATGATGCCCTGGTCATATTTGTCCACAAAATATTTCAATTTGTGCATAAATCGCTGCCTGACCCGCTGCACCTTGGATCCTCTGGGATTGTGGCCGGATGCATGGTGGGTGAATAAGGGTGACATGCAGGTATCCCAGTTTCGAAACCTTGTTGCTGTCTTGTGTTTGGTTTCATCCTGGATGTCAAAACACCAGCAGGTGGGGCACACAAAGGTGCAGGTGCCGCAGTTGATACAAGAAAAAGCCACATCATCCCAGAAAGGGGCTTCATACAGATCCAGAATGGATTTTTCAGAAAGCCGGTCAGTATCAACAGAGGCAGTAATATTTTTTTCCGCTTCTTTTCTGAGAATATCAAACAGGGCCTGACTTTCTGCAGCATCCGCACTGGTGTCAAAACCACAGGCCTCAGCCCATGTTTCCCCTTTTTCGGTCAGGATCTTGGCCAGATATCTGTCATCCAGATCTGCCATCAAAACATCCAGTCCTTCTTCACTGAAAGGTCCGGTTCCGGCAGATGTGGAAAAATCACAGGAATCGGGACGGTTTATCCCAAGCCCCACAAACGTAGTGGCGTCATAGGCCTCACACCAGTAAGGATCCTGATAATCCGGATTGTCAAAATTCAATTTCACCATCTGGATGGCCCTGGCATCATAGGGCCGGATCCCCAGAACCACCCGGGGGGTATTGTCTTTTTCCACCGGCTTCATGATGTGGTGGTCTTCGCTGGATTCATCCAGGGTTGCTGTAAGCATTTTTTCGGTCTGGGGAAAAAGCACAGACTTCGGGGACATGACCGTAACACCGGCATCCATCAGGGGATAGACATCCGGTGCCAGCGGTTTTAGCTGGCAGCCGTTTTCGTCCTGGACAGGGCCGAAAACCCGATAGGTTTTTCTGGATTTGTCAATACCGCCGGCCCAGTCCTTTTTATCAATTGTAATGAAATTCATATGCATAGCCTTTTTGTTTACTTGATAAAATCATCGGGATCATCCGGACTGTACACATCCAGAGGCGGGCGTTTTTCCATATCCAGACCCGCTTCCCAGCCAAAAAGTTCCAGAGCGTCTTTATTGAGTTTCCGGGTAAAATCCCTGACATTGATTCCCATGGGACAGACCTCTACGCAGGCACCGCAATCCGTACACCTGCCGGCGCAGTGAAAGGCCCGCAGAAAATGGAAGGTATTGATATCCGTCTTATCCTGGCCCTTGCCCACCCACTGGGGAGAAGATTCATCCACAAAACAGGTGGGGCAGTAACACAAGGGACAGGCATTTCTGCATGCATAGCACCGGATACAGTTTTTGGTCAATTCCTGAAAATGGGCCCACCTGGTTTCCGGATCCATGGCCGCAATTTGGTCCACATCGGCAAACGGCTGGTCAAGGGACTGTTCTTCCACCGGTTCCGCCGCCATGACGTCAAACACCACCGGGTTGCGGTGGGTGCACATCCGGCAGTTATGCCGCAGCACATCTGTTTTGGAAACCTTCTCTTTTTTTTGGGGCGATACAATGGTAAGGGTATCACCCTCTTCAATGAAATCGGTGATTTCATCTTCAAAAAGGGCGGCAATTTTTCTTTTGTCCACCATGCCGGTGCAGGGAATCCCGATGATATACAACCGGTCCCTGGACACCTGGTTTTCCACCATATGGGTGACCAGGTTCCGGGAATCGCATCCTTTTGCCGTCACGGCAATTTTGCCATCTTTTGGTAGTGCTTCTGACACATAATTGGCCAGGTTGAGTCCGCAGGTTGCATTGAAAACCAGTTTTTCCACATCATCTTTGGATGTGACGGCAATGGGACGGGAGGCCATGGGAATGGAACCCTCGGCAAACCCGATCACTTTTTGTACTTCCCCTTTGGCAAGCAGGTCTGCACAAATCGTCCTTATTTTTTCGATACAGGTATCCATGATATAAAACCTTTATTTGGTATAGTCCTTTGCAAGTTTTTTATCGGTATCCAGGGCCCTGACTTTGTCGGATATCTCTTTGACCACATCCACAAACTTGGTGGCTTCGGCAGAGGAAATCCAGGAAAAATGCAGCCGGTCCCGTTCAATACCCATATGTTCCAGAAGGTTGCCCATCATAGCAAATTTTCGTCTCGCATAGTAATTACCGTCCAGGTAATGGCATTCGCCGGGATGTCAGCCGGACACCCATACAGCATCAGCCCCTTCCCGGAAAGCGGACAAAATGAATTTGGGACTCATGCGGCCGGAGCAGGGGATCCTGATCACCCGAATGTCCGCCGGGTATTCCATCCGGCTCACCCCTGCCAGGTCTGCTGCGCCATAGGAACACCAGTTGCACAGAAAACTTACAATTTTTATATTATCATCAGCCATTAATTATATCTCCTTTAGCTTTCTTCATCTAACTTACTTCATCCAAAGCAAAAATCTGTGAAAGAATCTGATTGGTGTCAAACCCCCGCAGATGGATGGCACCGGATCTGCAGGAAGCCACGCACAGGCCGCAGCCTTTGCACAGCACCGCATTGACATCCGCCTTGCCTGCAAACCGGCCTTCAGCCAGAAATGAGGGGGAATTATAGGGACAGATGGATATGCAGACACCGCAGGCACTGCATTTTTGTACATCCACGCTGGCAACGTTACCCGAGGTGAACAGACTGTCTTTTTTTGCCAGCAGGGTCAAAGCCCGGGATGCGGCAGCCCGTCCCTGGGTAATGGCCTCGTTCACCGGTTTGGGATAGTGAGCGGATCCGGCAATAAAAACACCGTCTGTGGCAAATTCCGCCGGTCCCAGCTTGGCGTGTTTTTCCACGAAAAACCCCTCATCATTCAAAGGCACCTTGAAGAAATTGGCCAGGCGCTCATCTTTTCTGGGTACCAGGGCCGCAGCCAGGGTAAGCAGGTCTGCATAAATGGTCACAGGCAGATTCAGTACGTGATCAATAACAGTGATCTTGAGGTGGTCTTTTTCCACCACTACTTCCGGCTTGTTTTCCACATCAAACCGGATAAATATCACCCCTTTTTCTCTGGCTTTTTTATAGAGCAGTTCGCGTTCACCATAGGTTCTGATATCCCGGTAAAGAATAAACACATCGGTTTCAGGATTTTTTTCCTTCAAGGCAATGGCATTGTCCACGGAATGGGTACAGCATACCCGGGAACAATAGGGGCGTTGCGGTTCTCTTGAGCCCACACACTGGATGAACACCGCAGACTTTACCGTATCCAGTTTTGGATCACTTTCCTTGAACATTTTGTCCAGATCCAGGGTTCTGATGATTCTGTCGTCCCTGCCAAAGCTGTACTCGTCAGGTTCAAGCGCCTTTGCACCTGTGGCCAGTACTGCCACCCCGTGTTCCAGTGGCGTAGTTTTCCCGTCGGTTTTCAACTGGGAGGTGAAATTGCCCACAAATCCGTCCACCCCTTCCAGGGTGGTGTTTGTATGAACAATTATCTTGTCGTTGGATGCAATATCCTGAATCAGGGCATCCAGTTCTTTTTGCACATCTTCTCCCTGGGCTGTTTTCCACAGCTTCAGGGCCTCGCCGCCCAGGCATTCCTTTTTTTCGATGATATGGGTTTCATATCCCTGGGATGCCAGGCTTCTGGCAGCTGTCATGCCGGCCAGTCCACCGCCCACCACCATGACCGAGGGGTTGACATTGATCTTTTCCTCTTTCAGGGGCTGGGCCAGAGCAGCTTTGGCAACCGCCATCCGTACCAGGTCTTTGGCCTTGTCAGTGGCAATGTCAGGATTGTTCTTGTGAACCCAGGAGTTGTGGTTCCGGATGTTGGTCATTTCAAACAGGTATTTGTTCAATCCTGAATTTTTCAGGGTTTCCTGGAACAGCGGTTCATGGGTTTTGGGGGTGCAGGCAGCCACCACAATGCGGTTCAGGCCTTTTTCTTTGATGATTTCCACCATCTTGTCCTGGGCATCCTGACTGCATGCATAGGTGGTTTCTTCAGCCACTGTGACATAGGGCAGGTTGGCAGCGTATTCCGTGACACTGGGGCAGTCCACCACACCGGCAATATTGGAGCCGCAGTCGCAGATAAACACCCCGATGCTGGGCCGGTCCCCAACCACATTTGTTTCTTCCACCGGCAGGGTTTCTTTGGTCAACGTGTTTCGCACGTCAGCCAGCGCATCTCCTGCAGCAGAGGCGGCAGCAGAGGCATCCAGAACCGATTCAGGAATATCTTTGGGGTTGTTGAACACCCCGGATACATAAATACCGTCCCTGGAAGTGGCCACCGGTTCAAAAGATGCTGTTCTGGCAAAGCCACCTTCTGTAAGGTCAATGTCCAGCTTCCCGGCCAGATCACGGGTTTCTTCGGAGATTTCCAGACCCACGGACAAGACGATCATATCATACGTCTCAGTGATGATCTGGCCCAGTTCATCTACGTATCGGACAGACAAGTCCCCTGTTTCCGGATCTTCAGTAACCGAATGCACCCTTGACCGGATGAAATTGATGCCGTGCTTGTGTTTGGCATTCTCGTAGTATTTTTCAAATTCCTTGCCCGGGGTGCGCATGTCCATGAAAAAGATGGAACAATCCAGATCGCTGCCGGCATGTTCTTTGGCAATGATGGCTTCTTTTACCGCGTACATGCAGCACACCGAAGAACAATAGGCATTGTCGCACTTGTTGATATCCCTGGATCCCACACACTGGAACCAGGCAATTTTTTTGGGGTCTTTGCGCTTTTGCGCCAGCAGCTTGTCTTTTTTCTTTTTGGGATTGGCAGGCAGCTTGGGAAAGGTGGTCACATGCCCCATGGTGGGACCGGTAGCGGACAGAATCCGTTCAAACTCCATAGAGGTAACCACATTGGGAAAATTGGCATACTGGTAATTGTCAAATCTGGAGGGATCAAAGGGTTTGAATCCGGGTGCCAGGATAATGGATCCGGCAGCAACGGTCAACATTTCCTCTGTCATGGTGTAGTCTATGGCATCTGCAGGACAGACCTCTTCACAGGTGCCGCATTTATCCTTGGTCAGTTTCAGACAGACATCCGGATTAATGGCATATTTCAAGGGCACTGCCTGGGGGTATTCCACATAAATGGCGGTTTGTGCTTTGAGATCTGCATTATACTTGTCATCGAATTTGCCCGGACATTTTTCCGTACAGGCCCCGCAGGCAATACAGCGGTCTTCTCTGACGTACCTGGGTTTTTTGAGGATTTCAACGGTAAAATTGCCTTTTTCACCGGTGATGTTTTTGACTTCAGAAAGGGTTAAAAGCTCTATGTTTAAATGCCGGCCGACCTCGACCAGTGTGGGTGAGATAATTCACATGGCACAGTCATTGGTTGGAAAGGTCTTGTCCAGCTGGGCCATGACACCGCCGATGGACGGGCCTTTTTCCACCAGATAAACATAAAATCCGGAGTTCGCAAGATCCAGTGCCGACAGCATGCCGGAAATACCGCCACCTATCACCACCACAGATCCGGTCTTTTTTGATTCCATTGTTTGTCTCTCCTGTTTGGTTCATAAAACAATAGCAGCCCAATCTTAAATATTTTTAAAATTGCTGTTATTTTAAGATCCTGATTGATAATTTTAATTAAGTGTCATTAATTAAAAGATTATGTTATAAAACCATCTGCCAAATAATGTCAACCATTATTGACCAAAACAGACATACCCTTTGTTCATGGAAAAAATCATTACTATCTGCGGTCCCACAGGCATCGGAAAAACCGGTTTTGCTATTGCCCTGGCCCAAGCGTTCAACGGTGAAATTATCGGGGCCGACTCCATGCAGATATATAAATATATGGATATCGGCACGGCCAAGCCGGATGCCGCAGAACTGGCACAGGCCCCCCATCATCTGGTGGATTTTCTGGATCCATCCCAGGATTTTGATGCCGGCCAATATGCACAAATGGCTGCACAAAAAATTATTGATATTACCCGGAAAGGCAGGATTCCCATCATTGCAGGGGGCACAGGCCTTTATATCCGCGCCCTTTTATACGGATTGTTCCGGTCCCGGCCTGTGTGTGAAAAAACCCTGGCACAACTGACCAAGGAAGCACAAGAAAAGGGCAGTGCTTATCTGCACCATCTGCTGCATGCATGTGATCCTGCTGCTGCGCAAAAAATTCATCCCCATGACAGTTTCCGGATCATCCGTGCCCTGGAGGTGTTTCAGACTACAGGAACCCCCATATCACAAATGCAAAAGGAACACAATTTTATATCTCCCCGGTACCAGAGTCTGACCATGGGTCTTTTCATGGACCGCAAAACCTTGTACGAACGAATTGATTCCCGGGTTGATACCATGATCAGGCTGGGCTTTCTGGCAGAAGTAACAGATCTGGTCCGGAAAGGCTATTCCCTTGATCTCAAATCCATGCAGTCCATTGGATACCGCCATATGGGATGGTTTCTCAAAAAAGAGCTGGATTTTGACCGGGCGGTTTTTCTGCTCAAACGTGATACCAGACGGTATGCCAAGCGCCAGTTCACCTGGTTTAAAAAAGAGCCCGGCATCATCTGGGTGAAACCCTCACAACTTTCCCGGGCCAAAACCCTGGCAAAAGAATTTTTGACATGAGATGTGATTTTACATATAGTTCATTCATACCAATAACCCTGACTTTCAGAGATTTCATATGATAGAAAAACGTATTTTTATTTTCCGCGGCACTGCCTTGCTTGCGGCTGTATTTTTTCTGGCTGCCGTCTGGGGTTGTGCCCCTAAAACCGTTCAAAAACCAGGAGATGGTATTTCTGTTCCGGAAACCGAGATCCCTGACCTGCATGACAAAGAAAAACAAACCGCTGCTCTGGTAAAAATGCTCGGGGCTGAAGCAAAAAAATTCATCGAACAAGGTGATCTTAAACAGGCATTTCTCACCTACAACCAGGCCATGGCCCAAAACCCGGATGACCCGCAGAAAAACATGATGCTGTCAGAGGTTGAACAGTTTCTGGCCAAGGCGGAACCTCCATTGATAAAAGAATTTTTACACATCAAAAATTTGGCAATCCCCCGGTGTTTGCTGCTGTACTGGCTGGGGGTGAACCATGCCGCAGCCCGGGAATATGCCGATAGCCTGGCAGCTTTGACCAGGTTTATGGATACCTGTCCCGACCATGCCCATGCCCCGGATGCACAAGAACTGATGGCTCTCATCAAACAGACCACATTTAAAAAGGATACCATCGGATGTCTGCTGCCCCTGTCGGGAAAATACGCCGTTTTCGGCCACAAAGCCTTAAAAGGCATTCAGATGGCTGTCCAGGATCTGTCAGGCACATATAACCGCGATTTTAAAATCATTGTCAAAGATACCCGGTCTGATCCCCAAAGGGCCGCAGACTGTGTGGACGAGCTCTTTCAGGCGCATGTCATGGGCATTATCGGCCCGATCCTTGCGGTGGAAACCGCGGGTGCCCGGGCCCAGGAACTGCAGATTCCCCTTATCGCCCTGACCCAGAAAGCAGACTTTCCTCTGGCAGGAGATTATCTGTTTTCCAATTTCATCACCCCCCAGATGCAGGTCCAGACCCTTGCCGCCTATGTATTTAGAAAGCTTGATCTGTCAAAGGTGGCTGTGCTTTATCCTGATGAACGCTATGGCAGACTGCATATGCAGCTGTTCAGGGATATGGTGGAGGAATACGGCGGACAAATAGTTGCTGTGGAATCCTATGACGGCAAAAAAACCGATTTTTCCATTCCCATCCAGAAACTGGTGGAGGAATCCTTCCTGATTTCAGAACCAGACTTACCGGTACCGCAATCAGATCATGAATCCCAGACCGGAAAAACAGATGACCCCCTGGCTATTGATTCTGACAGGACCGATAAAATCCCGCTTAATTTTCAAGCCCTGTTCATTCCTGATTCTGCTTCCAGAATAAACATGATGCTTCCCCAGCTGGCGTTTAACGATGTCAAGGACATTGTGCTGCTGGGAACCAATCTCTGGCATGAGCAAAGCCTGCTGGCTGAAACAAAAGGATACAACCGCAACACCGTTATAACCGAAGGCTATTTCGGCAAAAGCAAAAAACCTGCCACTGCCCGGTTTGAAAAGGCATTCACCGCATTGTATGAAGAATCCCCGGGTTTTTTAGAAGCGGTTTCCTATGACACGGTACAGATACTTTTTAAGACAGGTATGGATGCTTTTGTGGATTCCCGGCAGCACCTGAAAGAAGCCCTGACACAAGGCCGTTTGTTCGAAGGGGTAACCGGCAATACCATTTTTGATAAAACCGGTGCGGCCCGCAAGGAAATATTTTTAATTACCATAAAAAACAATCAGTTCACAGAAATCCAGCCCTGACTGCGGTTCCTTTGGATCAAGATCCGAAATAGGCATCCTGACCGGTGGCCTCCAGCACTGACTGCCAGAGCCTGCCATTGGGATCCAGCCGCTTTTGCCTGCCGGCAGAGGCTTCCATGGGCACATGAACATAATGGTTGTTCCAGAAACTCACCAGAAGCTTGGTTTTTCCTGCCATACCCGCATGGACCGCATCCCTTCCCAGCAGCCCGCAGAACACACTGTCATTGGCATTGGCTGCCAGACTGCGGATAATATAGGCAGGATCAATGTATTTTAAGGTAATGGGGATATTTCTGGCCGCAAACCACTTGGTAATCTGCTCCTTGAGAAACAAGCCGATATCCTGGAGCACTATGTTACCGGATGCATCATACTTTTGCTCCTTGTTTTCAAAAAAATTCTGGCCCGCTCCTTCAGCCACAATCACCACCCCATGTTTTCTGGTTGTGATCCTGTTTTCCAGGGCCTGAAGAAAGCCGGTTTTTCCATACAGGTCTATATCCACTTCCGGAATAAGTACAAAATTGGCATCCTGCTGGGCCAGGGCCGCCGTTGCTGCCAGAAAACCCGAATGCCGTCCCATGAGCTTGATCAGCCCGATACCGTTGGGGTAGGCTTCTGATTCATTATGGGCACCTTTGATGGCCTGGGTGGCCACATCAACGGCCGAGTCAAAGCCAAAGGACCGGGAAACCAGAAAAATATCGTTGTCAATGGTTTTGGGAATTCCCACCACAGATATTTTGAGATTGCGATTTTCGATTTCATCGGCAATCTTTTTGGAAGCCATGATGGTACCGTCACCGCCCACCATGAATAAAATTCCCACACTCATACGTTCCAGGCAGTCCACCACAACCCCGATATCCTGGCTGCCCCGGGAAGAGCCTAAAATGGTGCCGCCCATATCCTGTATACCGGCTACAGATGCAGGGGTCAGATCCATGAAATCATGTTTGTATTCCGGAACAAATCCCTGAAGTCCGTGGCGGATGCCGTAGATGGTTTTCACATGGTAAATATGATACAGCTCCAGCACAATTGCCCTGATAATGTCATTCAAGCCGGGGCAGAGCCCGCCGCAGGTCACAATAGCGCATTTAAGTTTGCTGGGGTCAAAATATATCTTTTCCCTGGGTCCGGCCTGTTCAAAGCTGAGAAGTTTCTGCCCGGCAGCAATGGTGTTCTCTATATATTCGGTCTGGACATCTACGATGATGCGGGATTCATCTGAAATAAAACATTTTTTTGCCTTGCCTGATCGGTCTGCCCGTATTATGGGAGAAGCAATATTGGCTTTTCCGAGAACCGGAATTTTTGTGCAAAGATCCTGGGTTATCATTGGCTGCCTCCGTTGAATGTAAAAGATCCTTTCCCAAGGATGTCATGCAGGTGTAAAAGGCCCTGCAGCCGGTTTTTTGTATCTACAATCGGCAAGACCGTGATCTCATATTTTTCCATGAGATTCAGGGCATCATACAGGTAAGCCTCCACCCCCAGACAGTGGGGATTTCTGGTCATGATATCAGCCACCGGCATTTTTGCAAAATCACTTATTCCCCGGGCCATGGCATGCCGGATATCACCATCGGTGATAATACCCAGCACCTGGCGGTCCCGGTTGAGCACCAGGACAGCGCCCAGGCTGAACCGGTCCATGGTTGCCAGGGCGGTTGCCATGGTCTCACCCAGAAAAGCACAGGGTGCCTGGGCTGTCTTGAACATGATTTCTCCCACCTGACAGGCGAGCCGCTGACCCAGCGCACCGCCGGGATGAGATTTCATGAAATCACTTTTTTTGAATTTCTTTTTTTCAATCAGCACAATGGCCAGGGCATCTCCCATGGCCAGCTGGGCAGTGGTGCTGCAGGTCGGGGTCATATTAAAGGGACAGGCTTCTTTTTCCACCCCGGTATCGATCACCAGATCACAATACCGGGCCATGGTGGATAAAGGATTTCCTGTAAACCCGGCCAGGCGGCATCCGATATCCCGGATTACCGGCAGCAGCTGGTTGAGTTCGCTGGTTTCTCCGCTGTTGGAAATAGCGATGAACACATCATGGGGGCTCACCATGCCCAGGTCTCCGTGCACCGCTTCCACCGGATGCAGAAACATGGCATTGGTGCCGGTGCTGCTCAAAGTCGCTGCAATTTTACGTCCGATAAGACCGGATTTTCCGATCCCGGAAATAACCACCCGGCCCGGGGAGGCACAGATATCATGTACAAGGGTTTCAAATGCAGCATCCAGTTTTTTGGCCAGGTGTAAAATACCCTGTGCTTCGATCTTCAGAACATCAATGGCTGTGGAAATAATCATGGTTGTGTGATTCATCTGGTTGTGGTTGGTGATATTTAAGATTTCCAGATAAGAGTTATACACTTTTTGCCGTGGTTTGCCCACAAAAAAATATGTGGTTTTCCGGGGGATGAAATAATCTATGATTGACACCTTGTCTGATTTTATGATATTTGATTAAGGTTTATCGTTTCAGGCAGGTATGTGCCAGAAAAAAACAGCCCAAAAATATCCGAAAAAAAAAGGGGTTTCTGGGTTTTTATAAATCAAACCAACAGGAATTAGGGATTTTATCATGATTTGTACCACCGTAAGAGAAGGTGATGACTGTGTGTTTATGACAGCAGCCGGCTGCAGCTATAATGAAGGCCATTGTCTGCCGGTTGTGGAGGAATGCATGGGGTGCCAGAGAATTTCCGAGTATCCCACAGGCATGTACTGCACAGCAGCACCGGACCCGTCTTTAAAATGGAAAAACGGCAACTGCAACATTGCTACCCATATCAAGACCGTTGCCGCCGGCAAAAAACAAAAACTTAACCCCATCAAAGCATCCAAGAGAAAATAGTTTTTTTGACCGCTATTGTGAACTCTGTGGTTTTTTCTCCTGTAAAGCTGCAGAGTTTTTCATTTCAGGGTGCTGACATGGCTGCGGCCGCCTTTTTTTGACCCTGATATTTTGCTTAGGAAATATACCCATGAATGTGATTGCACAGCAGTTGAACACCACCATCACACAAGCCAATCCCCATATTTATGACATGCTTTCCGATATGGGAAAAGCATTGTTTTTTCCCAAAGGGATTTTAAGCCAGAGTGCAGAGGCCAGAACCAAAGCCCATAGAATCAATGCCACCATCGGCATTGCAAAACAGGGCGGCAGCGTACTGAGTCTGCCCTGTGTCACCCGGTATATCACCGGTATTGCGCCGGATGCTTATCTGCCCTATGCCCCGTCTTTCGGCATCCCCGGTCTGCGGGAGCAATGGAAAAAAAATCTGTTTCAAAAAAACCCCTCTCTGGAAGGCAGTGTTGTCAGCCTGCCGGTGGTGACTTCGGGCATCACCCATGGTGTCAGTGTGTTCTCAGATATGTGGGTGAACAACGAAGATGTCATTGTGATGCCGGACATGATGTGGGGCAACTATAACATGACCTTTACTGTGCGCAACCACGCAAAAATCGTACATTTCAAAGCCTATGATGATGCATTGACCCGGTTCAATGTGGAAGATTTTGCATCTGTGCTCCAGACCCGGGCTGCACAGAATGACAAAGTGGTGGTAATGCTTAATTTTCCCCACAATCCCAGCGGATATTCTCTGAGCAAAAAAGAGGCTGACCAGGTTGCTGCCATTCTTCTGGACACGGCACAAAAAGGGACGAATGTGGTGGCTGTCTGTGATGATGCGTATTTCGGACTGTTTTTTGAAGAACAGACCAGTAAGGAATCTTTGTTTGCAAAACTTGCGGGCAGGCACAAACGGCTTTTGGCTGTTAAGCTGGACGGCGCCACAAAAGAAGACTATGTATGGGGATTTCGGCTTGGTTTTATCACCTATGGCCTTGCAGCGGACCAGGGAACAGAAGATATTTACCAGGCCCTTGAACAAAAAACCGCCGGCTGCATCAGGGGCAATATTTCCAATGCCTCCCACCTGGGCCAGACCATTCTGCTCAAGGCCATGGCCGATCCTGACTACCATGCCCAGAAACAGGAAAAATTCACTCTGCTCAAACAGCGGGCCGCCTTGATAAAAAAAACGTTGAAGAACCCGGCATATGCATCCTATTTTGATGTATATCCCTTTAATTCAGGATATTTCATGTGCATCCGCCTCAAGGATGTGCATGCGGAACAATTGCGCCTTCACCTGCTGGACGCTTACGGGGTGGGCCTGATTGCCATCGGCGAGAAAAATATCCGGATAGCGTTTTCCTGTCTGGAAGAAAAAGATGTGAAGCCCTTGTTTGATATCATTGTCAGCGGCATCAAGGATCTTCGCACTACCTGAACCACTGAAAGGACCTGGGAACATGGGAACACTTGATTTTAAAGTGGCCTTCAGATGGTCGTTTTATTTTGTGCTCATCGGCCTGATCGCAGGCCTTGGTGCTGTTCTTTTTCATTACCTGTGCGGCCTTGGCATGCACTATTTTCTGGATATGATGGCAGGATACCGGCCGGATGCACCGGCCGGGGAACATGCCCTGCTGCCCTCCACCAATACGCCGTTCAACCGGTGGATGCTGCTGATTCTGCCGGCCCTGGGAGGTATCGTGTCCGGCTGGCTGGTATACACCTTTGCACCTGAAGCAGAAGGCCATGGTACAGATGCTGCCATTGACGCATACCACAACAAGGGCGGAATGATCCGGGGCAGGATTCCCATCATCAAGACCATTGCTTCCACCATCACCCTGACCACCGGCGGATCCGGGGGCAGGGAAGGGCCCATTGCCCAGATCGGTTCCGGGTTCGGCTCATTTCTGGCCACCCGCTTCAAACTGTCGGAAAGAGAGCGCCGCATCATGATGGCCGCCGGTATCGGTGCCGGGGTGGGCAGTATATTCCGGGCCCCCCTGGCCGGGGCCCTGTTTGCTGCCGAGGTATTGTACCGGGATCCGGATTTTGAATCAGAAGTCATCATTCCGGCAGGTATCTCTTCGGTGGTGGCATATTGTGTTTTCTGCCTGGTATTCGGCTGGGGATCATTGTTTGATTCTCCCGGGTTCAAATTTCAAAACCCGCTGGAGCTGGGACCTTATATTATACTGGCAGGAGTTCTGGTGGTGTTCGGCTATATGTATGTCAAGGTGTTTTACGGCCTGGTGGAATTTTTTAAAAAACTTGCGGTCCCCAACCATATAAAACCTGCCATCGGCGGTCTGTGCACCGGCATTATCGGATTTTTTCTGCCCTATACCCTGGCATTCGGCTATGGCATGGCCCAGAATGCCATTTTCAACCAGGTAGCCATCTCCACCCTCATCGCCCTGGCCATCGGCAAAATTTTCACCACTTCCTTTTCCATAGGCTCCGGCGGCAGCGGCGGGGTGTTCGGACCGTCCGTGGTTATCGGGGGTGCCCTGGGCGGGGCAGTGGGCAAAATATTTCACATGTTCATCCCCACTGTGGTCACCCATCCGGGTGCATTCGTTATTGTGGGCATGGCCGGTTTTTTCACCTCTGTTTCCAATACCCCTATTTCCACCATCATTTTCGTCAGTGAAATGACCAATTCCTATCACCTGCTGTTGCCCAGTCTGCTGGTATGTTCTTTGTGCTATCTGTTGTCCCGGCGGTTCACCATTTTTGAGAACCAGGTGAAATCCCGGGTGGATTCCCCGGCCCATGCCGGTGAATTCATGATGGATATCCTCCAGACCATGAAGGTGGAAGATCTGGATCATTTGATCAAAAAGGTGCAATGTGTCAATGAAAACATGCCGTTTTCCGAATTCAAATCCATTTTCCAGACCACCAAACAGCATTATTTTCCTGTGAACAATGCAAAAGGGGAGTTTGCCGGCATATTTTCATCCAATGATATCCGGGAAGTGATCTTCACCATTCACATTGAAGACCTGGTGGTCATGAAGGACATCATGATTTCGGATCTGATCATCACCACCCCGGCCGAAGATCTGAACACAGTGCTGCACAAACTGACCCAGAAAAATATCGATGCCCTGCCCGTGGTGAATGAAGAAAATCACAAAGAACTGATCGGCCTGATCTACCGGCGGGACATCATTGCCCACTACAACCGGCATGTGCAGAAAATCAGGGAACCCGGATCAGATCCGGAAAAAAAATCTTTTCAGACCCCGGCCAAAGAAAAGCCTCAGGCGTAGTTCACCTGTTTTAAAAACAACCCCCTTGCCGGTGCGGTGGCACCGGCAAGGGACCGGTCCTTTGCCGACAGAATGCTTTCAAAATCTTTCACAGTTATTTTATGCCTGCCCGCATCCACCAGGCTGCCCACAATATTTCTCACCATGTTTTTCAAAAAACCGTCCGCGCAGATGCTGAATACCAGACGGCTGCCAGGCTGTTCATTCACCTGAGCCGCAAACACCGTGCGCACGGTGGAGCGTCTTGGCGCACCGGTATTTTCAAAAGACTTGAAATCATGGGTTCCGCATAACAGGGAGCTGCAATGGTTCATGGCAGCTGCATCCAGCAGGGTATGGATGTGCCAGATATAGTTTCTGCCAACAGCGCAGGGGATTTCTCTGTTGAGGATATGGTAATGGTATTGCTTTGAAACCGCAGAATACCGGGCATGAAACTCATCAGAAACCCGGATGCATTCTGTCAGAACAATGGGAAGCTTCATCAGACTGTTCACCCCTTTTTGCAGCACCCAAGAATCCATATTCGTATCAGCACAAAAAGAGGCCACCTGGCCCCGGGCATGGACCCCGGCATCGGTGCGGCCGGAACCGGCCAGGAATACAGGCTGGTTCAAAATGCGGGACAACACCAGTTCCAGCTCTTCCTGGATGGTGGGTTTGTCTGCCTGGCGCTGCCATCCAAAAAAACCGGTGCCGTCATATTCTATGGTCAGTTTAAAGTTCTGAATCATGGGCCGAATCTTCCCCGGATAACCCGGAGAATGCTTCATTGGCGCGGCTGATCTGAAGGGCCAGTCTGTGGGCTTTATCGGTTCCCAGAATACGGGTATAATTTTGATAAAACTCCTGGTAGGCCCGGGCAATGGCAGGTTTTATTTCATGGCCTTTGTCCGTGGAAAATATAGCGCTGGTTTTGCCGCTGGATTTTCTTTTTACCATCTTTTTTTTGGCCAGCGCATCAATGAACCGGGTGATGGTGGAGGGAGTAAGCTGCAACATATTCCCAAGTTTCTTTGGACTTATGCCTGGATTTTCATACAGGATAAGCATCAGGGAGGCATGGGCAGGGGAGAGCTGCAACGGCGCAAAACTGGTTTCCGCAAGTTTCAGCATCTGCCGTGAAAACGCATTTACATTAAAAAACAAACAGCCTTCCAGAAAATGGTCACCCATATGAACTTTTTGCACCTTTATAAAAAAATTACCCACACTGGTACAGTTTGCTGGAAAACCAACTATAGCATTTTTTAACTGGTATTGGTATCCTTATAAGATAAAATTCAAAAAGGGTTTCATCATTAAAACAGATTTTTGCAGGAGATCATCATGGCAGAGCAGTCCAATATTTCCGGGGATTGGGTCAAAAAGACAATCAAGGATTTTATTGCCACATCATTGCTGAACACAATGGAAGACAGCACTGGTGAGCCAGCCTGGGACCAGGCCCTGGTTGGGTTTGCTTCCGGAGCGGACCCACTCTGGCAGCAATACAAAGAGTATGTCGGCGCGTTTCACTGGACCCCGTGGGAGGTGTTCAATCAGCACCTGCCCCAGGAAAATGTCAGTGCAGAGCAGCTGACAGTTATCTCCTGGATTCTGCCCCAGCGCAAACCGGTCCGGGATGCCAATAAAAAAGAAAAACGATTTCCTGCCCAAGAATGGGCCAGGATCCGGGTGTTTGGTGAAAAATGCAACATGGCGCTGAGGCATCATCTGGTCCACCGCCTGGAAGCGCATGGTCATCCAGCTGTAGCGCCGATGATGGTGCCCAACTGGACCATTGTCAAATCCGCGCGGTTTTCCTATGCCTCTTCCTGGTCGGAACGGCATGCAGCCCATGCAGCAGGTCTTGGCACATTCGGGTTGTGTGACGGTCTGATTACCGAAAAAGGCAAAGCCATGCGGACAGGATCTGTTGTGGCAAAACTTTCCATCGATCCCACACCCCGCCCCTATGCAGACCATCACGCCTATTGTCTCTTCTACACAGACGGCACCTGCGGCAAATGCATTGACCGGTGTCCTGCCCGGGCCATCACAGCGGCAGGGCATGATAAGGAAAAATGCCGGCAGCACCTGGCCTTATCCCGGAAACATGTCCAGGAAGCCTATGGATTCGAGGGATATGGATGCGGCCTGTGCCAGGTCAAGGTCCCCTGTGAATCTATGATCCCAGTGAAAAAGGCACGGGTTGCCCTGAAAAAAGGAGAACTGCCGTTGCCACCCCCTCCCATCGCATGACAGTGGATGGTTGGTTGTAACCACATCCTTCGCCACAAACTGGTTGCTATGCACCTGTATTTTGCAGAATGGCTGGTATGCCTTGAGTCAATTGAATTTAAACTGCTTGGTTAACGTCCAATTGCTGGTTATATAACCCGTTCTTCTTTTAACAACCGAATTGATTTCAGGATTTCCTCTTTTTCAACTAGTTGATTTGTGATGTATTTGTGCAAGACTGTTGTAATCAGTGTTTGATAAGGCAATCCTTCTTGTTCAGCCTTTTCTGCCGCATTTATAAGCACACTGCAAATAGAATCAAGTTCGGTGGTATCTTTGATCACGGAACGTATGGCTTGTTTGATATTGTCCATTTTCAAAGGATACCAGGGGACCGATAAATTTGACAATATTCGAATTTGCTTGGGCGAGCTGATGAATAAATTTTTCTTTTTTACAGGTATTGTGCTGATTTTTTTTGTCTCCGATGCTTTCTGCGGGTATCCGGTCAAACCGCTGGTGCTTCACAAGGCGCTTTTTGTTGATGGCCCTGAAAACAATCAGCCGTCCGGGCTAACCCTCTGGCAAGGAATCCTTTACACTGTTTCAGACAAACACGACAGCACGGTTTTTTCGATCCGGCTGACGTCTGACACAGCAGTAATGGAACCCTGTTTGATTTTCAATGCACCCAGCATCGCTGAAATCTCCTACACACAGAATTATGATTTCGAAGGTATTGCCACGGACAGTCTCGGAAATTTCTATCTTGTCAGTGAATCATTTTTCCGCATACTCCGGGTATCCACGGATGGAAAGAGCGCTTCCTGGATTACGGACAGCCTGAAACCCCAGGGAAATGCCGCGGACCTTTTCAAAACTAACAACGCCTATTTTGAAGGTATCGCTCTGACGGGACAGAACGCGTTCATTCTCTGCGCCGAACGCCAGCCCCGGGGATTTGTCAGTGTTGATATGTCTTTGAACCCACCTGAAGTGGCTGCCAGGCAGGCCCGGGAAACACTGCTTGAGTTTCCGCCCGGGCGCAGCCCTGATTTTTCAGGACTCTTTTATGAGGAAAACAGTCTTTATGTGCTTGAAAGAAATGCCTATGCGGTCACGCGGATGACAGTGAAAAACAATAGGTATGAGCCCCTGGAATCATGGTCCTACAGGCATGTGGTCACAGAAAAAGCATACAGGTATGCGGATATGAAATACGGCAAGGCCGAAGGACTCTGCATGGATGGTAATCATGTCTATGTGATCCTTGATAACAATAATATCCCAACAGAAACCTATCCGGATGACAGGCGGCCGCTGCTTTTGATACTCGAAAGGCCGCAAAACGAATGACAGGTCGAGGCAATGTGGACTTTAAAGCGCTTTTCAACATAAAATTATAAATTTTCCTCGGCTCATGGCAAAAACATGAATATCCTGATAACTATGACCATCAGCCATACATCCAGGGAGTTCTGGGACTTCTGCAAGAAATAATTTATCACTCTCACTTCAATAGATGATTATCTCATATTTATTCATCGTCTACTCCCAAATTTAACAGTAATGGTATATGTAATTTTTGCAGCCAACAAAAGTGCTGGTAGAATTTTGATATACGCAATGCCGGCAAACTGAACCCATCGGCTGGGAGCATCTTTCGGGAGCCCCCTGCCGGTGTTCTGTGCCAGGGCCGTCAGATGACAATCTCGGGCCGGGCACAGGACACCGGCAGGGGCGGCACATAGACACAAAATGCTATGCGTTGCTGCTATTCTGCCGCATGGCGCCTGTCACAGGCATCCCGATAAAAAAAAGCTGACATCCAGACAGCAGAACCGAAATTTTTTTCTCAGCTATTCGAAGTTCTCAAATTCGAGTCCTTCACATATTTATTTACACCCTTAGGTTCCATGGCTATAATGCACATTTTATATTCTGGAGCATTGCAATGGCAGTGAACCATGTAAAACATATCAGGAGTGAACCAGTTTTGATAAATGGATTGTCATTTGCCGGTATCCATGCCGGCATCAAAAAAAACGGGCGCAGGGACCTGGGATTGATCCTGTGTGACAAACCGGCAACTGCTGCAGCCGTGTTTACAAAAAACCAGGTCAAAGCCGCTCCGGTGATTCTGGGGCAGCAGATGATCAAAAAAGGCGTATGCCAGGCTGTACTGGTCAACTCAGGCAATGCCAACTGCTTTACCGGAGAGCAGGGGATAAAAGATGCACAGCTTTGCACACAACTGGTGGCAGACACCTTCGGCATTCCCACAGACCTGGTCATGGTATGTTCCACCGGGGTGATCGGTGCCCCCATGCCCATGGACAGATTTGCATCCGGGGTGCCACAGCTGAAAACACATATTACCAGCGGTACGCTGGCGGATTTTGCCGATGCCATCCTCACGACGGATCTTGCTCCTAAAACCATTGAAATGACCGCTGATATCGAAACAGGCCAAGGTGCCCGAACCATTGCCATGGCAGGGGTTGCAAAGGGATCGGGCATGATCAGACCGGACATGGCCACCATGCTGGCCTATGTGCTCACTGATGCGCACATCAGTGCCACTGACCTGCAGCAGGCTCTGACAAGGGCCTGTGACAAATCATTCAACCGCATCACCGTGGACGGGGACACCTCCACCAATGATACACTGTTGTGCCTGGCCGGGGGCACCGGGCCGGCACATATACAGGATGCAGCTTCTCTGGCCGTGTTCCGGGAACTGCTGGAAACGGTTTGTATGAATCTTGCCGCACAGATTTTAAAAGACGGGGAGGGGGCCACCAAGGTGGTGCAGATCACGGTAACAGGGGCAGCATCACAGACCGATGCTTTCAAGGCTGCAGAAGCCATTGCCCATTCCAACCTGGTCAAGACCGCCATTTACGGGGAAGATCCCAACTGGGGACGGATCACGGCTGCTGCCGGGCGGTCCGGCGCCAGGGTGGACCAGGATAAAATGGACCTGTATTTCGGTACCATCCCTTTGGTGCTCCAGGGCAGATGGCTGGGCAAAGAAGCGGAACAAAAAGCAGCTGCCGTCATGAAAGCCAGAGAGATTTTTATCACCCTGGACCTGCATCTGGGAAAATACGCAGATAAATTCTTATTCTGTGATTTCAGTGAGAACTATGTCAAGATCAATGCCGACTACCGGTCATAAACCACATAATGAACCCATGCGGCTGCAAAAATTTCTGGCCAGGGCCGGGGTATGTTCCAGGCGGGCAGGCGAAGAACTGATTGTTGCCGGACATATACAGGTCAATGACAGCACGGTCACCACGCTGGGCACCCGGGTGGATCCGGAAAATGATGTGGTGCTGTATGACGGCACCAGGGTGCATCTGCCCGGAAAAACTGATTTTGTGTATATTGCCGTAAACAAGCCCAAAGGCGTGGTCACTTCCTGCGCGCAAAAGCAGGCCCGGATCATCCTGGATCTTGTGCCGATACACGAACGGATCTTTCCTGTGGGCAGACTGGATAAGGACTCCCAGGGCCTGGTGCTGCTCACCAATGACGGGGACCTGCACAACAAACTGTCCCATCCTTCCCACAACCATGAAAAAGAATACCAGGTCACCACTTCTCATCCTGTAAAAGATGCAGATCTTGATGCCATGGCCCGGGGCATGGTGATCCAGGGGAAAAAAACCCGAAAAGCCAGGGTGCGGCGGACATCAAAAAACAGGTTCACCATTGTTCTCAAGCAGGGGATGAACCGGCAGATCCGCAGGATGGTGGGAAAGACCGGCAACCGGGTGGAAACCCTTGTGCGGGTCCGCATGGCCAACATATCTTTGGATGATTTGCAGTCCGGGGCCTGGCGGTACCTGACCTCTGAAGAAATCGCCGGCCTGACCCGATGACTGGATGATCAGGGCAGACCGGCGGTTTTTAAACCTCGAAAGCCGGGGTCTTTATAGAATTTTATATTGCGGACAGGTGTTTCAGCCTGCTGCCGATGACCATGGCAGTGATGCCAGAAAATATCAGATCGATGCCCAGTATCAGGCCGATAACCCACAGCGCTGTTCCAGGCAGGCCTGCAAGGACAAAAACACCCAGAATGAGCGAAAGTATGCCATTGGTCATCATCCATCCCCATCCAGGGCGCTGCCGCCACACCATGGCTGACTGGATCTTGAAAGCACCGAGTATCAAAAAAAAGATGCCCAGTATCACGGTCAGTGCAAATGCGCCGCTCATGGGACTGATCAGAAAAAGGATGCCTGTCAGAAGAAAAAGAACGGCAAAAAGGACCTCCCAGAAGATAGGGCGCCATTTTCGAACCGATACTGCATGGGCTATCTGCAGAACACCGGCCAGAAGCAGGATGACCGCCACCAGTACCTGCACGGTCAAGGTGGCCACATGGGGCAGGATGACAGCCAGAATGCCGATCACCAGAAGGGCGATCCCGATGTTTCGAAACCATTTGGACATCCCCATGAAATCATTTTGCTCGCGATCTGTAAAATAGAGTGTGAATTCTTGACGGTTCATAAGTACATTCCTTTTTGTGTTTTGGTTTTCCCCTGCAAAACAAGGGGGTCTGCATATTCATGTAAAATATCCACGTTTAATAAAACACCAGAACACAAAAAATATAAATAGGTGGAAACCCTCATATGCAAGGGTCTCAGGTATGTATGTTTTTCCCTAACCCAAGGTCCGGATGCCGATGGCGGACCGGATCTTTTCTAAAAACGGACCTGAAAACCCTCTGGCCTTTTCCGCTCCTTTGGCCAGAATAGCTTCAATATCTGCCGGGTTTTTGATCAGCTCATTATACCGCTGCCTGGGTTCGGCCAGAATGGTATTGATATATTCAAACAACTCCTGTTTCATGGCCCCCCAGGCGATGCCGGCCCGGTAGCGTTCGGCCATGGCACTTGCCTGCTCCCTGGTGGCAAAGGCCCTGTAAATGGAGAACAAAGTGCAGGTGTCAGGGTCCTTTGGTTCTTCGGGTCCCAGAGAATTGGTCTGGATCTTCATGATCATTTTTCGCAGTCGTTTTTCCGTGTCAAACAGCGGGATGAAATTGTTATAGCTTTTGCTCATTTTTCTGCCGTCCAGGCCGGACAACACCGCGGTGCTGTCATCCACCACCACTTCGGGCAGAACAAACAGTTTTTCATATACATGGTTGAACCGTGCTGCAATATCTCTGGTCATTTCCAGGTGCTGGACCTGGTCTTTTCCCACCGGCACTTTTTGGGCATTGAACATCAGAATATCGGCAGCCATGAGAATGGGGTATGAGAACAACCCCATGGTAATGGACTGGTCAGGGTCTTTGTTGCCGGCAATTTCATTTTCCTGGACCTTTGCCTTGTAGGCATGGGCCCGGTTCATCAGGCCCTTGGCAGTGAGACAGGTCAGAATCCAGGTCAGTTCCGGAATTTCAGGAATATCAGACTGCCGGTAAAACACGCAGTTTTCATGGTCCAGGCCCAAAGCGATCCAGGCGGCCGCGATTTGAAGGGTGGATGCCTGCCGTTTTTCAGGATCATGGTTTTTAATCAATGAGTGGTAGTCAGCCAGAAAATAATAGGAGGTCAGATCCGAATTTTTACTGGATGCCACCGCCGGCCTGATGGCGCCCACAAAATTTCCCAGGTGGGGGGTGCCGCTGGTGGTGATACCGGTTAAAAAGTCAGCATTCTTCATAGGGTGGATTTCCTATCTAACAGGGTTTAAAAGTGCAAAAATTGTGGTGCATGGCCGGGGAAGTACCAGAAAGAAAAGATTTTATCAACATTAAATTAATCTGTTGGACCGGGCATATGCGGCGGCAAAAGCGATTTCCTTTTTCCGGGTTTCAAGATCACCCTCCAGTTTTGCATTCAACACTTCCTGGAATATTTTTGTAAATTCAGGACCGGGCTTCACCCCGATATTGATCAGGTCCCGGCCCCTGATTAAAGGTTTGACATGGCGGTAATCTGTATAAAAATTGGAGATGGCTTTGCGCACAGCTTCTTCTTTTGTCAGGGCCATCATGTACAAAATGCATTCGGTTTTGAAGTTGATCAGGGCCCAGTAAAGTTCCTGGCGGGAAACAGGGTAAACAGATTCAATATAATTGAGCCGTTTTTCTGCTTTATACCGCTTTTCCATCAGCAGACGGGTTTCGCTGACCGGTACCATCAGTCTTTTGCATATCTGTTCACACACGGCAAAAGAGCACCGGTGCAGCAGCACCATGAAGTATACGGCCCACCGGGGATATTTTTCCCCCACATAAAGCAGGTCGTGCCAGGCCAGGGTCTTATTGACCGATTCAAATATCACATAGGTATTGGGGTTGATCTCCAGCCGGGGATGGATCACTTTTTCAAGACCATAGGATTCCATGGTATGGATGGCGGGAATGGGGTTTTCCTCACTGAAAATCTGCTTGAGTTCCGATAAGACCCGCAGCCCGCTCAGATTCTTGAAGCAGTCAACCTTAAGCGCGTTTTTAATGAGATTGGCGGTGACCTTGCCGATCTTGAATCCGAACCGGTTGGAAAACTTAATGGCCCTGAATATCCGGGTGGGATCTTCCACAAAACTTAAGTTGTGAATGATACGGATGGTTTTGTCTTTCAGGTCCCGATTGGCACCGAAATAATCGATCATGGTGCCGAAATTATCCGGGTTCAGGCTCAAAGCAAGGGTATTGATGGTGAAATCTCTGCGGGCCAGATCCTTTTTGATGGAGCTTTTTTCCACAATGGGCAGGGCTGCGGGAAAATTATAGTATTCCAGGCGGGCAGATGCCACATCCACTTTGACATTATCAGGGAAAATGATCACAGCAGTGCCGAATTTTTTATGGGTATTTACCCGGCACCCCTTTTTTTTTGCAAAATGTCTGGCAAAAGCGATCCCGTCTCCTTCCACCACAATGTCAATATCATCCACCTGCCGCTGCAGCAAAAGATCCCGGACAAATCCGCCCACCACATAAATATTAAGGTTGAGTTCATCTCCTGTTGTGCCGATGGCTTTGAGCAGATCCAGGGTCCAGGCATCCAGCCGCTGTTCCATGATATTGTGGATCCGGCGCTTTTTGGTGTTCTGTCTTTTGAATATGAGCTGATCCGTATGTTTGACCGCTTTGTTGTGCTGGACCAGATAATTGAGCAGATCGGTGCGGGTGATCACACCGCTGATCGTGCCATGGTCAATCACCGGAATGATGCGCTGTTTTTCTTCAATGATTTTGTATTCAATTTCCGCTGTGTCCGCATCTGATGAGACAAACGAGCCTTCTGAATTCATATACTCTTCCACCGGCCTGTTTTTGAGCTTGTGAAAAAAAATTTTTTCCACCACCTGGCGGGTAATATAACCTTCATAGGCATTTGTATTTTCATCCACCACCACAAGGGTATTGATATTATACCGGGTCATCATACTGCCCGCCTGCTCGCAGGAGGCGGAAGATGCAATGGTAATGGCAGGAGATGACATCAATGATTTGACAACCTGAATTTTCTGGGTGGCCTGTTTTACCTGGTCTATGACCATAAGTTCCACCTGGGGAAGGGTATGGTTTTCCACCTTGGCAGATGCAGCATAGGCATGGCCCCCGCCGCCGAATGAGGACAGGATTCTGCCCACATCCACTTCAGGAATCCGGTTTCTGGCAATAATGTTGATTTTATTGCCCATGAGCACCACGGCAAAATACAGATCCAGACTTTCCATGCGCACGATTTTCTGGACAATGGATGCCAGGTCCGTAATGTAATATGATGCGGAAATGGTGGAAATATGGACCTCAATACCGTTAATTTTGTGCACGGTCATCTCATTGAGCAGTTCATTGAGCCAGGTGACCTGTTCCGCCTTTATTTCTCTGACCACCAGGCTGACAATGGTATTGAGGCTGGCCCCACAGGACAGAAGATACCCTGCCTGGATAAAATCCGCCCGGGTGGTGGAGGAATGGGTGAACATGCCGGTGTCTTCATATATTCCCAGGGCCATGACAGTGGCTTCTTCAGGTGTGGGAACAATATTTTTTTTCTGCAGTATCTCACTCAATATGGTAATGGTGGCACCATAGGGTTTACACACTTCCATGTCAGCGGTCACATCATCGGGTCCCGGCGGATGGTGGTCATATACATGAATGGACACCTGTTTTTTTTCCAGCAGCTCGCTTACCCCCACAAGTCTGTTTTTCTGCCGGGTATCCACCAGCACCAGGGTGCGGGTATCTGTAAAATCAATGGTTGCCGGATCTGCCATGTTGAACAGATAACTCATGGAAGAGATGAAAAAATCCCGCAGGTTTTTTTCCTGGGAGCCGGGAAAAATGATCAATGCACCCGGATAAAGTTTCTGGGCGGCCAGCATGGCGGCAATGGCATCATAGTCTGCATTCACATGGCTGGTGATAATGGTTTCGGCACTGATGCCGCCATTTTTTTTATCCTCCACGGATCAACTCCTGTTGAGATTGCACAATGGATGTTATATAGACTATCTGGAACGATTTTACAAATCCTGCTGTTTCGGTATAATCAGCTGCGATTGGAGCCCTGGACCATGCAACCAAAACATTAAGGAAATCTTATGCCCGAGATCTATCAATGGAAAGGCAAAAACCCCAGAGGCAGAACCGTTAAAGGTGAAATGGAGGCGGAAAACAGTGAACAGGTCCGCCAGAGCCTTGTCAGAAGGAAATTAGTTCCTGGCAAAATCAAGAAAAAACCCAAGGATCTTTTTGAAAACGTTTCATTTTTGCAGCCCAGTGTTAAAGAAAGTGATGTGATTATTTTTGCCAGGCAGTTTTCCACCATGATCGATGCGGGCCTGCCTCTGCTGCAATGCCTGGAAATCCTGCATACACAGCAGGAAAATCCCACCTTTAAAAAACATTTGAAAAAAATCAAGGAATCGGTGGAATCAGGGGAGACCTTTGCCGATGCCCTGAAAAAATTCCCCAAAGATTTTAATGAACTGTTTGTGAACATGGTGGCGGCAGGAGAAGCCGGGGGTATTCTGGATGTGATTCTGGGACGCTTGTCCAGTTACATGGAAAAAATGGCAAAGCTCAAAAAACAGGTTAAGGGCGCCATGACCTACCCTATTATCACCATTATTGTGGCCATTATCGTGGTGGGCATCATCCTGGTATTTGTCATCCCGGTATTTGAGGAAATGTTTGCCAGCATGGAGTCTGCCCTGCCTGCTCCCACCCTGATGGTGGTAGCCCTGAGTGACTTTGTGGTGGCCAATGTGCTGTGGATTCTTATCGGGTTTGCAGCCACCGGTTTCATCGTCCGCCGCATTTACAAGACCCAGAAGGGCAGGATTCTCATGGATGACATGTTCCTTCGCCTGCCGGTGGTGGGAATGCTCATCCGCAAGGTGGCAGTGGCCAAGTTCACAAGAACCACCAGCACCATGATCTCATCCGGGGTATCCATCCTGGATGCCCTGGATATCGTGGGCAAAACATCGGGCAACAAAATTGTGGAATTTGCCATAAAAGATGTCAAGTCCGGCATTGCCGAGGGCCGGTCCATGGCAGATCCCCTGCTGGAAAGCGGAGTGTTTCCCTCCATGGTCTGTTCCATGATTTCCGTGGGAGAATCCACCGGTGCCCTGGATACCATGATGGAGAAAATAGCGGATTTTTATGATGACGAGGTGGACCAGGCCGTTAAAAATCTTACAGACATGATCGAACCGTTCATGCTGGTTTTTCTGGGCGTGGTGGTGGGGGGACTTGTCATTGCCATGTATCTGCCCATATTCACCATGGCGGGCAACCTGTAATCTTGAATACTCCGGCATCATCTGAACCGTTTCAGGGACAGCAGGATCTGGTACGGCAGCTCAAATGGATCATTCTGGCCCGGGTGATATTCTGCATTGTACTGATATTTTCCAGCCTGGTATTCTCCACCGGTGAAAACCTGTCATTTTTATCCCAGCCTTTTGTAACCCTGTATTACCTGGCGGCCCTTATATTGTTTTTGTCCGTGGGATACGGCATCTGGCTCAAAAAAGGCAGAAGACTTCTGCAACTGTGCTATGCCCAGATCCTGGTGGACACCTTTTCCGTGACAGTGATTATTTATGTTACAGGCAGTTTTGATTCCATGTTTACCTTTTTGTATCTGCTGATCATCATCTACGGCGCCATGCTGGTGTTGCAAAAAGGCAGTCTGATCATTGCAGGGGTATCTGCGGCCCAATACGGAATGCTGATCCTGCTGGAATACTACCGGATCATCCCTCCTTTTCTCGGCCACCATTCTGTGCCCGTGAACCTGGATCCAAGCCACATTCTGTACCGGATCATCATCATCATGGCAGCCTGTTTTGCTGTGGCCTTTTTAAGCGGACAGCTTGCCATGCAGGTAAAGCGGGCCCGCCAGGATTTGAAAATCACCCAGGCCCACTTCCGACGGGTGGAAAAAATGGAGACTGTGGATGAAATGATTTCAGGGATTGCCCATGAAATCAAAAATCCACTGGCCTCTCTGGCAGGATCCATTCAACTGCTCCAGGAAGAAGCGTTGCCCGGAAGCCACGAAGATCGGCTCATGAAAATTATTCTGCGGGAAACCGAGCGGCTCAAGCGCATTGTCAATGAAATCAGGTTGTTTGCCAAGCCCAGCCGGGCAAACGCAAAACCGGTGATGATCCATGAAGCTGTCACTGATGTGGTTTCTTTGTTTTTGAATACCGTGGAATTCAAGGACAGGATCCAAATTTTCACCCATCTTGATGATACG
This sequence comes from Desulfotignum sp., assembly GCA_011389575.1. Classification (GTDB taxonomy): domain Bacteria; phylum Desulfobacterota; class Desulfobacteria; order Desulfobacterales; family Desulfobacteraceae; genus Desulfotignum. The sequence goes on along the minus strand of JAABUB010000001.1, from coordinate 28,341 downwards.
TTGTGTGTGATCATCGATCCTGTGCATCTTCAGCAGATTTTGTGGAATCTCATCAAAAATGCGGCCCAGTCCATTTCCGGTAAGGGAAAGATTGTCATAACCCTTACCTCTCCCAGAAACAACCGGATTTATCTGACTGTCCAGGACAATGGTCAGGGTATTGATCCCAAAAAAGCCAGACACATATTTGATCCGTTTTTCACCACCAAACCAGAGGGAACCGGACTGGGGCTGTCCATCATTCACCGCCTCATCGACACCTATGACGGAATGATCGATTTTGATTCCATACCAGACAAGGGAACACTTTTTACAATTATTTTTAAAAATGCAGGCCCGGAATTAACACCAACAAAATCTTGACAACAACCAGTCATTCAGGCTATTTATTCATGTTTTACCGTGTGAAATTACAAACATTAAACTGACAATACAAGTGTGCCGGAAACGTCATACACGTGACAGCACCTTAAATGAAAGCAACATATCCCATGGACAAAGACAGCCAGATCATTCAGCTTAGAAAAGAAAAAATACAGGCCATCAAGGAAAGCGGGGTGCCTTTGTATCCCAATGATTTTAAAATCTCCTGCAACCTGGCCCGGCTTAAGCAAACCATTGAAGAAGATCCTGAATCATTAGGGGAGAGAGGCAAAACATTTCAGGCAGCCGGCAGGATCATGGCCATCAACCGTATGGGAAAATCTTCTTTTGTCCGGTTCAAGGATGGTTCTGATCACATGCAGGTCTATATCCAGAAAAACAAGGTAGGCGATGACACCTATGACCTGTTTAAAAAACTGGATATCGGTGATTTTATCGGTGTGGCCGGTCCCTTGTTCCAGACCCGCACCGGGGAATGGACAATCCTGGCAACGGTTTTCCGTCTTTTGGCCAAGGCGGTCCGGCCCCTGCCGGAAAAATTTCATGGTATCAAGGATCCGGAAAAACGCTACCGTCAGCGGTATCTGGATTTGATCATGAATGATGACACCAGAAACATATTTGTGGTAAGAAGCAAAATTGTATCAGCCATGCGGCATTTTTTCGAGGACCATGGATTCATGGAAGTGGAAACTCCCATGATGCAGCCGCTGCCCGGAGGTGCTGAAGCCACCCCGTTTAAAACCTGGCACAATGCCCTGGGCATGGAGTTATTTTTGCGCATTGCACCGGAGCTTTATCTGAAACGCCTGGTGGTGGGCGGGTTTGAAAAGGTGTTTGAAATAAACCGCAATTTCAGAAACGAAGGGATTTCCACCCGACACAACCCGGAATTCACCATGGTCGAATTTTACCAGGCTTATGCAGATTACAAGGATTTAATGGATCTGACGGAAAACATGTTTACCACCATTGTAAAACAGATCACCGGTCAAACCACTGTTGCATACCAGGGCCATACCATTGATTTCAAACATGGATGGCAGCGTATATCCATGATGGAATCCTTGTGCACCATCGGCGGCCTTGACCCGGCATCTCTGGATGATACCCCTGCCCTGCTGGAATTTGCACACAAAAACAATATCCAAATCACCAAAAAAGAAAGCCACGGCAAGGTGCTGACCAAGCTTTTTGATATCCTGGTGGAGCCCAAACTGATCCAGCCCACCTTTATCACAGGATATCCTGTGGAAGTTTCTCCATTGTCCCGGAAAAATGAGGCTGACCCCGAGCTCACCGACCGGTTTGAACTGTTCGTTGCCGGCCGGGAGATAGCCAATGGATTTTCCGAGATAAATGATCCGGAAGACCAGTACAACCGGTTTCTCATGCAGGTCCGGCAGCGGGATGAAGGAAATGCAGAGGCCCATATCATGGATGCGGAATATGTGGAAGCCCTGGAATACGGCATGCCCCCCACAGCCGGTGAAGGCATCGGCATTGACCGCCTGGTGATGCTGCTCACAGATGCCGCTTCCATCAGGGAAGTCATTCTTTTTCCCCATATGAAACACAGCAATTGATTTTATATGGCTGTTGAACTTTTCATAGCCAGACGCTATCTCAAGGCAAAACGCAAAGAAGGGTTTATCTCTTTGATCACGTTTTTATCCGTGGCCGGGGTCATGGTGGGGGTGATGGCACTGGTGGTGGTGATTGCGGTGATGAACGGGGCTGAAAGTGAATTCCGGCGGCGGATCTTAGGCCTGGAACCCCATATTCTGCTCATGAACTACAATGGCACCTTTGGCAATTATGATACAATTTTGCAGGACCTGCAGAACAGCCACCGCATAAGGGATGCCTCCCCGATTTTGTTCGGCCAGGCAATGATCCGGACCCGCCAATCCTTTTCAGGGGTCATGGTCCGGGGAATCATCCCGGCCAGCAGCGCTTCTCTGATCAAAGGATTTGATACAAAAGCCCTGGAAACCGCATTGTCCGTCCATAAAACAGATGAGCACGATCTGCCCGGCATAATTCTGGGAAAGGAACTTGCCGGTTCGGTCGGGGTGATGCCCGGTGATAACATTGTTCTCATGTCCACCAACTCCTTTGTTTCTCCCATCGGTCAGATACCATCAATGAAACGCTTTGTGGTACAGGGAACTTTCAGTTCCGGCATGTCTGAATATGACGGTATGCTGGCCTATGTCCATCTGGACCAGGCCCAGATGCTCACTGGTGACCACAATAAAATTTCCGCCATCGGGATCTGGGTGGATGACATTTTCACGGTAAAACAGATCCGCAAAGAGGTGCTGGGAGATCTGGCCTATCCCTTTTATGCCCGGGACTGGATGGAAATCAACCAAAGCCTGTTTTCCGCTTTGAAATTGGAAAAAACAGCCATGTTTATTATACTTACCCTCATTATTCTGGTGGCCGCTTTTAATATTGCTTCTGCTTTGATAATGATGGTCATGGAAAAAACCAAAGACATTGCCGTTCTCAAGGCCATGGGCGCCACCCATGGGGTCATTGGAAAAATTTTCATCATCAAGGGACTGGTCATCGGTATTCTGGGAACCTTTCTGGGAACGGTGTCCGGTGTTGTGGTCTGCTGGCTGCTCAAACACTATGATTTTATCCAGCTGCCCCAGGCCTATCCTTTTTCAACCCTGCCGGTACAGCTGGATCCTCTGGATGTCCTCCTGATTGCGGTGAGTGCGGTTTTCATCTGTTTTGTATCAACCTTGTATCCTTCTTACAAAGCTTCAAAAATGGACCCGCTGGAGGCTATTCGGTATGGATAAGGATAATCCTTCTTGTGTTCTCATGCGTATGGAAAGGGTCAGCAAAACCTTTGCCAGTCCCACAGCTTCCATTGAAATCCTGAAGGATGCTGATTTCATTATCTCCAAAGGCGAGACCCTGGCCGTGGTAGGGGCATCAGGTATCGGCAAATCAACCCTTTTAAATATCATCGGCACTTTGGACAGGCCTGATCATGGCCAGGTGATATTCAAGGGGCAAAATCTGTTTTCCTTTGACGATGAAAAACTGGCTGCCTTCCGCAATGAACGCATTGGTTTTGTTTTTCAGTTTCACTATCTGCTCCCGGGATTCACTGCCAGGGAAAATGTGATGATTCCCGGACTCATCGCCCGGAAAAACAAAAAAAAAGTTGAAAAACAGGCTGAAAATATGCTTGAAAGGGTAGGGCTTGCAGACAGGCATTTTCATCGGGTAGAAGATCTTTCCGGAGGAGAACAGCAGCGGGTGGCCATTGCCAGGGCTTTGATGATGAAGCCGGATCTGCTGCTTGCAGACGAGCCCACCGGCAATCTGGATGAAAAAAATTCCGACAGCATCCATGCACTGCTGGACCAATTGAACAAGGAACTGGACATGACCATTGTTGTGGTCACCCATAACATGAAGCTGGCCCATATGATGGGAAAAACGGTAACTATCCAAAACGGCACTATTGCACCGGCATCTACAAAGGAATGACATGAAAAAAGCGCTGAACATAACAGGAGTGATCTGGTTTGTATTTTTCTGCATGATTTCCGGACTGTCTGCTGACCAAACTGTAAGTGTTGCTATTTTTCCTTTTTCTGTTCAGGCAGACCAGCCCCATGAGAACCTGAAAGAGGATCTGCCGCTGATGCTTAAGCAAACCCTGGAAAAAGAAGGTGCTCGTGTTATATTTGTCAAAGACTATTCAGACAAAGATGCCTGGGATCAGGCAAGATTCAGGCAGGAAGGCATTCGTCTGGGTGTGGACAAAATCATTACCGGCAATATTTTTGTGGCCGATCAAAGCATGAGCATTGATACGGAAATGCACCATGTCTATGAATCGGGTCCTCCTCTCACATTTTTTTCCCGGGCAAACCAGCTGGAAGCCATGTTTTCCGCTGTCACCGACCTGACCCGAAGTATCATTGGTGAATTGTTTGAAAAACGCATCATTGCAGCCATTTCTGTTACCGGCAACCGCCGGGTGGAATCTGACGCTATTTTACGCGCCATCACTTCCGGCCCCGGTGAAATAATGGACCCGGAAAAATTGTCCAAAGACCTGTCCCTTGTTTACAAAATGGGGTATTTTGATAATGTGGTGGTCAGAAAAAAAGAGCTGGACCAGGGGGTTGAAATCATTTTTGAGGTCACGGAAAAACCCAGTGTCAGAAACATCAAATTTTCTAAAAACCGGGTGTATAAAGATGATGAATTGTTCGAAGTGATTGACACCAGCACCGGTTCCATCCTCAATGTTTACAAAATCAACGCTGATGTGGAAAAAATCAAGCGTCTGTATACAGAAAAAAACTACCATAACTGCCAGGTGCATTATGAGATCAAACCCCTGGAAAACAACCAGGCTGACATCGTCTTTTTTCTGGACGAAGGCGAGAAAATCGAAATTGAATCCATTACGTTTGAAGGCAATACCTATTTTACAGACAAAAAAATCAAAAAAGCCATGGAGACCAGTGAAAAAGGATTCTGGTCATTTATAACCACTTCCGGAGATCTGGACCGGACCGAATTGGAAAATGATGTTATCCGCATTGAATCTCTTTACAAAAACAATGGATTCATTGATGTGAAGGTCTCGGATCCCCGGGTGGAAATGAGAGAAGAAAGTATTTCCATTGGTTTCAAGATCGAGGAAGGAAGCCAGTATAAGATCGGAAAAGTAGATATCACAGGGGATATTCTTACATCCAGAGAAGACCTGCTTGACAAACTGCAGTCCCAAAAAACCGATTTTTACAACCGGGAATTGATCCGCAAGGATCTTTTGGGGCTCAATGATTTTTATTCCAACCGCGGATATGCCAATGTAGAGGTATCTCCTCTGATACAAAAAGATGAGGCAGCCAAACAGGTGAACATTACCTTTAAAATTGTGCAGGGCGAGCTGGTATTTTTTAACCGGATCATCATCACGGGCAACACCAAAACAAGAGACAAGGTCATTCGGCGGGAAATGGCAGTAAAAGAACAGGGCAGGTATTCCATGGCCGGTATCCAGCGCTCCTACCGGAACCTCGGGGTGAAAGATTATTTTGAAAATATTGAAATTACCCCGGTAAAAACCCCGGTTCCCAACCAGCGGGATCTTGAGGTTAATGTCACGGAAAAAGCCACGGGGAACTTTTCTTTTGGGGGTGGTTTTTCCACTGCTGATGGTCCGTTCGGGCAGGTATCTCTGGAAGAAAGAAACCTGTTCGGCCGGGGCCAGAACCTGAAAATGCTGGCCAGAATTTCCGGGGAAACCGGTCTGTACGATCTGGGGTTTACCGAGCCCTGGATTTTCGACAGGCCCATTTCCGCAGGGATCAACATTTACAAGCTTGAAAAAGAGTTCGAGCATTATGAACGAAATGCCATAGGCCTTACCCTCAGGTCTGCTTACCGGCAGCTGTGGGATTATACAACCATCGGCATAGAGTACAATGTGGAAGATTTTGAAGTGGAAAGTGTGGAAACCTTTTTTACCAATGTAACAGAAGGAAATTTTTTCACATCCAGTATCAAACCCTATATCAGCTATGATTCCAGAAACCATTATTTTCTGCCCACCAGGGGGATTTTCAGTAAATTTTCCGTACAGTATGCCGGAGAATTTCTGGGCGGTGATATTGACTACACAAGGTATATTGCAGAATCCGGATTCTGGATACCTTTGTTCTGGAAATTCACCGGTGCTTTCCATGTGGAAGGCGGATATCTGGATGACCGCACCAAAGGCAACATCGATCTGGACTGGGAACGGTTTTATCTGGGAGGGATCAATTCTGTCAGGGGATTTGAAAAGTATGATATCAGTACCCAGGACAAGAATGATCCGATTCTGCGGGGCGGTGAAAAATATATCCAGTTTAATCTGGAGCTGATTTTCCCCATCCAGGAAGATATGGGCGTGGCCGGTGTTCTGTTTTATGACAGGGGTGATGTATACCGAATCAGCGAGGATATTGATCTGACAGACCAGTTTTCCAGTATCGGATTTGAGCTGCGATGGAATTCTCCCATGGGACCCATCCGGCTTGCCTATGGCATTGTTGTGGAAGGTAAGGATGTCATGGATACCGGTGACGGCCAATTTGATTTTTCCATCGGTGCATTTTTCTAAAATTTTTTATTTTTTGTGGAGGAAACCATGAGGCGTGTAAGCATTGCAATTATTATATGGATTGTTTTTATGGGATTAATACCTGCGGCATTTGCTGCAGATTCGGCCAAGATCGGTGTGATCAACTTTGAAAAAATCATGAAAGAATCCAGTGCCGGTAAAATGAACCAGAAAATTCTCAATACCAGGGGCCAGGAACTCAAAGACAAACTGGAAAAAGAAAAACAAATTCTGGAGGAAGTTAACAAAGCCCTTGAAAGAGAATCTCTGGTTCTCAGTGGAGAAAAAAAAAGAGAGAAAGAACGTGAATTCAGAATTCAGATCAATGATTTTAAAAAAATGCAGGAAGATTTTGCCAATGAATTAAAACAACTTGAAATAAAGCTGATTAATGAAATGCAAAAATCGGTATTTGATATTGCCAATAATATCGGTAAAAAAGAAAAATATTTACTGATTATTGAAAGAAAAAATGCCGGGGTGATTTATATTGCCGATCATGTTGACATAACCGATTCCATTATTGAAAAATATAATGCCCTGGTCGCCAGCGGCAGTTAATTACCGGCATCTGCCCTATGAAATTCCTTGTCAAAGACATTGCAGCAATGATCAATGCCCGGCTGTCCGGAGATCCTTTGCTGCCTATTACCGGTGTATCTTCCTTTGACACCGCCACACCATCGGATGTCACTTTTGCAGGTGATGCATCATATTTGTCACGCCTGAATCAGACGTGTGCCGGCGCTGTGATTATCCCATTTTGTGATATGGAAAAGGTGAACCATGCCTGTGTTTTGCAAACAGATAATCCCAGGCTGGCGTTTTTTGAAGTGGTGAACCATTTCCATCCGGTATCGACACCTGCACCGGGCATCAGTGCTTTTGCCGTTATCGGCGATAACTGCAGACTGGGAAAAGATGTGACCATAGACGCCCATGTGGTAATCAAAGACAATGTGGTCATCAAAGACAGAGTGCATATCATGTCCCATGTGTATATCGGAGACGGGTGTGTTGTGGGGGAACACTGTGTTCTCAAGCCAAACGTCACCCTCATGGACGGTTGCTGCTTAGGGGACCATGTCACTATCCACCCGGGATCGGTTATCGGATCTGACGGGTATGGATTTGTCCAGAATGCCGGTACCCACGTCAAACTGTCCCATACCGGCCATGTCAGTATCGGGAACCATGTGGAAATCGGTGCCTGCAATACCATTGACCGGGGGACCCTTGGCATCACCTCCATCGGTTCCGGTGTAAAAACCGACAACCAGGTGCATATTGCCCACAATGTGACCATCGGAGACAATACCCTGGTGGTGGCCCAGGCTGCCATCGCAGGTTCCACCCGGGTGGGGAAAAATGTTATCATAGCAGGGAAAGCCGGTATTTCCGGTCATTTGCACATAGGAGACAATGTCATAGTAGGACCTTATGCCGGTGTTTCCTCTTCTGTTTCTGAAAACCAGATTGTGTCGGGCATTCCCCATATGCCTCATAAAACCTGGCTCAAGGTCGTTAATATCATCAGCCGGCTGCCGGGCATGAGAAAAACCCTCCTGTCCCTTGAAAAACGGCTTAATTCACTTGAAAGCGTCATAAAAAAATCGGAGCCCCAATGATTCACCCCACAGCCATTATCGACGGGTCGGCTGAAATTGGTAACAATGTTACCATCGGTCCCTATACCATTGTCAAATCAGATGTATACATCGGTTCCAATACCACTATCGGTTCCTATACCACCATCGACAACTATGTCACCATAGGAGAAGACTGCCAGATATTCCAGTATGCTGCCATTGGCGGTGCCCCCCAGGATTTGAAATTTCACGGAGAAAAAAGTTATCTGAAGATCGGCAGGGGCTCCATTATCCGGGAATTTGTCACCATCAACCGGGGCACCGAGACCGGGGGAGGTCTCACAAAAGTGGGGGAAGAAAATTACCTCATGGCCTATACCCATATCGCCCATGACTGCAAAACCGGCAGACAGGTTATTCTTGCCAACAATTCCACCCTGGCCGGGCACATTGAAATAGGGGACCATGCCACCATCGGAGGACTTGTGGCCATTCACCAGTTTGTGAAGATCGGCGATTTTGCCTATATCGGCGGCAAGTCCGCCGTGGTCAAGGATATTCCGCCCTATGTCATTGCAGCCGGGGATCGGGCCGCCCTGCACGGCCTCAACAATGTGGGACTCAAACGGCATCAGTTTTCCTCTTTTGCTTTGGGGGAACTTAAAAAAGCCTACCGGATTTTTTTCAGAATCGGATTGACCGTGAAGCAGGCATCGGAAAGGGTGAAAGCAGAAGTGGAACAAATTCCCGAAGTAAAGAATTTTACAGATTTTATTGTTAATTCAAACCGGGGTATCACCAGATAAAAAAATGAAAATCGGACTCATCGCAGGCGGTGGCCAGTTTCCCCTCCTTTTTGCAAAAAAAGCCGCGCACAAAGGTATAAAGGTTGTTGCTGCCGGTTTTTTTTCAGAAACAGATCCGGTTCTGGCCGATCACGTGGATGCATTTCAATGGCTGTATCTGGGCCAGGTCTCCAGGCTGGTGAAATATTTCAAACGCCATGACATCCTTCAGGCAGTAATGCTTGGAAGTATTCACAAAACCAATATTTTCAAAGATATCAGGCCTGACTTCAAAGCCCTGGCCTTTATCGCCAAAACCGGTTACAGCCATGACAATACTGTTCTGGGTGCGTTTGCAGATCTTATGCAAAAAGAGGGCATTGAGATTAAAGCATCCACCTTTTTACTGCCCGAACTGGTCAGCCCGTCCGGCTGCTGGACCAGAAGGTCTTTGGACAAGGCGGAAAAAAAAGATGCATTCCAGGGATGGAAACTGGCCAAAGCCATTGGAGAACTGGATATCGGCCAGTGCGTCGTGATCAGCAACGGCACGGTTCTGGCAGTGGAAGCCATTGAAGGAACCGATGCAGCCATCCTGCGGGGAGCAACTCTTGCCCGGGGCAACGGAGCTGTGGTGGTAAAATTATCCAAACCCCAGCAGGACCTGCGTTTTGACCTGCCCTCTTCAGGCGCTGATACCATCCAGACCATGGTGTCAGCCGGTGCCACGGTGCTGGTTCTGGAAGCAGGCAGATCTCTGGCATTTGACCGGCAACAGATGATTGATCTGGCTGATTCCCACAACATTGCCATCCTGGCTTTGACTGATGATGATATTCCATGAATGTTTCCAGGGACCATGTCATGGTATTGAGCGGAGAACCATCCGGTGATGTGCACGGGGCATCCCTGGTAAGGGCCATGCAGCGTCTTGATCCAGCATTGACCTTTTCAGGTATCGGCGGGACCTGTATGGCAGATGCTGGTGTGGATCTGTTTTTTTCCATTAAAAATTTGTCTGCCATGGGGTTGACAGAAGTCATTTTTCAGTTCAGATCCATCAAGCAGGCCTTTGACAGTTTCACATCACAGCTGATGGCAAAGCGGCCGGGGCTGCTCATTCTTATTGATTATCCCGGATTCAATCTCAAAGCTGCCCGGTTTGCCAAAAAACACACCACAACCCGGGTGTTTTATTATATAACCCCCAAAATATGGGCCTGGAACCGGTCCCGCATCTGGCAGATAAAGCGGTTTGTGGACCATGCCGGCCTGATTTTTCCATTTGAGGAAAAATTATATAAAAAAGCGGGTATCCCTGCCACTTATGTGGGAAATCCCTTGATGGACCACTATCCCCTTGCGGTCAAATCCAAACCGAAAAAAACAGCCACCCCTTCAGATCCCTGGATTATCGGGCTCTTACCAGGGTCCAGGAATACGGAAATACATAAGCTGCTGGATCTGATGGTGACTGCTGCAAAAATGATCCAGAAACACCGGCCTGATACCCGGTTTCTTGTCTCTGCAGCAGATGCCGTCCCTTTGGAGAGCATTGAAACTGTCCTGGCATCCCATAAAGAAACAGGTTTGTTCACGCTGATCAGCGGCAGCCCCAGGCAGATTTTTGAGCAGGCGGACATGCTCATTGCTGCATCCGGCACCATTACACTGGAGGCAGCCCTGTGGAAAATACCCACCGTCATTGTCTATAAAATGTCGCCTGTCAGTTTCAAGATCGCCAAAATTGTGGTAAAGGTAAAATATGCCGGTCTGGCCAATCTCATTGCCGGCAGGCAGGTGATGCCTGAACTGCTGCAGACAGAGGCCAGTTCCCAAAACATATGTGCAACCGCCCTGGATATGCTGGACAACCTGCCTGAATATTCCCAAAAACTTGGTTCGGTCCGAAGGCTGCTCGGCTCTGCCGGCGCTGCAGCACGGGCGGCAAAAATCGCTCTGGATCTTTTGGGCCGAACCAGTGCTGATGACCGGACAAGTCTGTATTTGACAAACACCAGCAAACCTTATTAAAGTAACGTGACTATAAATATACCCTTTGAAGGAAAGAATCGATTTTGATGACTTTTGAGATGACCCTGCTGATCATTTGTCTTGTATTATCCGGTTTTTTTTCATCTTCTGAAACCGCGCTTTTTTCCATTTCCAAGATCAAAGCACTTCATATTGCAAAAGACGGGTCCAGAACCGGGCATCTGATCCTGAAAATGAAACAGGATGCCCACACCCTGTTAACCACGATTCTCATCGGTAACAACCTTGTGAACATCGGGGGATCCGCACTGGCCACATCCATTGCCATCTCCCATTTTCAATCCAATGCCGTGGGCATTGCCACAGGGGCCATGACATTTATTATTCTGGTATTTGGAGAAATTTTTCCCAAATCCTTTGCCACCCAGCACAGCGTACTTGTGGCCAGGGGGGTTATTTTTCCTTTGTTCTGGCTCTCCAAGATCTTATGGCCTCTGATTCTGCTCCTCAACTTTATTCCCAAACTCCATGGAGCGGCCAACCCGAAATACCATGCCGTGACCGAAGATGAACTCATGACCATGGTGGAAGTGGTGGAGGAAGAAGGTGAAATAAAGGAAGCGGAAAAAGAATATATCACCAATATTTTTGAATTTGATGACACCTCCTGCTGTGAAATCATGACCCCCAGGGCTGACATGTATGTGGTGGATGTGGAACAGAAACCTGATATCCAGGCCATCTTGAAAACCGGATACTCCAGGATTCCGGTTATTGAAAACAGCATTGACAATGTCATCGGCATCCTGCATCTGAAAGATTTATTTGCCAGTTTTCAGAAACTGACCACATCTGAAGACAAAATCGATTCCCTGGATATCAAAACCATCATGAAAAAACCGTATTTTATTCCTGAATCCAAGAAACTGGATTCCCTGCTCCAGGAATTCAAGGCCAAAAAAAGCCACATGGCAATTGTGGTGGATGAACACGGCGGGGTGTCCGGCCTGGTGACCCTGGAGGATGTGGTGGAGGAAATCGTCGGGGAAATAATTGATGAAACCGACCGGCTGGTGCCTGATGTCGTCCGCCTCAAGGGCAATAAGTGGTTGGTGGCGGGCAGGATTGATGTGGATGACCTGAACAAGGAAATTGATATCGGCATCCCGGAATCTGCAAGTTATGATACGTTTTCCGGTTTTTTTCTTGAGCAGATCGATCGGATTCCCCGGGCCGGAGAATCCATTATCATTGATAAATGGAGTGCAACCGTCAAAGATATGGACGGCAACCGCATTCAGTCTTTTATTGTTAAAAAAGAGTAATTTCACAGCACAAAGAAAAGAGATGAACATGGTGGATATTACCGCAGATACCCAGCTTTTTTGTGTGCTCGGCAACCCGGTATCCCACTCCAAAAGCCCGGTGGTACATAACCAGGCCTTTGCAGATAACAGGATAAATGCCGTGTATCTGGCGTTTGCGCCGCAAAATATAGCTCTGGCGGTTGATGCCATAAGGCAGTTGCATATAAAGGGAGCATCCATAACCATACCGTTCAAACAAAGCGTCATGCCTCATCTGGACTGGATAGATGAACAGGCCCGGACCATTGGTGCGGTCAATACTATTGTCAACCAGGAGGACCGACTACTGGGATACAATACCGACAGCCAGGCGGCAATCCTTCCTTTGAAACCTTTTGGTATTGCCCAAAAAAACATTCTGGTCATCGGGGCAGGGGGGGCGGCCCGGGCAGTGGCCTTTGGCATTCATAGCCATAAGGGCTGCCTCACAATCACCAACCGGTCTGAAGACCGCGGCAGGAGTTTGGCTTTGGCCTATGGGGCCCGATTTCTTCCCCTGGACAAACTCACAGGGCCGTGTTTTGATATCATCATCAACACCACGGCCATGGGCATGGCTCCGGATGCAGATGTGTTGTCCTGTCCGGCAGAGTGTCTTACCCCGGATACCGTGGTCATGGATGTTGTCTATTCTCCTTTGAATACCCGGTTAGTCAGCATTGCCCGCAAAAAGGGGTGCACGGTTATTGACGGTTTGGCCATGTTTGTGGCCCAGGCAGCGGCCCAGTTTGTTTTGTGGACCGGGATTTTACCGGATATGGAAAAAATGCGGCAGTCGGTTCTGGACTACCTGAATTTTCAATCGTGTTAACCAAGGTATATTTTTGAATGAAACACATATTTCCCAGGCAGATTTCTGATCAAACCGTGACAATACCGGGATCCAAAAGCATTTCCCACCGCATGCTCATCTGTGCGGCATTGTCGGGCCAGACATCTTACATCAAAAATCTGCTTCACTCCCAAGATATTGATTTGACCATGCATGCATTATCCTGCATGGGGGCGGATATTACCAAAACCGGAGCTGACAGCATTTCTGTCACAGGTTTTTTCGGACACCCCCGGCCATATGAGGATCCCATTTATCTGGAAAACTCGGGTACCTCCATGCGGCTTATGGCAGGGATTGCCGGGCTGGGTGCCACCCCATACACCCTCACCGGAAATGCGCGCATGTGCACCCGTCCCATGAAAGAACTGCTGGATGCCTTAAACCAGATCGGCATTGATGCCAGATCCGACACCCCCCGTGGATTTCCCCCGGTGACCATTCAGGGAAAAAGCCGGCAGGGAGGCGTGATTCATCTGGACTGTTCAAAAAGCAGCCAGTACCTGTCCGCTTTGCTCATGACAGGGCCTTTCATGGCACAGGGTTTGACCATAAAGCTTGTTTCACCACCGGTTTCTTCCCCTTATATTGACCTGACTCTGGATGTGATGAAACAATTTCAGGTGAATGCCGACAAAACAGATGCCACCACCTATGAGGTCCCGGGCGGCCAGACCTATGTGGCCGGCAGCCATGCAGTGGAACCGGACCTGTCCAATGCCGGATATTTCTGGGCAGCCGCAGCTGTCACAGGGCAGAAAATCGGAGTGGAAAATATTGGTTCCGGGTCTTTGCAGGGAGATTTCAAGCAGATCTATATCCTGGAGAAAATGGGGTGTTCCCTGTTTTTTGAAGACAACAGCGTGGCAGTGAAAGGCAATGTGCTGTCCGCAGTGGATGTGGACATGGCCGACACCCCGGATGCAGTGCCGGCCATTGCCGTGGTGGCAGCCTTTGCCAAAGGAACCACCAGGATCTTTAATATCGGGCATCTGCGGGAAAAAGAATGCGACCGCATTCATGCGGTCGCCTCACAGCTGGAAAAAATGGATATCAAGGTATCCCAGGGAGAAGACTGGCTTGAGATCACGGGCGGAAAGCCTGCTGGTGCTTTTATCAACACCTTTAACGACCACCGCATTGCCATGGCCTTTGCCGTTGCCGGCCTGGTGGTACCAGGGATACAGATAGAAAATGAAGCCTGTGTGGGAAAATCTTTTCCCGGATTCTGGGATGTGTTCCATGCCCTGTAATACAAAGACTTTAAAAAAATCATGTCCATGAATACGGTTCTCATCGGATACAGGTGCTGCGGTAAATCCACCGTGGGAAAACTTCTGGCAGATATCATGTCCTGTGATTTTGTGGATACGGACAAGGTCATTGAACACCAATACAAGGTCCCTGTTTCAAAAATAGTTGCAGATAAAGGGTGGCCTTTTTTCAGACAGGCTGAAACCCGGGTATTGGAAGAAATCATGCCAAAAAAAAATCAGGTCATTGCCACTGGCGGCGGCATTGTGCTGGCAGAAAAAAACCAGGCACTCATCCGCAATTTCGGCTGTGTTGTATGGCTTTTTGCTGATGTGAAAACCATTGTCCAGCGACTGGCATCAGATATGCAGAATCAGGCCTCCCGCCCCAGATTCACCAGCCAGACCCTGTTTACTGAAACCCGCAATACCCTGGCGCAACGCCTCCCTGTCTATGAAAAACTGGCCTGCATGCGTTTTGACACCACAGTGCATCCCTCAGAAGACATTGCCTGGATGATAAAAAGGAGAATTGACCATGTCCGGATCTAGCTTTGGCAAGGCATTTCACATCACCACCTTTGGAGAATCCCACGGTCCTGCTGTGGGGGTGGTGATCCAGGGGTGTCCCCCCGGCCTGCCCATTGACGAAACCCTGCTCCAGAATGCTCTGGACAAAAGAAAACCAGGGCAGGGCATTGCCTCCACCCGGCGAAAGGAACCGGACATACCGGTTATCGTGTCCGGCACCTTTAAAGGCAGAACCACCGGTACCCCCCTTACCATTCTTATTAGCAATACAGATGCAAAATCCAGTGCCTATACAGATATTGCCACTTTGTTCCGGCCGGGACACGGGGATTTCACCTATCAGAAAAAATACAGGATCAGAGATTTTCGGGGCGGAGGCAGGGCATCAGCCAGAGAAACCGCAGCCCGGGTGGCTGCCGGAGCCGTGGCACAGCTGGTGCTGGCGCCATACGGCATCCAGATCCACAGCTTTACCCTGGCTATAGGGGGTATCAGGGTGAAAAATTTTGATCCCGGTGCAGCCGCAGAAAATGCACTGCAATGTCCGGACAAGGCAGCAGCGCATGCCATGGAAAACCGCATCAACGCCATAAAAGCCAGCAAAGATTCTCTGGGGGGAATGGTAGAGATCACTGCGCGCAACGTACCGGCAGGTATCGGTGATCCTGTGTTTGACAAGCTGGATGCAGACATTGCCAAGGCCATGATGGGTATTGGTGCTGTCAAGGCGGTGGAAATCGGTGCCGGCACCGGTGCTGCAGAAATGACCGGATTTGAAAACAATGACCAGATGGCCAGCAGCGGATTTTTATCCAACCATGCCGGCGGTATTCTGGCAGGCATTTCAACCGGGGAGCCCATTATTGTGCGGGTGCATGTAAAACCCATTCCATCCATTGGCCGTGAGCAAAAGACCCTGAATCAGGACGGACAGGAAACAACCATTTCCACAAAAGGACGACATGACATCTGCGCCATTCCCAGAATCAACAAGGTCTGTGAATCCATGCTGGCACTGGTAATCACAGACCATCTGCTGCGGCAAAAAATGGTGAAATAACAGACCTGTTTTATTTTTGAATAATATCCGATTCCAGTTTGTCTGCAATGTCCAGGGCCGAATTCAAAGCATCATTTATGGCAAATAATTGAATTTTCAATGTTTTTAAAGATGCCGGGGTGGCGGAAATTTTTTCATCCGATTCCAGCAGAACGGCCAGTTGCTTTGATTTTTTGGCAAATTCCGTCAGTTTTTCACTGAAATTTACAATTTCACCTGCCCATTTATTACGTTCCTCTTTGGTCAATTCGATGTTGGCATTATTTGTTCCATTGATCAACTGGTCAATCTGATAGTCTTCAGGGTTTGCGATAATTTCATACATGTTGTTTTACTCCTCTGGTACAAAGGTTGTGCCCCTGTTCTGTAAAAACAAGGCAAAATATCCTGTCTAACCCAGCAGATGGGCCAGCAGGTCTCCTTGGGTATACAATATTTTCAAAATTGCCTGGTGAAGGGTATATTGTGCATTGGATATACGCTGTTGTGCCTGGACCAGCAAAGTGTTTGCATCCATCATGTTGATGATGTCAGCCATGCCGTATTGATACTGCATCTGAACAGCTGCATAGTTTTCTTTGGCAGAAGTAAGCTCATCCTGGAGATTGATCAAGGTATTTTTAGCGGTTTCATACTCGGAAAAAGATATTTTTGATTCCAGAACAATATCATTTTTCACAAGCTGCAATGCCTGTTTTGCCTGACGTTCCGATGCCATGGCCTGGCGGACCTGGGCCCTGCGCAGTCCGCCGTCATAAAGGGTAAACACCAGTTCCGCCTGGGCATAGGTATCTTCTGTATCAGAGCCCAGCCCACCTATATTCCCGGGCAGCCCCCTGCTGTCGTAGGAAATATCTGTTTCCCTGTATCCTGTTTCCAGGTTGAGTTTCGGCCAGAAATCTCCTTTTTCATACCGGATGGTCTGGGCCGCAATTTCCAGATTTTTCTTTGCCTCCTTGATCTCAAATCGGTTTTCCAGGGCCTCTGCCTGGATCCGGGACAGGGTGGGGGCAAAATCATCCAAGGTATGGATGTCCTGATCAGACACAAAAAAAGGGTCTTGAATTCCGGTGAGACGTACAATGCGGGCCTTGTTCTGGATTACGGCATTCCGGGCCGTCACAAGATCTGACCTGGCCCGGGACAGTTCCGCTTCAGCCCGGAAAAGATCAGTTCTGGTGACACTGCCCACACGCAGTTTTTCCTTGACAGAGGCTTTATGGGTTTCAAGTCTCTGGACCTCAACCTCAGCTATCTCCTTAAGCCGCCTGGCCCGCAGGATTTCAAAATAGGACATCGCCACCTGAAAAAGGTATTCAGAACGGATGCTTTCCAGAGTGAGGCTGGTTTTTTCTATTCCTTTTTTAGTCACATCATAGGCAATAAGCTCTTTGCCGTTGATGGTGAAAGAATGTGTCAGTTTAATACCTGTAGAAGTGGTGTCGGGTGTGGATAGATTCTTGTCTTTGTGTTTGATGTGGCTGCCAAACACAGTGGCCCGGGGGATCAGGACTGATAAGGCCCTTTTTTTTTCCTGTCTGGCAATAAAGACATCATCTGCAGCTATCTGGATGGTTTCTGCATTTTCATTGGCTGCCCGGCATAACGCCTTCAGTGTATAGCGGGCATCTTCTTGGGCAAACACGGCCGGACAACAGACAAGTGCCAGAGAAAAAAACAATATCAGACAACGCGATTTCATGAAAATCCTTTTTTATATAAATACACCTGTGCATCCACAATATATTTTTTGCCCACAATAATATGATCACCGGCATTCGTCAAGCGCTCAGTACCAGATCACCAGGCCATGGCAAAAAGATCATCCCAAATTAAGTAACAAAATACGGTTGGGTTATGTGGAAAAAAAAATACAGACATGATATAAGAGCATTTCTTTGAATACAACCCCTGATTTTTAACCCCATGATGTAAAAGCAACAAGGAGATACGCCATGACAGCCATACCTGAAACTTTGTTTACGGACCTGCCATTGAAACGCCAGGGCAAGGTCAGGGATATTTTTGATTTTGGAGACACCCTGCTGCTGGTTACCACGGATCGGCTGTCCGCCTTTGATGTGGTGCTGCCTGATCCCATTCCAGACAAAGGCAAAGTGCTCAACCAGATCAGTGTTTTCTGGTTTGAAAAAATGGCGGATATTGTGGGCAACCATCTGGTTACAACTGATGTGGACACGTATCCTGAGATATGCCATCCCTATAGGGATGCCCTTGAAAAACGCAGTATGCTGGTGGAAAAAGCCGATCCTCTGGCTGTGGAATGTATTGTCAGGGGATACATCTCCGGATCCGGCTGGAGTTCATACAAAAAAAACGGTCGGGTGTGTGGTATCCAGCTGCCGGAAGGACTCAAAGAATCGGACAAACTGGAAACGCCCTTGTATACGCCGTCCACCAAAGCGGAAGTAGGCGACCATGATATCAATATTTCCTTTGAACAGACCATTGATATTCTGGGCAGAGAAACCGCTGAAAAAATCCGGGACCTGAGCCTGGAAATTTACAACAAAGGGGCCGCACTGGCCCTGGAAAAAGGCATCATCATTGCAGACACCAAATTTGAATTCGGTATGCTGGATGGAGAAATCATCCTCATAGATGAGGTCCTCACCCCGGATTCCTCCCGGTTCTGGCCGCTTGATGACTATGCTCCGGGTCGCGGGCAGAAAAGCTTTGACAAACAGGCTGTCCGGGACTGGCTGGTAAACTCGGGGTGGGACAAAACCCCTCCGGGCCCCAGACTGCCCCGGGAAATCATTGACAATACCGCCAGAACCTACAAGGTTATTTACGAAAGACTGACCGGTGGCACCCTCTAGTCGGTTCCATGATGTTTTTCTGGCAGATATCCGCCAGGACGATACCCGGTTTCAGATCACAAAACAAGAAACAGATGATATCGAGTATCTGGCCTGTTCCATTATGGAAACAGGCCTTATCTGTCCCCCCACTGTCTGGTCCTGTGACAATGCCTATATTCCGGTAACCGGGTTCAAACGGATCCAGGCGGTTCACACCCTGCCCGGGGTGCAGTCACTGGTCTGCCGGATCATGCCGGCAGATGCCGGGGCAGCCTGTGCTGTCCAGGCAGTGGCGGACAACGCTTTTGCCCGGGAACTGACCCCGGCGGAACAGGTCCGGGCTGTGCATCTGCTGAGCCGGTTCATGGATCCTGAACAAATGGCACAGCAATCTAAATTCGCATTCAACCGGCAACTGAACCCCAAGTTTATCACCGCGCTTTTAGCGGTTTCTGCACTGCCGCAAAAAGCCATTGCCTTGCTGGAAAAGGGATTACTGGGCTTAAAACCGGCCAGACGTCTTACCGGATGCAGCAGGCAAACTCTGGATGCCCTGGTGGAGATCTTTTCACAGATCAAAGCGTCTTCAGGCAAACAACTGGATATCATCACCTGTTTTACAGAGGTCTGCAAAAAAGAAAACATTGCTTCTGACACCCTTTTTTATGAACCAGGGCTGCAGGCAGCTTTGAACCTGGACACAGCCGATCCGGGAAGAAAGGCAGACCAGGTAAGACAATATCTGACCCGGCGCCGGTTTCCCGTGCTGGAACATACCCGGCAGCAGATAAAATCCTGCATAGACAGGCTGCAGGCAGGGGGAGATTTTCGGTTCATTCTGCCGGAAAACTTTGAATCAACCACCTATGGGGTAAGTTTTGCTTTCACCACAGTGGATGAATTTAAGCAGCGGGCCCGCACCCTTACGTCCATGGCAGATGATCCGGATCTGCAGGCGGTGCTGCAGCGATGAAAATCAACCGGATCTTCATGGACCGGAATCTGGATTCCTGCCGGGAAATTGACCACATCCTTTCCCGGCTTGATATTGCACCCGAACCTGTAGTATCCCCCCGGACAGTGTATGACACCATCAATCAATGTGACGATCCAGTGGGTGCGTCAAAATCCATATTATACATCACGAAAAACAAAGGGGCGGTGGTGCGGCCCTGTCCCGGCACCAGCCATTACACCTGCTGTGACTACACCATTTTGCACACCGGCACCTTTTGTACCATGGATTGCTCCTACTGTATTCTCCAGGCCTATTTTCATCCCCCGGTACTCCAGTATTTTGTTGGATTTGATCTTCTGGAACACCAGCTGGCACAGGTGTTTTCCCGGAACAAAATATTTCGCATCGGCACCGGAGAATACACCGACTCGCTGATATGGGAGCCCGTCACCCTGAGCCCGCAGTTCCTGGTGAACACCTTTGCCAGGCAGTGCAACAGCCTGCTGGAGCTGAAAACCAAAACCGTGAATGTACAATCGTTACTGGATCTGGACCATAACGGCAAAACCGTGCTGGCTTGGTCCGTGAACACGCCTGCCATCATCAAAAGCGAAGAAAAAGACACTGCAGCCTTGCAATCCCGCCTTGAGACCGCAAGGCGCTGTGAAGCCAAAGGGTATAAGCTGGCCTTTCATTTTGATCCTTTGGTGCTGTATGAAGGATGTGAAACAGATTATGAACAGGTGATCCATGATATTTTTTCCCATGTCCGACCGGACAGCATCGTGTGGATCAGCATGGGCAGCTTCAGGTTCATGCCGTCCCTCAAGCAGATCATTGAAAAACGGTTTGCATCCTCCACCATCTGCTACGGCGAATTCATCCCGGGCCTGGACAGCAAGATGCGTTATTTCAAACCCTTGCGCATCCGGCTGTACCAGCGGTTGATTCATCTGATAAAAGAATATGCCCCGAGTGTTCTGGTGTATTTTTGCATGGAAGACCGGGAGGTATGGGAAAAATCCATGGGATTTTTCCCCGATGAAAAAGGAGAACTGGGGCATCTTCTGGACCGGGCAGCTGTATCCCACTGCAGATTGAACCCGGACCTGCTGTGACAGTTTTTTGCATATATTTTCAAAAACCGAATATCAAAAACCAGCCGGGGGCCTGATCTGTAAAAGCATCAGGCCCCCGGCTGTTCGCAAAAAAAGATTTTTTCTCTGTATTTTTTAGTTGCTTTCCTTTTGTGCATTCACCTGGTCAATGACTTTTTGTGCCATGTCTGAAGGCACTTCATCATACTGGGCAAATTCCATGGCAAAGGTGCCCCTGCCACCGGTCATGGAACTTAAATCCGGTGCATACCGCAGCATTTCAGACATGGGTACCAAAGCATTGATGATCTGCTTGTCATCTTCGGAATCCATGCCCAGAACCCGGCCCCGCCGGGAGTTGAGATCGCCCATGATATCTCCGGTGTTTGCATCCGGCACTTTTACCGAAACTTTCATGACAGGTTCCAGCAGCACTGGTTTTGCATCTTTGGCAGCCGCCTTAAAGGCAATGGAGCCGGCTGTTTTAAAGGCCATTTCAGAGGAATCCACAGAATGATAGGATCCGAAATCCAGGGTAGTGCGAAAATCCACACACGGGAACCCCGCCAGAATACCGTGCTCGGAACTTTCCCGGATACCGGCTTCAACAGCAGGAATATAGTTTTTGGGAATCACACCGCCCACAATCTTGTCCACAAATTCAAACCCCGCTCCCCTGGGCAGAGGTTCCAGAACGATCCAGCAGTCACCGAACTGGCCGTGGCCCCCGGATTGTTTTTTGTGTTTTCCCTGAACCCGGATCTTTTTCTTGAATGTTTCCCTGTAGGCCACTTTGGGTGTATTTATATCCATGGCCACGTTGAATTTGCGCTGGATTTTTTCAGCTGCGATTTCAATATGTACCAGTCCCCGGCCGGAAAGAATGGTCTGTCTGGTCTCTTCTTCTCTTTTGAGCACAAGACCGGTATCTTCCTGGAGAATTTTGCGCAGGGCCTCATGGATCTTGTCTTCGTCATTTTTGGATCTGGGGGAAATGGCAAAAGAGATGACCGGCGGCATGGGAGCTGGTGCCGGAATCTGAATTTCTCTGCCCCCTGTCAGGGTATCGCCGGTCAGGGTGGATTTGAGCTTGGCCATGGCCACAATGGACCCGGGTCCGGCCGAAGTAATGGGTTTTTGTTCTTTTCCGGCGATCTCAAGCAACTGGGAATATCTTTCCTTGGTGTCTCTGGTCACATTGAGAAAATTGCCTTCTTTTCCAAGGGATCCTGAAATAACCCGGACCAGTGACAAACGGCCGGCATAAGGATCCACAATGGTATTGAAAACAAACCCGCAGAATTCTGCATCCGGATCCGGAGATACCACCACATCCTGGCCTTCATTGTCTTTTGCGACCCAGTCGCCTCTGTCCAGAGGAGAGGGCATATAGGTATCGATGAAATCCAGCACCATATCGATACCGATCATTTTAACCGCAGAAGTGCAGATGGCCGGATAGAACTGGGCCTCGGAAATTCCTTTGCGGAAAGTTGTTTTAATTTCCTCTTCAGAAAGTTCTTCACCTTCCAGGTATTTTTCAAGCAGGTCATCATCGAGTTCTGCAATATTTTCAATGAATTCTTCTTTTGCCACAGCCATGTCATCGGCCATGTCTGCGGGGATATCCACTTGTTTGGCCTTGCCGTCAGCATCATATTCATATGCCTGACCACTGACAATATTTACTATTCCCTTAAAAGTGTCTTCAGTACCGATGGGGTAACAAACAGGAATGATTTTCTTTTTAAGGGAAGTGCTGCAGGCATCCACACAGGCGGCAAAATCTGATCTTTCCCTGTCCAGTTTATTGACAATGACCATGCCGGGCAGGTTGTATTCCAGAGCAGATGTTGCAGCCTCTTCAGTCATGGCAGAGGGTCCGCCCACACCATCGACCACAAAGACCATGCCGTCGGCAACCGGAAAACAGGTTTTGGCAGCTGAGAAGAAGTTTTGATCACCAGGAGTATCCATCAATGTAATGGTATGTTTATTATGGGTATATTTGATAAATGAGGTGTTGATGCTCTGCTGTTTTTTGATTTCTTCAGGCTGAAAATCCATCACTGTATTGCCTTCTTCAACCTTACCCAGACGGTTGGTCACCCCTGCCTTAAAAAGCATAGCCTCAGCAAGAGTTGTCTTGCCCGCACCTCCATGGCCTGCAAATGCCACATTTCTCATGGTTTTGATGTCTTCGCTCATTACCGCTCCTTTAAACAATTAATAAAAACGTCGTGTTTAAATATTAAAAGTGTAATAATAAAAATTGCATAAAATTCATAGTGTTTTTTTCAATGGCCATTGAAAACCAGGGAAATCAAATATTCGGTATTTCCCTTTGGACCCGGGACAGGGGAGGGGATCACATCTTCCACACCATATCCTTTGTCGGCGAAGAACTGCGATACATCTGCCACCACCTCCTGTCTGATTTCAGGATCCTTTACAACACCGCCCTTGCCGACATACTGTTTTCCTGCCTCAAACTGGGGCTTGATCAGGGCAATCACCCGGGATCCCGACCCCATGAATTTTTCTGCTGCCGGTATGACTGTTTTCAAAGAAATAAACGACGTATCAGCCACAACCATATCCATTTTCCGGCCGATTGCTTCAAACGGCATATACCGGATATTGGTGCGCTCAATGACCACAACTTTCGGATCATTGCGCAACGACCATGCCAGCTGACCGTATCCCACATCCACGGCATACACTTTTTTGGCCCCGAATTGCAGCAGGCAATCGGTGAATCCGCCGGTGGATGCCCCGATGTCCAGGCAGATTTTGTCCTGAACACTGACCAAAAAAGTTGTCAGGGCTTTTTCCAGCTTGAGACCGCCCCGGCTTACATAGGGGTGGTCCGCTTCTTTGACAATGATCTTTGCCTGTGAACCCACCTGGTATCCGGGTTTGTCGATAGGATGGTCATCCACCAGGATTTTTTTTGCCATGATCATGGCCCTGGCCCGGCTTCTTGAACTGATAAGACCTTTTTCCACCAGAAGCTGGTCCAACCGGCATCTGGATTGGCCGAAATTTTTAACCCCGGCCATACAGTTCACGACCGGCTGCTGCGACTGCAGCAGCATCGATGTTATAGTCTTTTCTCAATACCTTCTGCGGACCATGTTCCACAAAGCAATCATCAATGCCGATACGCTTGACACACAGGTCTGTCAAACCTTTGTCCATGAAAAGCTCAAGCACGGCTGATCCAAACCCGCCTGCCAGAACATGCTCTTCCACGGTAATGATTTTTCTGCATTCCCCGGCCTTTGCCAGTAACAGGTCTTCATCCAGGGGTTTGACAAACCGTGCATTGACAAGGGTGGCAAAAATGCCTTCTGATGCCAGTTGGGCCCTGGCTTTAAGGGCTTCTGTCACCCCTCTGCCGATGGCGATGATCAACAGATCATCACCGTCACACACCACCGTGCCTTTTCCGATTTCCAAAGGCACAACAGGATCTGATATGGGAACCCCTTGTGCTCTGCCCCGGGGATAGCGCAGTGCAATGGGGCCGTTATGGAAAAGGGCGGTTTTCAGCATGCAGGCCAGTTCATCTTCATCTGCCGGTGCCATCACCGTCATATTGGGCAGGGCGCGCAGATATGCAAAATCAAAGAGTCCGTGGTGAGTAGGGCCGTCTTCTCCTACAATTCCGCCCCGGTCCAGGGCAAAAATCACAGGATGGGCATCAATGCAGACATCATGGAGAATCTGGTCATAGGCCCGCTGAAGAAAGGTGGAATAAATGGATACCACCGGACGGATGCCTTTGGCAGCCAGGCCTGCAGAAAAGGTGACTGCATGCTGTTCTGCAATGCCCACATCAAAAAACCGGTCCGGATATTGTTCGCTGAACGCCATGAGCCCTGTGCCTTCGGGCATGGCAGCCGTCACTGCCACCAGGCCGGGATGAGATTTGCCCAGTGCGACCATCTGTTCGCCGAACACCTGGGTATAGGATGGTACCTGATGGGGAATTATACTGGTTTTGCCGGTATCCACGGCAAATGATCCCACCCCGTGAAAATATACAGGATTTTTTTCAGCCGGTGCATATCCTTTGCCTTTGACCGTGGTGACATGGAGCAGGATCGGAGAATCAGCCGCATTTTTGATATTGTCGAGAATATCGATCAGATGGTCCAGGTTGTGGCCGTTAATAGGGCCGAAGTAATCAAAATTAAAGGCCTCGAACAGCATGCCCGGGGTGACAAATGTCTTAAAGGATTCTTCAGAGCGTTTGGCAATCTTGTACATGTCTTCCCCGATCCTGGGCAAAGATTTTAAAAACGCCCCGAACTGATTGCGCATGGTCTGCAAATATTTGGCGGAAAAGGTCCGGCTCAGAAAAGAGGATAAGGCCCCTACATTGCGGGAAATGGACATGTCATTGTCGTTGAGGATCACAATCAGTTTGCGCTTTAAGTCCCCTGTCTGGTTCAGGCCTTCATATGCCAGGCCTGCGGTCATGGACCCGTCTCCGATTACAGAAATCACATGGGAATCATCCTGGTTCAGGTATTTGGCGCAGCAGATCCCCAGTCCTGCGGAAATGGAGGTGGATGAATGCCCCACGGTAAACCCGTCACACGGATTTTCCTTTGTTTTGGAAAATCCTGACAAGCCTTTATACTGGCGCAAAGTGTCAAACTGCTGGTTTCTGCCGGTGATCAGTTTGTGGGCATATGCCTGATGCCCCACATCCCAGATCAGGGTGTCTGTGGGCAGATCAAACACATAATGGATGGCCAGGGTCAGTTCCACAGCGCCCAAGCTGGAGGCCAGATGCCCCCCGTTTTTTGACACCACCTGTATAATGCGCTCACGGATCTGTTCTGCCAGCTGTGGCAGGTGTTCCCGGGAAATTGCCTTAAAATCGGCAGGTGTTGTAATATTTTCCAGCAAGGGCACGGTTGTGTTCACCTTTTTATTATTTGCAGTTGCATAACTTATGTCATGTATTTCATCAATTGTTTTTTCCATCATCTCATCTGTCCCGGTTGGTCACATATCCGGCAATAGCCCGCAAAGGATCGGCATTGCCGTCAAACCGGTCAAGGGCATCTTTGGCCTGATCCGTCAATTTTTTTGCATAGGCTTTGGATCGATCAAGTCCCATGACAGCCGGAAATGTGAGTTTGTCTTTCAATATATCAGATCCTGCAGCTTTCCCCATTTTTTCAGGATCTCCCTGTACATTTAAAATATCATCCATGACCTGAAATGCAAGCCCTACATGGGAAGCATAAATTTCCAGAGGAAGTCTGAGGTGATCGGGGGCATTGACGCTCACCGCCCCGCTGACAACACTGGCCAGAATCATCTGCCCGGTTTTCAAGGCATGGATGTCCTTCAGATGATCCAGCAGCTGTGGTTTATTCCCTTTATCTTTGATTTTCCGGACAGAATGCATCATATCCAGCATCTGGCCTTCCACCATGCCGTTTACCCCGGCAGCCCGGGAAATGACGGCAACCAGGTCCAGCAGGTTTTGGGGCTCGGGAACCGGATCAAACAGGTCACAGGGATGGGCCAGTATGGTAAACGCATGGGTGAGCAGAGCATCGCCTGCCAGCATGGCTGTGGCTTCACCGAATATTTTGTGACAGGTGGGCTTGCCGCGCCTGAGATCATCATCATCCATGGCAGGCAGATCGTCATGGATCAGAGAATAGGTATGAATCATTTCAAGGGCGCAGGCAGCGGGCAGGGCAAGGGTGAAATCTTTGCCGCAGGCACGGGCTGATGCCAGGGCCAGCACAGGGCGCAGCCGTTTTCCTCCGGCCATAAGAGAATGGGTCATGGCCTGCACCAGTTCTCTGTCAGACTCAAGGGTCTGTAAAATTTTTTTCAGGTGTGTATTTACCAGGACCTGGTGTTCCGCAAGAAAGGTTTTCAGGTTGAAAACAGAATCATTCATGGTCAAAGGGGACTTCTGTTACAGACCCGTCCAGATCCCGGGTAAGCTGGGTGATTTTTTTTTCGGTACTGTCAAGGATCTGCATGCAGTATCGGACCTTTTCAATACCAGTTTCATATTTTTTCAATGCCTGTTCCAGGGTCAGGTCCCCGGATTCCATTTCCTTTACAATTGCCTCAAGCTGCTTCAATGCTGTTTCAAATGTCATTTTTGCCATGAATTTTTTTCTCCACCCTTGTCAGGATACGTCCTTTGGATAAAATAATTTCAATCGGGTCCTGAACCGCCACTGTTTTGGCATCCAGGATAACTTTTTGGTCCGGCATTGTCCGTGCAATGCTGTACCCCCTTTCCAGAACCGAGGTGGGATTCAGGGCGGCCAGGCTGCCTGTGGCCTGTCTTATCTGGTTCGTGTGTCCTTCAAGGCGGGATTTCATGGCCAATGCCATATTTTTATGCAGATCTGCCACCTGTTTTCTCTGGATACGGACACCCGGTACCGCCCCGAAAAGGGCCTGGGATATCCATGACAATTTGTCTTGCCCGTGAAAAACCCGGCGGTTCAGGGAATGCTGCATTCTGAAAATACAGGTTTCCAGATTTTGTTTAAAATTGGCCATAACCCGGGCCGGACTTTTCAAACGGCTGTGCAGATCATCCACTTTCTGGTGGAAAAAACCAAGTTGCTGGGTCATGGCAAGGGACAATGACAATTGCATGTCAGTTATGTGTCTGACCAGCCGGGCTTTTTCAGGCAATACCAGTTCAGCTGCAGCCGAAGGGGTAGGGGCTCTGACATCAGCCACAAAATCGGCAATGGTGACATCAGTTTCATGGCCGATGCCGGTGATCACCGGTATACGGGATGCAAAAACCGCCCGTGCCACAGGTTCGGAATTAAAGGCGGCCAGATCTTCCAGTGATCCGCCGCCCCGGGCCAGAATGATCACATCCGCCTTTTTTTGTAGATTCACGGAGTTGATTGCATATACAACCTCCTCCTGTGCCCGGTCTCCCTGGACCGACACCGGAAAGATCTGCAGACAGCAGTCGGGAAAACGGCGCAGGGAAATGTGAATGATATCCCGTACAGCCGCGCCGGTGCCCGAAGTGATGACACTGATTTTTTGCGGCAGATACGGCAGTGATTGTTTATGGACTGCATCAAAAAGGCCTTCATCATCCAGTTTTTTTTTGAGCTGTTCAAATGCTTTTTGAAGCGCGCCTGCACCTTCAGGTGCAATATGCTCAAAAATCAGCTGGTAGTTTCCCCGGGGTTCATACAAAGTCAGGCGCGCGAGTCCCATGATTTTCAATCCGTTTTCCAGAGAAAATTTCAGGGCGCGTTTCTGGTTTTTGAACATCACGCAGCTGATGACAGCGCCGGGATCTTTCAAAGAAAAATAAGAATGGCCTGAAGCAGGAGCGGCATAGTTGGAGATCTCGCCTGTGATCCAGACAAAGGGAAATCTGTCCTCAAGAAGGGTTTTAATTTCCCGGGTGAGGTGTGAAACCGAATATATATGATTGGTTTTGTGTTCTGCCATTCCTTTTGGTAATCCATCCCTGC
>JAABUB010000019.1 GCA_011389575.1 Desulfotignum sp. | reverse complement strand
CTGGTGGGGGAGCTGCGGGATCTGGAAACCATATCTCTGGCCATTGAAGCTGCATCCACAGGCCACTTGGTTTTCGGTACCTTGCATACCTCCAGTGCCGCCAAAACCGTTGACCGCATCATCGAGGTATTTCCTTCCACAGAACAGGCCCAGATCCGCTCCACCCTGTCCGACGGCCTCCGGGCCGTGGTGGCCCAGGTGCTGTTCAAACGTATTGATAAAAAAGGCCGGTGCCCGGCTCTGGAAATTCTGGTGGCAACCCCGGCGGTGCGGAACCTGATCAGAGAGGCAAAGACCCACCAGATACCTTCCATGATCCAGACCGGAAAACAATACGGGATGCAGCTGTTGGATGATGCTATCATGGGGTTGTACAAAAAAGGCTGGATCAGCCCTGATGAAGCATACAGCAAGGCGAATAACAAGGGTATTTTCAGGCCCTTCCTCAAAAAAACACCATCGGATTTTACCGAAGCCTGACCCATATTACATAAAAGGGGAGGAGGCATGAAAAAGCAGCAGATCGACTATCTTTTGTCCAGGATGCTCACATCCCATACCAATGTATCTGATTTAAATCTTACACCGGGAAAACCCCTTCAGGTAGAAAGCGACGGCCAGCTGGTACCGGTGAAAATTGCGCCTGATTTTCAGGTGCTGACACCGTTTCAGACCGAGACCATTGCCCTGAACCTGATCAACAATGACCGGAAGCTTACCCAAACCCTTCTGCAGGAAGGATCCTGTGACCTGTCCTACCAGCTGGACACCCAGGCAAGGTTCCGGGTGAATATTTTTTCACGTTCCGGCAAATATGCCATTGTCCTGCGGAAACTGGAAACAAAAATTCCCACCATTAAAGAGCTGAAACTGCCTGAGCCGTTTTTTAAAATGGCAGAAGAAAAAAACGGCATTATTTTTGTCACCGGTGCCACAGGTTCGGGCAAGACCACCTCCCTGGCAGCCCTGCTGGATCAGATCAATGAGACCAAATCCGTGCACGTGATTACTCTGGAAGATCCCATTGAATACCAGCATACCCAGAAATTATCCACCTTTAATCAGCGGGAACTGGGGATGGATTTTGATTCCTTTGCCTCGGGCCTTCGGGCTGCCCTGCGCCAGGCACCCAAGGTTGTTCTGGTAGGGGAGATGCGGGACCGGGAAACAGTGGAGATCGGCTTGTCTGCTGCGGAAACAGGCCATTTGGTCTTGTCCACCCTTCACACCGTGGATGCCGGCCAGACCATCAACCGGGTTCTGGGGATGTTTTCAACCCAGGAAGAAAAACAGATCCGCATCCGGCTGGCAGATACGATCCGGTGGATCGTGGCCCAGCGTCTTTTGCCCGGAGCAAAGGGTGGACGGGTTGCGGCATTTGAAATTATGGCCACCAATCTGCGGGTAAGGGATTCCATTCTCAACGGGGAATCTGAAGGCAAAACCTTCAATGATATTATCATGGCAGGCAAAGCCCAGGGAATGGTTTCCTTTGATGAATTCATCCTTTCTCTTTACAAGCAGGCAAAGATAGATGAAAGGGTTGCCATGGCCTATGCCACCAGAAAAGATCTGGTGGGCCGGGGTCTGGACAGTATCAAAAGCGCCAGGGGAGAAGCTACCTCCAAAATCGATTCTCTTGAAATTGACCGGGGTTATAAAGGGGAAAAATAAATATGAATATCCGTTGCAGACATTGTAAATCCCAATTCAATATTCCGGATCATAAGTTGCCAAAAGATAAAACTGCTGTGTTTACGTGTCCAAAATGCAGGGAAAAAATTCAGATATCTTCGGCAAATAATTCAGGTAAAGAAAGGGTTACTGATGCAGCAGTGCCTGCATCTGGAACAACGGTTTCCTTTCAAGGCCGGGAACGTGCCATGGTTCTGGTTGCAGAAGACCCTTTTCAAAAGGCGGCCCATGATGCTGTCAGGCAATTGGGATATGGGGTGGATACTGCTTTTGACCAGGCTGAAGCTGCAAAAAAGATAGCCTACCATGTCTATCCTCTGATATTGCTGGGACAGGGGTTTGACCGCGGTTCCAAGAGTATCCTCCAGTACATGAACACCCTGGACATGTCCATACGGCGGATGAATTGTCTGGTGGTGATGGGGCACCAATTGAAAACAGGCGACCCCATGGCAGCCCTGCATGCCAGTGCCAATTATGTTGTGGGTCCTGACAATCTTGAACACCTCCCCTCTTTTCTGGCGGCCGCATTAAAGGATCACAAAGATTTTTACCGGGTGTACATGGATTCCATGAAAATTGTCGGCAAGGCTTAGGACAGCATGATCTTGGGCTGGTATGAACCTGTTACATTCCAGGAATGGATAAAACGCACTGCTTCGTTTTTGAACCTGGGCCTTCTGATTTTTTCAGCGGTTGTTTTTTTTTCAGAATTCAGATACGACTGGTGCGAGCAGCTCCTGGGAAACTTTCTGGCATCCACCAATGAAACCAGGCCTGAAAAAGGGGCGATCTGGGAGCTTGGAAAAGATACCATCAATGCCCATCAATCTTTGAATAAAATCATTGACCGCAAAAGCGATACCCGCCGGTTTGCCCATAAAGCAGCATCTTTTTCCGGTATTTCCGCTCGTCTGATCCCCGGAGAATGGGTTATTCTGGAAAAGGAACAATTCAAACGTCTTTACCTGTCACTGCCTTTGACCCATGCCCGGCAGATTATGGAGCCTGCCCGCCTGATATGGCTGCTCAACGGAGAGGTGACGGACCGGATCTTTTGTGAAGGTCTGAAAAACGGGATGAAGATATATTTTATCAATGCTGAAAACAGGGTGGTTCAGCACATTGATCTGAAAGAAAATACCCTTGATGCCATTGCAGAGAAACAATATCTGGAGCCGGGCCGACTGGAGAAATTCGACGGATTCATGGGCCGGATTTATCCGGCGGAGCAGTTTTTTAAAGCGGTATTCAAGCTGCCGCAGGAAATGATTCCTGATCTTTTGCCGGATACAGACCTGCTCTTGGATCAGGAAGGCACTATTTTGCGTATCGGTATCTCCAATGAAGCCAAAGATGGGTTTATCCGGCTGGGCATTGAAATCCAGCACCGGAATCAACCCGGGGTGCTCTTTGTCAGGGCCAGAGAATGGGCAGTATGGCAGTTGGGGCTGGTTCTCAAAGGAGAGCATCCATGAAGCCGCTGCCAGGTATTTTATCTGTATTCCGGTTTGTTTTTTTTTCCGGGATGGTTATCATCTGTGCTGCTGTTATAGGCGCCATGTTTCTGGTTTTTTATACGGTGCCGGATTTGCCCAAACTGCCCCGGGATGTAAGCCGCATTATTGAAACCCCCCAGAGTATTGTGTATGATTCATCCGGCCAGGTGCTCATGCGATTGGGAGAGCGGGAAAGTGTTCCCCTTGCCCGGGTGTCTGCTGATTTTATCAATGCCATTCTGGCTACCGAGGATCACCTGTTTTTTCAGCACCATGGGATCAACAAGCTTCGGACCTTAAAAGCATTGTATGTTACTTTGTTCAGACCGGGCCGAATTGAAGGGGCATCCACCATCACCCAGCAGCTGGCCAAAAATTTGTTTTTTTCCTTTGAACAGTCCTATACCAGAAAATTCAAGGAACTGCTGGTGGCATTACAGATCGAGGCCACTTCTTCCAAAGAAGAAATTCTGGAAGCCTATATCAACCAGATTTATTTTGGTGCAGGTGCCCAGGGGATTGAAAAGGCAGCCAATACATTTTTTGGAAAATCCGCCCGGGAATTGACCCTGCCGGAAGCAGCACTGCTGGCAGGACTGCCCAAATCTCCCACTGCCTATAACCCTTTTGTGCATTATGACCGGGCCATGAAACGCCGGGATCTGGTATTGCAGCGGATGGTAAATACCGGCTTTATTACAAAGAACCAGGCGGCAGAGGCAGCTGCAAAAGCGCCTTTGCTGCGCAAAGAAAAACAAGACGCCAGAAGCGGCAGTTACTTTCTGGATGCCCTTGTCAGAGAACTGATCCAGGTTTATGGAGAAAATGTGGTGTACCATGGCGGTATCCAGGTCTATGCCACTGTTGATTCCCGCCTCCAGAAATCGGCAAAAATGGCATTGGCCCAAGGGCTTGACAACCTGGATACCATGATAGCCATACCTGCCGGGAAAACCCCCCGGCCCCAGGGTGCTCTGGTAGCGATTGAAACAGCAACCGGCGCAGTGCGCGCCCTGGTGGGGGGGCGCAATTATTACAACAGTGAGTTTAACCGCGCTACCAGGGCCCGGCGCCAGCCTGGAAGCGGATTTAAACCATTTGTTTACTATTCAGCCTTTGCCTCGGCCGGTTTTCATCCCGGAACTGTAATGACCGATCAGCCCGTGACCATTCCTGTTGCAGGTGCCACTGACTGGCGGCCGCAAAACTTCGGGCACAGATTCAGAGGGGATATGATATTGAAAACAGCCCTGACCCATTCAGTCAATACCATTGCAGCCCAGCTTGTTCACATTACTGGCCCGCGGGCGGTGATGGAAACGGCCCGGAAATGCGGCATAAAAAGTCCTTTGGATGATGTTTTTTCCATTGCACTGGGAACTGCCGGCGTAACCCCCATGGAAATGGCCCAGGCATTTTCTGTGTTTGCGAACCTGGGCAGGCACCATCCGCCTTTTTTGTTCTGGCGGGTGGAGGATGCTTTTGGCAGGATTCTGTTTGAACGCATAGTTCAGGACCGGCAGGTGCTGGATCCGGCCCTTTCTTATCAGGTTGTGGATATGATGAAGGCGGTTGTGGAAACAGGATCCGGGCGAACCATAAAAGAACAGGGATTCAAACGTCCATGTGCCGGGAAAACCGGTACCACGGATAATTATAATGATGCCTGGTTTACCGGATTTACCCCGACCCTGTGTACCTCTGTGTGGACAGGATTTGACAGAAGGCAGCCCATGAAAGATGCCAATGGCTTGGGGATTACCGGCGGCAGAGGGGCTGCCCCCATATGGGCAGACTTCATGCTCCAGGCTCTGGCCGGAGAGCCGGAAAGAACTTTTCCCATTCCTGAAAATATCCGGTTTGAGCAGGTAGATCCTGTTACCGGATGTCAGGCCGGACCCGATGACATCCCTAAAAGTACTGTCATTGCATTGAAAACCGGTCAGACTGTCTGCGGTCAGGAGAAGCCGTGATCCGGGGTCTGCGAAATATCTTTGTCCGGCTCTGGGTGACCACCCTGGTGACGGTTCCTTTGTGCTTTTATGTCATGCCCTGGGTCAGACAGATATTTTCGGGCATGGGACCTGTTCTTTTTGCGCTGGGGGTGGTGATCACAGGTTATGTGTTTGTTGGTTTTCTGATGAATTTTCTGGGGGGGAAACTGATTGAAAGGCTGATCCGGGAAGCACAAATGTGGGAGCGGGCGGCTATCTTTAACAGAGCCAAAACAAAATACCTCCAGGCTGTCAGGATTTATGACTCATTTTTGTTGTCTCCTTTGTCAGTCGGAAAGATAAAAACCAGACTAACCGGTGTTTTGGCCAGATTCTCTCTTACAGTTGACAGGGAAAATGAGATTTTCAGACGAGCTGTCCTTGTTTATCTTACCGCTAATCCCTGGGATGAGACCCTGGCGGGGCTCTGGCTCAGACAGCTGTGCAAAAACGGGGCAGTTGATGATAAAGAGCAGGATCTGCTGACCTGCCTGGCCAATATCCATTATACCAACCCCAAATTGATGCCCTTTCTCACCAGGCTTTTTCTGAACCTGGGCAGGCTGGATTTTAGCGCCAAGCAGTTGTATGCCCGTGTACTGGAAGTGCCGTCATTAAAACAAAGATATGGAAAAGATATCCGTACCCTTTTGGAAGAACCGGTACAGCAGCCGGAGCAGGATATTATATATCCGGTTCAGCATGTGCCCCGGCAACCTCTGCCCCTGGCCCACCAGAAAAAAATATCTGCTATATGGATGGGTTTTTTCACCTGGCTCCGGCATCTGATACAGTCTGTCCGGGCAGGTGTGGTTTTTTGCTTTGGTTTTGTAACTTGGCATGCAAGGCGCCTTATGACCCGCATACAGGTGAAAGACCGGTGGCGTTTCTATCTTAAGGCCGGGGTTCTGGGGATTATTTCCTTGTGGTCGCTGGTATTCATGTATAATACTGTCTCTCATCTTCGGACACCCGGAACGGTGGATGAAATTGAGGTCATCATTGAAAAAAAGATATCCAAACCCTTTACCATTCAGGTGGCAGCTTATTTGAAAGAATCCCATGCAGACAAATATCTTGAGATTCTCAGGCAAAACAGTATTGATGCCCGCATAAAAAAAACAGGCGGCGGCGGCAAAACCTGGTACCTTATCCAGGTATCTGAATTTGCAGACAAAAATGAGGCCACCGCTTATGGCAACCACTTGAAACAACAGGACATTATCGAAGATTTTTTTGTAAGCAACAAATAATAATATGGAGGCAGACTATGATCATTATTTCCAATGTTACCTATCCCCCTGAAAGTACAAGAGAAATTGCCAACCGGTATCTCAAAGCCCCGGCCCTGCCGGATTTTATTACCAAAAAAGGGCCTTATATTTCAGCAAGCAGACGGTCGGGGATGCATTCCATCACCTATTATGAACTGGAAAACAACCGTCTCGCAGAAGGGCTTCAGGCCATTGGTGAAAGCCTGGCCATTTATTTCGGGGTGCCGGGATACCAGTATGAAATAAAACCGTATTTTGAACTGGAAGAAGGGTTGACCATACTGGGTCTGTAGCCAGTTTTTTAAAAAAGTTTTGGTTTTGGTCTGGACAGCGGTTCTCTTCCGGGGGGCTATAAGAACAGGTTGCGGTTGGGGGTGGATAAGGTTTCAGGACATGATGCAAACAGTTTATGGATGGTTTTTTTAAGGTCTTCCATGGACTTGGCCTGGTTCAGCTGTTTTAGTAAAAAATGGGAAAATTTGAAATTGGCACAGAAATAAGGGGCATATTTTTTGAACAGCTTCAGGTTGAAAGGCATGTCATAGTGGTGCTCCAGCAATGATGCCATGCGCAGGGCAGTTGCATGGTAAATGCCGGGATCAAAACTTTTTCCCCTGGTCCATTGGGCAAAAATCCAGGGTCGGGCCACTGCCATGCGGCCTAAGGAAAGTCCGTGGCAGCCGGTTTGTGCCGTCATCTGCATGCCGTCCTGGATGGCAAAAAGATTGCCGTTGCCAAATACCGGAATGGTGACAGCTTCTTTGACCCGGGAGATGGCATCCCATTTGGGAGGACGGGTACGTCGGTCAGGGGCCACCCGGGGATGGAAAACAAGGGCATCAGCACCGGCTGCTTCAAAGCGTTTTGCCATGTCCGCAGCAAATGCTGCATCATCAGACCACCCCATTCGAAATTTTACAAATACGGGAAAAGAAACCGCCGCCCGCACCATTGCCACAATTTCAGCCGCCCTGTCCGGGGTTTTCAACAGGACAGCACCACATCCTTTTTTGCAGATGGCTGCCACAGAACACCCGAAATTCAGATCCACCCCGAAAAAGCCCTCCTGCTCGATGCGCCGGGCAGCCTGTGCCATGGTGTCCGGGGTTGCACCAAAAATCTGGCAGACAGTGTAAGGCAGCTCCTGCCTGCGCCAGCAGAAGACAGGTGAGATTGACGGATTTTCATGGGGGACAGCTTTGGCCGAACACATGCCTGTGAACAAAAGGCCGAATCCGCCGAATTCCGCCACCAGCTCCCGGAAGGCAATATGGCCCAGGCCGGCCATGGGTGCCAGTACCATCCGGCCGGAGATAATTTTGTTGCCAATGGGCAGAGGGGTGTTCAGATATCGGGCAAAGCCAAGGGCATCCATGGGTACATACGGTTCCTTTCCGGTTTGGAAGATTATTGTATATAAAGACTTTGGGAATCTGTGTCAATATCGGACAGCGAATCTGGATATTTGCCATAAGCATGCCAGGTTTTCGATCACTCTGTGCAGTACTTTGTCCCAAGCTCCGCCCCTGGTGGTATCCTGTGCCCGGCCCGAGATCTGCGGCGGCCTGTTTGCATAAGAACAATGAAGTGCGGCAATCCGCCTTCTGGTTGAAAACCATCCCGGCATATTTTACCAGGCCCCCTTCGGCTCTGACGGTCCTGTCACAGGACACCACCAGGTGCTCCCCATAGAAGCGCCCGCTACTATAGCAAATATTCAGAGCGTATCCCGCCTTGACAGATACGGGCAGCTATCATATCTTAGTATGTTATTTTTACAGGACAAAATACCATGATCAATACCCACGAGCAGGAAAAAAAACAGTTTATCCGATTGTTTCAGCAACAGGGTCTGGACCGGTTTGATGAACGGTTTCAGGTACTTGAAGCTTTTTTAAAGCTGGACCATCACGTGACCAGAGCAGATATTCTGCGGCAGTTGGAAAAAGACGGCCACCCCCTGGATAGCGATTTTGTGTTTTCTTCCATGGAACATCTGTGCCGGTTCGGATTTGCCACCAAAGTTGAATTCGATCAGGAAGAAACCCTTTATGAGCATCGACACATCGGTATTCATCATGACCATATGATCTGTACAAAATGCGGTACCATTCTGGAATTCAAAGATGAAGCTCTGGAAAAACAGCAAAAAAAAATTGCCCGGGCCTATGGGTTTCATATGCTCCAGCACCGCATGGAAATTTATGGACTTTGCGCTGCCTGTATGGCCAAAAGACAAAAACTGGTCCCCTTGCACAAAGCCAAACAGGGAGAACGGCTGGAAGTGAAGCAGCTGGAAGCCGGCAAAAAAATGCAGCTGCGTATTTCTTCCATGGGCCTGAAAACCGGGGATGAGATTGAAGTGGTATCCAATGGATTCGGCGGACAGGTGGTAATTGCAGCAGGTGATAACCGCCTGGTCATCGGCAGTGGTATGGCCCAAAAAATTTGGGTGCAGCCGGTTGACACTTCCCTGGACATGCAAAAAAACGGGAAAGCTGTTGTCGAGGCAGAGCCGAAAACTACAAGGGTATTGTTGTGTGATATGAAAGCCGGTCAGGAAGGCACCATTGTGCGGGTTTCCGGTGAAAGCACGCTGCGCCGGCGCCTGCTGGAGATGGGAATCAACAGGGGAAGCCGGGTGTATGTGGAAAAATATGCACCCTTGAAAGACCCCATCGAACTGGTGGTCAAGGGTTATCATATCTCTTTGCGGGTGGAGGAAGCCGCCCATATTCTGGTTGAAAACGTAACAACCCGGAACAGCTTGACATGAAACAGGAACTGACCATTGCCCTGGCGGGAAATCCCAATTGCGGCAAAACAACCATTTTCAACAACCTGACAGGCGCCCGCCAGAAGGTGGGCAACTGGCCCGGGGTTACCATTGAAAAAAAAGAAGGCTTTCTCAAGTACAGGCAATATTCCCTCCGTGTGGTGGATCTTCCCGGCACATACAGCCTGACCCCGTTTTCCATTGAAGAAATAACCACCCGGGATTTTATCCTCCAGGGAAATCCGGATATCGTGATCAGCATCATTGATGCATCCAATCTGGAACGAAGCCTTTTTTTGGCCCTGCAGATCATGGAGCTGGGGTGTCCGGTGCTGTTTGTGCTGAACATGGCGGATATGGCCCGGGCCCGGGGTATCCGCATCAATGAAAAAAAATTATCCGCTCTGCTGGACGTGCCCGTGGTGTTCACGGTGGGAAATAAAAACAAAGGTACAGACCAGCTGATTGAAGCGGCAATTGCAGAAAGTCTGGCCTTTGAAAAAGGGAAAAAATCCCGGGTTATCCGGTATGGCAATGAAACAGAAGCCTGCATAAGCCAGATGGAAACCCTGATTTCAGAGGCCAGGGCAATAAAAGACGATACGCTGGTCCGCTGGCTTGCCATCAAACTGCTGGAAGATGATGCCATTGAAAAACAAAAGATTCTGGACCGCCTGCCCCGGGATGGCCAAAAGATCCTTGATGCGGCCCAAAAATGCCGCGACCGGATGTTTGAACTGTTTCAGGATGATTTTGAAATTGTGCTCACCGAAGACCGCTACGGGGTGATAGCCGGCATACTCAAGGAAACCGTTACCAATACAGCCAAAAAACGCATCGACATATCCCGGAACATTGATCTGGTTTTAACAGATCGGTTTCTGGGGATACCGGTTTTTATTTTTTTTATCTGGGCCATGTTCCAGACCACCTTTACTTTGGGTGCGTATCCCATGGCCTGGATTGAGTCGGCAGTGGGATCTTTAAGTACATGGCTGGACCATCTGCTGCCGGCATCCCTGTTCAAATCAATGCTTTTGGACGGCATTGTGGCAGGCATTGGATCGGTGATCGTGTTTCTTCCCAATATCCTGATTCTGTTTTTCTGTATCGCCCTGTTTGAAGATACCGGCTACATGGCCAGGGCGGCCTTTCTCATGGACCGGGTCATGCATACTGCAGGGCTTCATGGTAAATCCTTTATTCCCATGCTCATGGGGTTCGGGTGTAACGTGCCCGCCATCATGGCTGCAAGAACCCTGGAGCACCAGAAGGACCGGATTCTTACCATTCTGATGACCCCGTTCATGTCCTGTTCCGCCCGGCTGCCCGTGTATATTGTTCTGGCCGGCAGTTTTTTCGCCCACAGGGCCGGGACTGTTATTTTCAGCCTTTATGCTGCCGGGATTATCATGGCCATCGTGTCCGGACGGATATTGCGGACCCTGTTTTTTAAAGGAGAAGATGCTCCCTTTGTCATGGAACTGCCCCCTTACCGTATGCCCATGCTCAAAAGCCTTCTTATCCATATGTGGGACAGAAGCAAAATGTTTCTGCGCAAAATGGGGGGGGTGATTCTGGTGGGATCCATCGTGATATGGGTGTTATCCAGTTTTCCCAAAGATATCCAATATGCAAAAGATTACCAGGCATTGCAGCAGGATGTGAAATCCCGTTTCAGCCGCCTCATTGAAAAGGCTGAAACGGATCAGAAAGTTATTTTACAGCAAAAACTTGCACTGGCATTACAAAAGATTCAGAGCCAGAAAGAGCAGGAACGGGTATCCAAATCCTATATCGGCAGGATGGGCCATGCACTGGAACCGTTGTTTGCACCCATCGGCATTGAGTGGCAGGCCAGCGTCGCCCTTGTTACCGGGTTTGTGGCCAAGGAAGTGGTGGTCAGTACCATGGGGGTACTCTACGGCGTAGGAGATAATGGAGGGCAGGCCCTGACCCGGGCATTGAAGCAGTCAGGTATGACCCCGTTGTCTGCTTTGTCCATGATGGTGTTTGTTCTGCTGTACGTACCGTGCTTTGCTACAGTGGCTGTGATTTACAGGGAAGCTTCGTTTAAATGGGCCTGTTTTAACATTATTTATACGACAGCGGTTGCATGGACCCTGTCTTTTCTGGTATATCAGACAGGAATGATGTTACAAGGATAAGGTAAAAACGGAGGTTGTGCATGAATGCAAAGCGGTACATAAAGCAATCCAGCATAACAATGGTGCTTCTTGCAGTTTGTTGTCTGGTTGCCGGTGGTGCAGGTGCTGCCGAGCGGGTGGTAGTCAAGAGCAGTATTGCCAATATGCGGTCAGGGCCCGGCACCAATTATGAGGTCCTCTGGCAGGTGGAAAAATATCACCCGCTTCTTGTGAAGGAAAAAAAAGGCAAATGGGTAAAAATACAGGATTTTGAAGAGGATATGGCATGGATTCATTCTTCTCTTCTGACAGGCATGGAAGGGGTTATTACCATTAAATCCAAATGCAATGTCCGGTCTCGTCCTACCACAGACAGCAAAGTACTGTTTACGGTTGAAAGGGGGGTTCCCTTTAAGGTTATAAAGCGCGAGGGCAACTGGATACGTATTGTGCATGCAGATGGTGAAAAAGGATGGATCTACAAAACGCTTGTCTGGTAATGTGGTCAAAAAATTTTAAATAATAAGGTGAATGAATGGCAAATCAAGGCATTTCCAATGAGCGCAGAAAAGAACTGGAAGAACTGGATCCGTTGCAGAAAAATATTTTTAAGGCCATGGCCTATGCCGGGATCTACAAAAAACCATTGTTGCTGATACTGGGAGCGGTGGTGGTGGCAGCCGTGGTATTTGTCGGTATCACAACCAGCTTTCAGCGATCTGAAAACAAGGCTTCCCATCTGGTTGCCGAGGCTACCGGCCGCTATAACCGACTGGCTGATGACCCCAAAAAAGCATACCAGAATGTTAAAGATAGTTTTGAGACTGTGTTGAACGAATATGCCAATACCGATGCAGGCAAAATGGCACGGATAACATATGCAGGCATATGCATGGATGCAGGCGAATATGACAGGGCTGGCACGCTTTATGAAGAAGCGTTGAAAAGGTTGGGTAACCAGGCTGCCCTGCACAATTTTCTGCTTTCTTCCCTGGGACATGTATGGCTGGCAAAAAACGATCCTGACCGGGCAAAAACCTATTTTCAACAGATTGAAACAGGAGAATCAGATCTGCTCAAGGATGAATCACGGTTTGTTCTGGCCCAGATTTATGCAGCCAAACAAAAATTGGATGCAAGTCAAAAGATGTATGAAAAGCTGGTCAAAGAAAACCAGAACTCCATGTACGCAGGCCTGGCCCGGGCTATGGTGGCAAAAGAAAAATAGATTGTGGCCCTGATGTGATGACCAACTAAAAAAGGCTGCCTTCAAGGCAGCCTTTTTTAGAAAAGGAAAAAAAGATGAAAAAATTAGCCTGTGGTTAACTTCTGGGTCCGGATAATTCTTTGTCCAGATTGTATTTTTTTAATTTCTGATTCAGGCCGCTTTTGCCGATACCCAGGATGTGGGCGGCTTTTGTCTGCACATTCCCGGATATATGCATGGCCCGCTGGATCATGCGTTTTTCAACAGCTGCAAGGGTTTCAGCCAGGCCTACCCCTTCGGGTATTCCCTCCAGATCAAGCGTGCTGCCCGGTGTCTTCCGAATCTGAGGGGGCAGGTCTACAGGGGTTATGAACTCATGAGAGGCAAGAATTACACACCGCTCAATAACATTTTCCAGCTCTCTTACATTGCCGTGCCAGGGATGGTCACAAAGGATCTGTGCAGCGTCCCTGCTGATGCCGTTGACTTGGCTGACAGATCCTGATTCCCGGGTAAATTTCTGGATAAAATGGTTCATCAGCAAAGGGATGTCTTCCTGACGCTCCCGCAAAGGGGGAATCACCGCCTTTACAACATTCAAACGGTAATACAGATCCTCTCTGAAATTATTTTTTGCAATTTCATCTTCAAGGACTTTGTTGGTGGCTGCAATAAGACGAAAGTCAACAG
This sequence comes from Desulfotignum sp., assembly GCA_011389575.1. Lineage (GTDB taxonomy): Bacteria > Desulfobacterota > Desulfobacteria > Desulfobacterales > Desulfobacteraceae > Desulfotignum. The sequence continues at coordinate 34,454 of JAABUB010000019.1, read as the reverse complement.
GAATGGGAGATGTACCCCCCACGCGTTCAATGGTTTTTTCCTGCAGGACACGCAGCAGTTTGACCTGCAGGGGCATGGGCAGTTCCCCGATTTCATCCAGAAACAATGTTCCTTTGTCCGCCAGTTCAAACCGGCCTTTTTTCATGGCAGCCGCACCGGTGAATGCCCCTTTTTCATGGCCGAACAATTCGCTTTCCAGCAATGATTCTGCAAAGGCGGCACAATTGACCGCCACCAAAGGATTTTCCTTTCGGGGGCTGTTGTAATGAATCGACCTGGCCACCAGTTCCTTGCCGGTGCCGCTTTCTCCTTCTATAAGGACAGACGCATTGGTGGGGGCTACTTTTCGGATTATTTCGTAGAGTTTCTGCATGGGCTTGCTTTTGCCGATGATATTGCCGAAATGATACCGGGTCTGGAGGGCATCCCTGAGGCGGGCATTTTCCTGGACAATCCGGTACATGGATATGGATTTGGCGATATGGGCAATCAGGGTTTCATTTTCAAAGGGTTTTAAAATAAAGGTATAAGCCCCTTTGTGCATTGCCTCCACTGCTTTTTCCACACTGCCGTAAGCCGTCATGATGATGACCGGCAGCTCTGGGGTGATTTCCTTGATTTTTTCCAAAAGATCAATGCCGGTCATCCCCGGCATTTTAACATCTGTCAGAACCAGATCAATGACCTGGGAGTTTAACAGGTCCAGGGCTTCCATGCCGCTGGCTGCGGTGAAAGAGGCGTACCCTTCTTCCTGAAGGACTTCACTTAAAACAAGCCGGTAGTGTTTTTCATCATCAACGATTAATATGGTTTCCATAGTGGTAATATCCTAAATCGGCAGAACAATGTCAACAACCGCACCCGATGGTTGTGAATTGGAGATGCTGATGCTGCCGTGATGGGCTTCTATTATATTTTTGACAATGCCCAGCCCAAGTCCGGTACCCGTGTCTTTGGTGGTAAAAAAAGGCGTCCATAATTTTTTTTGCACATCTTCACCAATGCCGCTTCCATTATCTGCAAAGGAAACATACACATGCTGTGCATCAAACCAGGTGGTAATGATCACAGTGCCATTTTTGCCCACAGCCTGAAAACTGTTGAGCAGTATATTTAAAAAAGCCTGGTAAAGCATGTCCTGATCTGCCTGTATATCGGGTATTTTTGGGTTATATGCCTTTATAATGGAAATATCCTGTTCCTGAATCTGGGGTTCAAGAAAGGACAGATTTTTTTCAACCACATCCGTAATACTGCAGGGACGCAGATCCGGGTGCTTGGGTTTGGCAAAATCCAGGAAATCCGTAATGATATTATTCAGTCTCCGGGATTCTTCTATGATGATATCCGGTATATTGGAATCGGTATTGAATTTGGCCATTTTCTTTTTCATCAGCTGGGCAGAGCTTTTGATGATACCAAGGGGGTTTCTGATTTCATGGGAAACACCGGCTGTCATTTCTCCGATGGCGGACAAATGTTCTGCCTGCCGCAGCTTTTCTTCCAGGCGGAGACGTTCTTCCGCCCTTTTTTCGATGATTTTTTCCCCGTGCTTTACAACGAATCGCAGCACCAGAAATAAAATTGCCATCACTGCGGCACAGGAAGCGACAATAAGTCCCTGTAATTTGAACACCTCCTGGTAATCATGAGAAATATCCCGGACAATTTCTATGACGCCTATGACGGATTTTTCTTCCAACCGGGAAAGCTGCATTTCCTGTACCAGGGGGGCAAAGGTAACAATTCTGGTTTCCTGGGGAAACCAGAAAAACAGTTCAAGAAAGCTGCCTTTCTGGATCAATTTGGATGTGGTTTGTTTTTGCATGGCTTTTTCATACAGAACACCGCCGGCATTTTCTTCACCGACCCGGCTGTCATCAAAGCTGTAACCGATGATGTTGTCCGTGCCGTAGATATTGACCATTTCTACATGGAAACTGTGCAGAGTGGAGGTGATCACTGCATCTAAAAGCCTGTGTTGTTCTGGTTCCCGTAATTTAATCTCCCCGTATTTAAAGGCGACAGGGGCGGCGAATCTTAAGAAGATCTGGTGGTTCAGATTTTCCACAAGCAAAGAATTGTACTCTTTGCTTTTTTCCAAAAGAAGATTTCGGACCCAGTGGGCATTCAGTGCCGCGATGATAATGGTGGCGGCCAGCATGACAATCAGGCTGGAGAAAGTAAATGCCTTGACCAGAATAAATGGTCTGCCTCCCTGGGTATTGGATTGTTCTTGGAAGGTTTTTTTCACAATTTTCCTTATTTTGGGTAATAAATTTCATGTTTATTTTGTTTTTGGGTTTGACAAACCCAAATATTTTGTTTATTCAGGTAGAAACTACACGATAATACTTGACTTTCCAAGTAGATCGTATCAGATTATAGTAATATTGGTGCAGGTTATCAACCCAAAAATTATGAAGCAGGCTGCCTGAACGTTGCACGCAATAATAAATCTGAAGGGGTAAGGATGAACGCCTATGGTATTTAGTAAAAAAGATCATCTTGTGGGTCTAGATATCGGGTCTTCCTTCATCAAGGTCGCTGAGCTTCAGATATCCAAGAAAAAGAAAACCCTCAAAAAATTCGGTATGGCCCCACTGACACCCGGAGCGATTGTGGAAGGCCGGATCATGGACATGGAAGAAGTTGCCCAAACCATCCGCAGTTTGTTCCGGTCCCAGAAAATACGAAAAAAAAATGTTGCCATTTCAACCGGGGGCCATTCTGTGGTAATCAAGACCATAAATACAGCCAAAGTACCGGAAAAAAATCTTCAAGAGACGATAACAGCAGAGGCAGAACAATATATTCCCTATGACATGGAGGATGTCAATATCGATTATCAGATTCTGGGGGAAAGCCGGTTTGCTCCGGATCAGATGAATGTACTGCTGGTGGCTGTTAAAAAGGATCTTGTGGCTGAATACATGGAATTGACTGCCAGTGCAGGCCTGAATGCCAAAATTATTGACGTGGATACCTTTGCTTTGCAAAATATTTATGAAACACTGGCCGGACAAGGTGCAGAAGATATTGTCCTTTTACTGGATGTGGGGGCATCAAAAACATCACTCAATATTCTCAAGGCAAATACCTCCATGATGATGCGGGATAATGATTCCGGCACCCACCAGGTTATCGAGCAAATATGCACCCGGTTTGAAACAGATATCCAGGAGGCTGAAAAAATAATGCAGAGCCCGTTGGAAAAGGCCCCTGACCCGGAGGCTGTGACAATGATTTTAGATGAAGTTGCCAATACCTGGTGTTCAGAAATTTGTGAAGTGGTTAATACGTTTCAATCCAACACCAATGATACCCGGGTTACCAAAGTTGTTTTGAGTGGCGGAGGATCCTATGTTCCGGGATTTGCGGATAATCTTGGATCAGAATTGGACGTAAAAGTGGTTACCATTTCGCCTTTTGAAGGATTGCATCTGGATGGAAAAAAATTTTCTCCTGCATTCATATCCCGGGTCAGTCCCCAGGCTCCCATTGCACTGGGTCTTGCCCTGCGACGGGTGGACGATAAATGATACGCATAAATTTATTGCCTTTCAGGCTGGCCAGAAAAAGGGAGAATATCCGCCGGCAGGTGTCCATATTTTTTCTGAGCATACTTTTGCTCTTGGTCGGGTTGACCTGGTATACGCTGGGGATAAAAAAAACCATTGATGAAAAACGGCATGAAACTGATCGTGTAAATGCCCAAATTGCCATCTACAAGGAAAGGGCTGACAAGGTTACCGAAATCCAAAAACGGCTCAAAATTCTTGAAGACAAATTAAAAATAGTAGCATCCCTCAAGCTGAAAAGAGATGAGCAGCTGATGCTGCTGGAGGATCTACAGGTACGCCTGGTACCTGAGCAGATGTGGATTGAAACCCTGGATGCTGATGAAACATCAGTGACCTTGACCGGCATTGCTTTTGATAATCCCACCATCGCAAATTTCATGAAACGTCTTGAAGCCTCACCACTTTTCCAGGAAATTGATCTCAAACAAACCAGAATCAAAAAATTTGACGAAGGGACCAGCTTGAAAGCGTTTGAACTGAAATGTTTGAAACGGTCTGCCGCCCCAGAAACTTCTGCAAAGGGTAACTAATGGCTGAAAAAACAAAAAACAGTGGAACACATAAGATAAAAAAGCAGATTGCAGCAGGTTTTGAACGTGTGGGCAAATTGAGCCGGCTTCAACGGTTTCTTATCTGCCTTCTCACTGTTGCGGTAATAGGGGGTACCTATTATTATTTCATTTTTATGCCGGAACACAAAAAATTGCAGCAGGTTACAAAAATATTAGAAACCCAGTCCAGAAAACTGCAAGTGGTTAAACGGCAGGCCAGTGATCTGAAAAAATGGGAAACAAAAATGCAGGAGGTGGAACAGGCGTTTTATGTTGCCACCAGGGCACTGCCTGATAAAAAAGAACTGCCGACCCTTTTGACGGAAGTATCTGTTGCCGGCAGCGATGCAGGACTTACATTTTTGCTTTTTCAGCCGAATCCAGCCGTCAACAAAGAATTTTATATGGAAATCCCTTTGTCCATGAAAGTTGAGGGCACGTATCTTCAGATGGCAGATTTCTTTTATCAGGTGTCCAGATTGAACAGGATTGTCAATATTAATAAAATCTCCATGAAAAAGAACAAAACCCTCTCAGGTATAATAGATATGAGCTGCAACGCTGTGACCTATATGTTTGTGGAGGACACCCAGGAGTCAAAACCAGACAAAAAAAAAAAAAAAGGCAGGAAGGGCTGATTTAAGAAATTATGAAAAATCAGGAAACAAAAGGAATTTTACTTGTCTGTATGGTGCTTTTGCTGCTGATAGCAGCGTGTAAGGAACCACCAGGGGAAAAACCGAAAAAACCTTCCTCCCCTGTGGTTTCCAGGACCATACCCCAGCAGCCGGTGCAAAAATCTATAGAACCTGAAAATGCGGTATCGCCTGACACATCTTTGCCTGCAAAAAAGGACCTTATGCCTGAAGCATCCAGAGATCTTGAAGAACCAGGTAAGGAAAAAAAATCCACAGAACCTGATAATAAAGAGCAAAATGACCGCAAAAAAGCTGCACAACAGGTACCGGAAACAGGGATAAAACAAAACAATACCCAGACCGATTTTGTGTTAGAAAGCAGTGACACTGATGAATACGTTGCCAAAAGCATGGTAGACCCGTTTATGCCCTTAATTCAGGAAAAAAAAGAAATACCTGCCCCGGAAACCAAAAAGCCGGATAAACCCCAGCGGGTTTTAACTCCCCTTGAAAAAATGGAGTTGAGTCAGATAAAACTGGTTGCAGTAGTGATCATGGATGATCGAAAAATAGCCATGGTTGAGGAAGCAACCGGAAAAGGTTATGAAGTGGGTATTGGGACCTACATGGGGAAAAATCAAGGAAGGGTCATTGACATCACCTTTGATACGATTGTTGTAAAGGAAATTGTAACAGACTACAAAGGCAACCAGATTGAACGTCTCCGGGAAATAAAAATTCATAAAAAGGACAGTGGGGAATAATATGTTTTTTTTTCAGTTTTACAAGATCAATTATCGGGTTCTGGCCAGTATTCTGATACTGGCTGCAGCAATGATGGCCGGATGTAATTCCCTGAAAACTGAAACCCCTGAACCAGTGGATACAAGTGCCCGGGAAGATCCCGGGGTCAGGTCGGCCCAAACCTTTGACAACCAGATCCATGCCATTGAAGTTGAATCCCTGGATAATCACATGGGTATTCGTATTAAAGGCAAAGATAAACTAGCCTATACTTCCATAAAGCAGGACTTTCCATTTGGTGTGGCCATTTACCTGCCTGAAACCGGAATTGATCCGGATTTCACGTCCCCGGGGACTGTGGCAGACCCTGTGGAATCCATCCGCATGGTTTATGCTGACCAGAAACAGACAACAGCCAAAGTTGAAATTCTGCTTAACCGGGATATTCCCTATGAAGTGAAAGAACATGGAAACGATTTGCAGGTGGTCCTGTACACGAACCAAACCGCAGCGGATCAGCTTTCACAGGTTGCAGTACCTTCGGCAGGTAAAACTGCAGATGCCGGAGCGCAAAAACTATCTGTAAAAACCTCTGCTGTGAAAGAAACCATGGCATCAGAACCGGTTGTTTCCCACCAGCCAGCAGTGATGACCGATATCGGGTTCAACATAACTGAATCCGGCCACGCAGATATTCAGGTTGAAACCAGTCACCCGGTTCAGTATGAAACCATATGGCAAAGCGAAAACACACTGTATTTAAAACTGTACAATACCAGGATACCTGAACACCACCAGCGGCCGCTGCTGAGCAAATATTTCAAGGCTGCTGTCGAACGGATACTGCCAGGGCCGGGCACAGATGACAGCCCGGATGCGAAAATTGAAATCATGATCAGGGAAAAAGTTCCGTTTCGGGTTGTTCAGGATCAGCGTCAGATATCGCTGCGGTTTGATCCTGCCAGTATTGAACCGCCCCGGTTTAAAAAAGCTGAACAGCCTGTACGCATGCTTCAGACAGATAAAAAAAAGCAGCCAGAGGAGGGCGATGCTGCATCGGGTATAAAGCCGATAGTTACAGCACTGGTTGAGCAACCTTCCCAACCAGACCTGGCTTTGGTGGAAAACTGGAAAACTGTTTTAGGCCTGGAGCAACCCAAATATACCGGAGAAAAAATCAAGCTGGATTTTTATGAGACAGATATAAAAAATGTTTTTCGCATACTCAGAAGTGTCAGTGGCTTGAATTTTGCGATAGATAAGGATGTACAGGGAAAAGTTACCATGACTCTGGAAAAACCCATCCCCTGGGATCAGGTCCTTGATCTGGTTCTGAAAATGAACGGGCTGGGTAAGAAAATGGAAGGAAATGTGATACGTATTGCCACTGTCCAGACACTGAAACAGGAGGAACAGGATCTTCAGGATGCCATTTCTGCCAGAAAACAGGCACTGGAACAGAAAAAAAGCCTGGAACCACTGGTAACTGAATATATTCCCATAAATTATTCCGATGCCCAGGTAGATATTCAACCCCACGTTTCTTCTATTCTGACTCCGGACAGAGGTAGTATTTCTGTGGATCAGCGTACCAATATGATCATTGTCACTGATACCAGAGAGAAAATAGAGCAGATCAGGGAGATGATTTTTCGCCTTGACACTGTCACCCCCCAGATTATGATCGAGGCCAGAGTAGTGGAGGTGACCAAGGAATTTTCCCGAAGCATTGGAATAGGATGGGGACTTACCAATGATGCGGCAATTTCTTCAGGGTTTGTAAATGATACAAATGTGTCGGTGAACAACCCTTCCGGTACCGGCATTAGCGGAGATTTTTCTTTTTTCCGGCTGTTCGGCTCCTCCAGTATGGCCTTGAACGCCAAACTGGCAGCATCAGAAGCCCAGGGAGATGTGCGGATTGTTTCCTCGCCGCGTATACTGACTTTGGATAACAAAAAAGCCAAAATCAAACAAGGGGTGGAATTCGCCTATCTGGAGCGGGATGATGCAGGCGGCTCTTCTGTACAATTTAAAGATGTTGATCTGCTCCTGGAAGTAACCCCCCACGTGACTCCGGACAAGCGTATTTCCCTGCGGGTTTTCTTGACCAAAAATGATATTTCCAGCATTACGGCCTCAGGTGCCCCGACACTGGCCACCAATGAAACTGAAACCGAACTGCTGGTGAACAATAACGATACCGTGGTCATAGGCGGCATCGTCAAAACCTCAAAAAACCGTAATACAGACGGTCTGCCGTTTCTGACAGGAATTCCCATTCTGGGAAATATGTTTTTTGGTACTACCCAGAAACAAGACAACAGAAATGAGCTGCTGATTTTTCTGACCCCTTCCATTGTACAATTGGAACAAAGACGTAATATCAGCCAGTTTGATAATTAGTCCAGCTCAGACAACCTTTTTCTGGCTGTCTGAGCCAGTTTTGAATTTTCCTCGCTATACTCGCGCACCTTTTTCCAGGATTGTCTGGCCCGGCCGATTTGGCCCCTGATTTCATGGGCTCTTGCCAGGTCGGCGTGCAGAATAGCGCTGTCTGGAATTCTACGAAGGCTGTTGGAAAGAAACTCTATGGCCTCATCCACCTGCCGGGTGTCAAGATACACCAGGGCAAGGCCGTGGGTTGCTGCCACAAAGCCGGGTGCTTCATCCAGGGCCTGGGAAAAAAAATATTTTGCCTGGAGATACTCCTTTTTTCCCAGATATGCCCACCCCAGATTGGAAAGTGGATACTGGGGGGTTGGATACAAAAGATCTTCCAACACTTTTTTAAACGCCGAGATGGCTGTATCCCATTTTTTCAGGCGCAGAAAAGCTGCCCCAAGATTATTGAGCGCTTCGGTGTAATCAGGTTTCAGATCCAGCGCCTTTTTAAAAGATGCCACAGCAAGATCATCGCGTTTTTTTCCCATATAGGCAAGTCCTAAACTGTTGTGCAGATACGGGTCCTTAGGGGTCATTTTGCGTGCCTCCAGCAGTTTTGATAAGGCTGCTGTGTAATCTCCCTGCAGCAAAAGAGCTTCACCTTGAATTTTCACCGCTTCAGCCAGACCGGATTCCTTCTGGGACAAGCTGGTGGAACTGGTGCAGGCAGGCAGCAAAAAGCCAAGCAAAACTACCCAAACTAGATGTTGCTTCATGATTTATCCTATGAACATTGATGGTTTATCAAGTCTCTTATTTCAGGTGAATATACCGGACCTGTTCTGTTTGTAAAAATGTAGCGGCACCGGGGGACAAAGGATACAGGGAAACAAAAACACGGTCCGGCAGCAGTTCCGCATACAGGCCTTCCAGGGTTTCCACCTTTTTCTGATGGCTGAAGGAAGGATTTTCCCATATTGCATAGCCCAGGGCAGACAGCAGAAGCCGAACCTGATCCTTCCAGGACTGATTCGGAGAAAAGGATAATATATCCAATCCCAGGTTCTGGATACTGGTTATTGCTGTGCCATAGGTATCCCCGAAATTGACCAACAGATCCGGACCGGCATGCCGTTTTATCCGTCCGAATACTGCGGACATGGAAATATTGTTCACAAAAAACTGTATTTTTTCTTCAGAAAAGAAATCAAACGGTGTTCCTTCCAGTATATCCGGGATATTTTTCCGGATCAAAGCAGGTGAAACCTTTTTTTGGTTCTTGAGGCGGGCCTTTTGGATGGCCGCCTGGATCTGTTCGATTTTTGCATGCTTCCAGTGAGACTTGATGGTCTGGACCAGTTTTTTATCCAGTATATACCCTGTCCGGTTATCCGGGAAAAGCAGGATTTTTTCACCATGGTCCCCGGTTTCGATGAGCGGGGTCTGGGAAAGATTCAGCCAGATTTCATTCTCAACGTTTTTTGCCGGAAAATACATTTTTCCCTGGTGGAGCAGGGTGCCTTTCATCAGGGCAGCGTATCGTTTCAACTGCTGGATCTGGTAAGCGGAAACATCTGACAAAGTATTTTCAGGTGCATGAACTTGTGGTGTATCCCGGGTCTGCATAACCGCTTGTCGCAGGTGAGCTTGTGCCGGTGGTTTGCCATGGGTGAGAAAAGATGAAAACCAGGGCTGAGACAAAATAGCAGGTTTCGGTATACCCACCCGGGTACCTTGATAAACCATATGGATATTTTTGATTCCAGGGTTCAGACGATAAAATAACATACGGCCTTCCCGGGTGACACCACCGCCTTTTTTTAAAAAAGTTTTGTCCATAAGATCAGAAATTGTGTCCCCGGGCTGGATGGTATATTCCCGGATATATGGTGTCACATCAAAAGAGGCCGGCAGATGGGAAAATTCCACCACCGGCACTGCCACCATGCCGGTATCATCAGAAGTATACGCCTGCTTGTTTACCATCTTCAGGGGGATGAGAATCCGGATTCCCGGTGATATGGTATCAATATTGCTGATTCCGGGATTTATTTTTTTAAAAATGGATATAAAAAGGGGGAAATCCTGTTCAGAAATCTCTCCTTTCTGCCGGAAAATTTTATAGAGCCAGTCATCTTTTTTTACTGTATAGGGTTCACACAGGATATCCTGGTTCTGATGGGTGATAATGGAATAATGTTTCAGAGATGTTTTTACCGCTCCTGCAGCCGGGCTGATCAGATACCATATGATAACTGCAGGCAGACAGGCGCCAATTATTGTCTTTTTGAAATCATGAAAATCCATCAGTCAGCAGATGATAAGTGCATTTTATTAGCTATTTTTCCGGATATTTCCGCAATAAATTGTGCAAATTCAGATTTTCCCAGCCGTTTTTCCTGGGAGGGTACAAGATCCGGGTTATCCGGTGTGATCAGTTCGGGCAGGTTCATGCGGTCCGGGTCCGGTACGATATGATAGGCGTCCGGGATTTTGTTTTTGAAGTACAGGTCCTGGAACTCGGAAAATTTAATGGCGTGGGCGGTTGCGTTCAACACAGCGGTTTCATCTGAAGAAACCAGATCCATGGCCCGGGCCTTGACAAGACCGGCCAGGCATTCTCCGCCCTGGGTACAGGCAATATGCCCATTCTGGTTGGCGGTGAGCTGCCAGTCCATGATGGCCTGCTCGGTTACCTGGACAAAAAACACATTGTCATGTCCTGATTCCCGGTTGTATTCTTTGGCAATGGCAACCACCCGGGGCATGGACACAGGATTGCCTATCATGGCAGCCTGGGCCACACTGGGCTTTGTATCCACCGGGGAAAATACGCGTTTTGCTTCATCCGGCTCCAGATAGTATTGATACACCGGGTCTGCATGTTCTGACTGCACACCGATGATTTTGGGCAGCTGGTTGATGATGCCGGCCTTAAAAAATTTCAGAAACCCGTTCATGATGGCGGAAATATTACCGGCATTGCCGATGGGAACCATTACCACCTTGCGGGCCATATCCCAGTCAAAATCCTGGGCGATTTCATAGGAATAAGATTCCTGCCCCAGAATCCGCCAGGCATTTTTGGAATTGAGCAGCACCACAGGATATCTGGTGGACAGATGTTCCACTATTTTCATGCAGTCATCAAACACCCCCGGGATTTCAAATACATTGGCACCGCTGCCCAGGGGCTGGGATAGCTGCTGAACCGTGACTTTTTTGTGGGGCAGAAGCACGGCCGATTTGATCAGGGGTCTCAGGTAAGAGGCATACAATGCCGCTGCCGCAGAGGTGTCCCCGGTGGATGCACACACCGCAATAACATCTGAGACCAGGCCCTGGTCAAGGAGAAATTTGATGCTGGAAAGGGCTGAAGCCATGCCCCGGTCCTTGAACGAGGCACTGGGATTCTGGCCGTCATTTTTAAAATAAAAATGCAGCCCCACCTTTTCTGTAAGAAAACCGGATGCCTCCACCACAGGGGTGTGGCCTTCTCCCAGATAAATAATGGATTCCAGAGGAATCACCGGGCCGATGAATTCATGGTAACGGTAAATACCCTTTAAAGCGGGTATCTTCAGCATCCTGCGATAGTCGAATATCTGCTGCCAGGTTGTCCCTTCAATTTTATGGAGATCTTCCTGGTTCCGGTTATGGAGCAACAGGACCGCATCGCATGCCGGGCAGACATACAACAGTTTTTCCACTGGATACCCGGCACCGCAGCCCAGGCATTTGTAATACAGATCGCCTTTCGGCCGGGGAATAAGATGGGGCCGGATATGTTCCGGAAACAGTTCAGGTTTCATTGGTGATTGTTTTTTGGCCTCCCATATATGGTATCAGGGCTTCAGGTATATTGACCGTGCCGTCCGGCTGCTGATAGTTTTCAAGAATTGCGGCAAAGGTCCTTCCCACAGCAAGGCCTGAACCATTCAGGGTATGACAGAATTCGGTTTTTTTTGCATCTTTGCGTTTAAAGCGGATCCCTGCCCTTCGGGCCTGAAAATCAAGGCAGTTGCTGCACGAAGAGATCTCCCTGTATTTGTTCTGTCCCGGCATCCATACTTCAATGTCATAGGTTTTGGTGGCGGAAAATCCCAGATCTCCGGTGCACAGGGTAAGCACCTGATAGGGCAGTTCCAGGCGCTGGAGAATGGTTTCTGCATTGACCAGAAGGGATTCCAGTTCTGCAAAAGAAGATTCAGGGGGGGTAATTTTCACCATTTCCACCTTGTTGAACTGGTGCTGCCGGATCAGCCCTTTGGTATCCCGGCCATAGGAACCGGCCTCAGATCTGAAACAGGGGGTATAGGCAGTGAATTTGTACGGCAGGTCCTCTTCTGCCAGAATTTCACCGGCATATATATTGGTCACCGGCACCTCTGAGGTGGGAATCAAATAATAATCCAGGCCCTGGATCTTGAACAGATCCTCTTCAAATTTGGGCAGCTGACCTGTCCCGGTCATGGTGGCTCTGTTGACGATAAAAGGAGGAAGGGTCTCTTTGTATCCATGCTCTTTTGTATGGATGTCCAGCATGAAGTTGATCAGGGCCCGCTCCAGTCTTGCGCCTGACCCCAGATATAATGGAAAACGGGCGCCAGCCAGTTTGGCGGCCCTGCCAAGATCCAGAATGCCTAAGCCTTCTCCGATATCTGCATGGTCCTGGACGGGAAAATCAAAATCCCGGGGGGAGCCGTGGGTTTTTTCCAGACGGTTCTGGGTTTCATCTTTTCCTTTGGGCACATCTGTATGGGGCAGATTGGGCAGGGTAATCAAAAACGTGTGGATGGCGGTTTCAACTTCACCAAGCTCTTTGTCCAAAGATTTGATTGTTTCTGAAACAGACCGCATCCTGTCAATGCTGGACTGGGCATCTTTACCGGACCGTTTTATTTTGGCAATATCTTCGGAAACCACATTCCGCTGGTGTCGCAATTGCTCGATTTGCAGCAGAAGGGTTTTCCTTTTTTCCTCATTTTCCATCAGTACAGAAAAATCAACTGCAGTACCGCGTTTTTCCATTCCTTTTTGAACGGTTTCCAGGTTGTTTATAATATATTTTGCATCCAGCATCGTCTTTCCTGTTCTGCCTGTTTTCTGGTTGATAAACTCGCGTCTCATATGTCTTTTTTTAATTGTAACCAAATAGCATGGGACATATGAACAGTCAATGATTATTGCATGTTGACAATCAGGCACTTGTGTATAATATTCTGTTATATTTTTTTGTAACCATAAGGAAAAGTGATTATGGAAGAGGTGAAAAATACGAAAACAAGCATATTGGCACAGGTGGCTGAAAGGCTTGAGGCCGTCACAAAACAGGAACGGGAAGCCAAATACTACCAGATTGAGAACAAAGTATTTGAATTTGCCAATTTCATGGAATCCCAGGTGTCATTCATGCACACAGCCGGCAGTGTGGAAATTCCCATGGAAAGGATTATTCGAAAAGCGCTTCATATAGAAAAAACAATCGTGCTGCCGATGTTCACAGATGCCAAAAATGCGTTTCATCTGTGTAAAATATCCGATTATGACAAAGACCTGCTGCCCAATGCCAGTGATGTGCTTGAACCGGATCCTGAAAAATGTAAAAAGCTTTCTCTGGACGAGATTGATATCGCCTTTATTCCGGGCCTGGCGTTTGATGATAAAGGCGGCCGTATTGGATTTGGTAACAATTATTATACCAAGCTTATTACACGGCTGCCCGAAACATGCAGAAAGGTCTCTCTTGCCTTTGAAGAGCAGATTGTGGACCAGATTCAGATGGATTCCAGAAAACACACCGTTGATATCATCATTACTGATAAACGGGTCATCTATAAAATTTAAAACTGTATCTAAAAGTCTTTTATCTGCTGGGCTGCCTGGGCAATTTGTGTCTTTTCTTTTTCCTCCAGAAAGATCAGGTGCCGGAAAAATTCCTGGACCGGCGCAGGGATCCCACTCTGGTGGATCATTTTGTCGTAAAACTGTATTAAATTGTCATCCAGTTCAAATACCTGTTGAACGATACTGTCTATATCTTCTTCAGGATCTGCCCATTGTTTTTCGGTCAAAACTGTTTCAGTAAAAGGGATAAACTGCACCCAGGTTTTCAGTATGATGTCCCGCTCTTTTTCGTTAAGTGTTTTGAGTACATCCTGAATATTTTTCTCATGACGGCTGGTATATGAAAGCAGCATTTTTACGCGTTCGGAGTTCACCGCAGCCTGATTTTTCCGGTAAAATTCTTTTAACCGCCCATGATAGGTTTCAAGAAAATCGAAAATGTCTGCCACGGTCTTATAGGTCTGCATATCCAATCCCTTTTGGTATTAATCTCATTTCAGGCCGGCCGGACGGTTCATTTTTGCGTATGCGGTTTCTGCTGACCATGAGGTTCAGCAGGCAGAGTGCGTTGGCCAAGTCATCCTCCTCCGGATATATACCATCATCCGCATATGGGCCTTTTGAATCAGCCACTGCCGGCAGGACAGGCAGATCCGCAAGTCCTCCCATGGTATTGTTAATGATGCTGTCCTTTTCCATGACATCCTCCCTGGTTTGGGCATATCCTGATCATAACCCTTTTCTTTTCAGCATTATATCCTTTGCCGGTTGGAGGGGATATGGGGAGAATCCTGTATTTTTGCTTTGCCGACACTGTACAATACTTTATTACATCTGTCCTGCAAGCCGCACCATGCCTGTGGGGGATTTTTAGGCCCGGAATATAGAGATTACCGGATGCATTCCCGGTTATTGTCTGTTATAAAGATAGCAGAAAAAATCGAAACAAAAGGAGCCTTTTCTATGACCCAGTTGGATGCCGTATTGATATTTCCCCCGCCCATGGACCGAATCGACCGGGTCTATTCAGCCCCCCATTTTCTGAGCAGTTTTCTTGAAAGCAAAGGATTTCATACCAGAACCGTGGACCTGAACCTTGCCGCCCTGTTCTGCATTGCCAGGTCATCTGAGCCGGAGAGGGGGGCCGGAATACCGGACCGCATTATATCCAGATTGGATTCGGTTCAGGATCTGATGGCCATGGAAATAGCTGGAACCCGGTATACCCGTGTCTTTGGTAAAACCTACAAAAAGATGTTCGGCCATCTCTATCAGACCCGAACCCTTTCTTGCGCGGGTATTCAGGAATTGGTGGACAGCCCGGAGATGCGGGATTTGATGGATTTGCTGCATCCTGAAATTGTTCGGGAAATTGTCCAAAGCAGGGCCCCTGTAGTGGGATTTTCCATCCCCTTTTCCCAGCAGCTGGCACCGGCGGTTGCACTGGCCGGGCAGATAAAACAAATGGCGGACCCGGTCCACATCTGTTTCGGGGGTCCGGTTATCACCCTGATGGGTCGTGAAGAGCTGGCTGAAATGCACGCACGGCTGCCTGTGGATTCTTTTGTACAATATGAGGGCGAGCATCCTCTGGCCTGCCTGGTCAAGGCGGTAAAAGCAGGCAGGCTGCCCCGGGAGTCGGACGGGGTTCTGACTTTTGAAAAGCACCGGGAGCAAACCACCGGTATCCATGATTCCGGTAATCAAAACCTCACACCGGTCTACGATTACAACCGTTTCGGATCCAGTGCCCTGGCCCGGATGCCCAGGGAGGCGAAAATTCCCATTAGACAGTCTGCCGGCTGTTATTGGAAGAAATGCGCTTTCTGTGATTATGTCAACCTTCATCGGGACAAGACCTACCGACCCAGGAAAACGGCTGATATTCTTTTCGACATCCGCTACTATACGGACTTGGGGTTCTCCAGTTTCAGGATGCTGGCTGAGGCCATCGCGCCCGCTCATGCCCTGAAAATTGCGCAAGCCATTCTGGAACAGGGCCTTGAGATAAACTGGCATGCCTTTATCCGGGTAGATACCGGATTTACACCAAAAATTTTCAAAGCACTCAAGGAAAGCGGCTTCCACTGTACCGTGGGCATGGAATCTGCCAGCAGCCGGATCCTGGCTCTGTTGAACAAAGGGTATGATGCCGCCGTCCTTCAGACCTTTGTAAACCATATGAAAATGGCAGGTTTTTACAACAACCATGTGAATATCATGGTGGGCGTACCCGGGGAAACCTGGGAAGACGCTCTGGAAACACTTGGGTTTTGTATGAGCTGCAAGGACGTGTTCAACTGGTTCAAACCTTCCAGATTTACCCTCACAGCCACTTCGGACATGGGACAGCATCCGGAAAAATACGGCATCCGGATCCAAAAAACAACAGGGAAACAGGGGCTGAATAAAACCGGCGGCCGTTTGACCGCCAGGGGATTTGACGACCCGAACGGTATGAGCGAGGCAGATATTTCAGCACTTGTCAACGCGTATGCACAATTGAACCAGACCGGGAACCAAAATCCGGTATTTACGGGCCATTGCGATGCCTCCCCGCTCGGATTACCTGCTGCCGTGATTCAATAGACTGATCTTTTGGTATCGATCAATCTGAAGAATTCGTATTTCAGCGTAAGGGGCGGTATCTGCTTGACGGAAAACGGACATGCTGGTATGAAGGGGTTCATGAACGATGAACCCAAAAAATTTGTCCGGTGGCGCAAAGACATGGTGGACAGGCAGATCATTGCCCGGGGAATTACCGACCCTTTGGTGATTCAGGCAATGAATGAGGTGCCCCGGCATTTGTTTGTAAGTGAAGCCCTGGTGGACAGTGCCTATGGGGATTTTCCCCTGCCCATTGGTGAGGCCCAGACCATATCCCAGCCCTATATTATAGCAGAAATGACCCAGAGCCTGGATTTGAAAGGATCTGAGCGCGTGCTTGAAATTGGTACCGGATCCGGTTATCAGGCAGCCATTTTGGCCAAAATGGTTTACCGGGTATATACCATTGAACGCAACCACCCGCTTTTTTTGCAGACCCGCGCCCTTTTTGACCGGCTGCGGCTCCACAACATTGTGACCCGGTATTCCGACGGTACCCAGGGATGGAAGGAAGAAAGCCCCTTTGATGCCATCATTGTGACTGCCGGCGGTAACCAGATCCCGCCGCCTCTGGTGGAGCAGCTGGCTACTGGCGGTCGCCTGGTCATGCCTGTGGGCGGACATTTTTCCCAGGAACTTGTGAAGTTGACAAAGAGCGATACCGGTATAAAAAAAGAAACTCTGGGGGGCTGCCGGTTTGTGAAGCTCATCGGGCAGCATGGGTGGAATGGATAAAAAAAGGCTGTCTTTCCGGTATCGGGGAAAATTTATTCCTTTGGTTTTAAAAGAGCTGCTTATGGGGTTCTGTCTGGGGGCGGCCAATATTATTCCAGGGGTTTCCGGCGGCACCTTTCTGCTGGTTTTCAATATCTATGAACGGGTCTTTGCCATTTTGAACCGCATCAATAAATCATTTATATTTCAGGGCGTGGGTCTGGGAGCAAGGTTTATTAGGTGCCTGGGCCAAAAAGGCAGTACCCGTGCAATTGTGACATTTTTAGAACAAAATGATTTTATATTTTTGTGTAAGCTGATCATCGGGGCTGCTGCCGCCATTTTCGGACTGTCTTCATTGATGACCTACCTTCTGGCGCAGCATTTTTCTGTAACCTATGCATTTTTTTTCGGATTGATCCTGGTGTCCATTCTGATCCCGGCAAAGATGCTCAGGTCCCTGCGGGTATATCTGATTCTTTTTGTATTGCTGGGGACTGCCGTGACAATGGCGGTTTACATGCAGGTCAATCCCTATGAAAAGGTCAAACAAAAATCTGATTATTACCAGATCCAATATGAACTGGAGAAGATGGATAACACCCCGGATGGCGCAAAAAACAATCCGTTACTCTTCTCGGGCAGATACACGGTGCACGAATATCTGTATGCCGGCCTGTGCGGTGCGATATCCATTTCCGCCATGGTGCTGCCCGGTATCAGCGGCTCGCTGGTGCTGATTCTCATGGGGGCATATTTTGATGTACTTTCCGCGATTTCAGCGGTGAAATTTTTTCACCTGGACACCGTGGTATTTCTGGGAAGCTTTACACTGGGAATTGTGTTCGGCGGGCTGTTGTTCGCGCGGCTGGTGAATTATGTTCTCACACGGTATTATGATGCCACCATGGCATTTCTTCTGGGCCTGATGGCAGGATCCCTGTGGGCATTGTGGCCCTTTAAGCAGGTGATTGTTGTAAAGCAGCAGTATGTGAAACTGGATGGCGCAGTCACTATTGTCGAAAATGTTCCGGTGTATACCAATGTCAATATCCTGCCATCTGTGGATGCTCAGCTTCTGTGGGCCGTCGGACTGTTTTTTGCCGGCTGCGGCATCATGTACTGGTTCTGCCGCACCCAGGCCCGGGTTTCACAATAACGGCCATGCCCTGACAGGCACAACAAATCATGGAAGCCGTTAGCCGGTAGTAACCAGGCCCCCGCAGGGTCTCGGGCCGGGCACAGGATACCACCGGGGGGGCGGCGACAGAGTTCTGCAGCAAACGGTCGAAAACCCGGGATGCCTATAGCATATATCCAGTGCTGTTTTTTCAACAGGAGAATCAGCAGATCTCAGGGGTGAACGCCACCACCTGGTCGATGCAGGCGGCATCGGCAAAAAGCATCACAAGCCGGTCAACGCCCAGGGCGATGCCGGCAGCCGGAGGCATGGCATCCAGCTCGGAAAGAAAGGTTTTTGGCAGAGGCAGCAATTGTTTTCCCTGACCGGCCCGGAGCCGGTTTTCAGCATCAAACCGCCGGCGCTGCACCCTTGCATCTGTTAATTCCGTGAACCCGTTGGCCAGTTCAATGCCGGCCATATAAAATTCGCACCGCTCTGCAAGGTCCGGGTTCCGAAAGCCGGGGGCTGCCAGGCTGGCCAGACAGACAGGATAATCCATGAGAAAAACCGGCCGCTTCGTGCCCAGACAGGGTTCCACTTCAAACCCCATGATCTCATGGAAGCTGTCATCTGCCAGGGCCTGGTCGCAGGATTTTGGGGCATGCCGTTCAAATGCCTGGTGCACGGTCATGCGGTCAAAAGGGGCGGTAAGATCCAGGGTAAGCCCCTGGTAGGAGATGGATGAACCATATCCCAGACCGTCAGCGATATGCCGTACCAGTGCCTGGCACTGGTCCATGAGATCCAGGTAGGTATTACCGGTCCCATACCATTCCAGCAGGGTAAGTTCAGGCAGATGCAGGTTTCCTCTTTCATTTTTCCGGAAACATTTGCAGATCTGAAATATCTTTGGATACCCTCTGGCCAGCAGCCGTTTCATATAGAGTTCCGGGGATGCCATGAGAAATTGCCCGTTTGCGGTCACCGGATCAATGTGGGCTTCCGGAATAATGGCAGGGCTTCTGACCGGGGTTTCCACTTCCAGGTAACCGTGCCGGCCAAAAAAATCCCGCATGAGGTGTATCACACGGGATCTGGTTTCAAGATGAATACCGGTACTGCTTTGATTCATTGCCTGGACGGCCTATTTGATATGATAGGAATCTTTGGGCCGGTCCATCAGATAAATACGGTCATAGGTGTCTGCAGGAGCGGATTCAAAAAATTCATACCCTTTTTCAATACAGTTTTTACAGGCATTGATGGGAATATGCACCCCCAGAATGTGACGGCCCGGCATGGCCCTGGAATCAATTTCAAAGCTGCCGCCGCAGTCTCTGCAGATTCTGATCCGTTCTTTCTGCCGTTCAAAAATATTGTCTGTGTCATAATAGATTTCCCGGTGCCGCACCTGCAGTTCTCCGGGGGTGCCGGCATCAGAGCGCAGCTGAAGGCGCTGGGCCCAGAAGCTGTTGATCTGGTCCACGGTTTTCTTTATCTTGTCGGTAATGCTCACAGACTGTTTGAGTTTTTCCGGGTTGTAATCAGGTTCCACCACCCCGGTGTAATCAATGCCGGCCATGGCCAGAATAATACCCAGATTGACATAAGGCAGGGCCCCTTCTATGGCATATCCCCCTTCCAGCACCGCAATGTCGGGTTTTAACAGGGTGGTGAGCTGGGCATATCCCTGGGCGCAGAAATTCATATTGGTCAACGGGTCGGTATAGTGGTTGTCCTGGCCTGCCGAGTTGACCACCAGATCCGGTTTGAATGCATCCAGAACAGGGAGCACACAATTGTTGATCACATACAGATATCCTTCGGTGGAGGTGCCGGGCGGCAGGGGAATGTTCAGGTTGCTCCCCTTGGCGTTGGGGCCTCCCAGCTCCCCGGGAAATCCGGTTCCCGGAAACATGGTCCGGCCGTCCTGGTGCATGGAGATGAACAGCACGTCCGGGTCATGCCAGAAAATATTGTCGGTACCGTCCCCGTGATGGCAGTCGGTGTCAATGATGGCAATGCGTTTGACATTGTACCGCGTCCGGATATATTCCACCATGATTGCTTCAATATTGATGTGGCAGAATCCCCGTCCTCCGTGTGATACCCGCATGGAGTGATGTCCGGGGGGGCGCACCAGGGCAAATCCGTTCTGCACTTCCTTGCCCATGACCGCATCGGCAATAACTTTGGCTCCGCCGGCGCTGATGAGATGCGATTCCGTGGTGATGGTCTGTTCATCCGGCACGCAGAACTGGGCCCGCTGAATATCTTTGGGGGTTGCCAGGGCAGGTTTGTATTCAATAATTCCCGGAATATCAAAAATGCCTTCTTCCGTGACCTGGTCCTGGGTATACAAAAGCCGCTCTTCCCGTTCCGGATGGGTGGGGTCGATGGCCCAGTCAAAGGCGGGAAAAAATACCAGTCCTGTTTTATGCATTGCTTTCAGCATGATTTCCTCTTTAATGTAACATTTTTTCAAAGCCCTTGATCAGGCCTGGTTTGAGTTGCATTTTGGTGCGGAATATTTTTCCCCTGGGTGAGAAATTTCTCACGATATTGAATTTCTGATACTCCACCACCTCCACCTCATCCATGTTTTCCGGGTCTGCCCCTGAGTTGATGGCTTTTTCCCGCAGCAGGTTGTAGGCGGTTTCCATGAGTTCATCTTCTGAAAAGGTTTTTGAGACTGGTTCTGCAAAATCTTCTTCATGGGCGGTGACAATGCCCTGTTCTGTATCCGCATTCAAGGAAACCTCACAGGTGGTTCTGGCCAGAGCCGCCCCGATGGCATTGGCAACGGCAGATTCCGGAACCGCAAGGGTGTCGATCTGGTAGAGATCTTCGATTTTTTTTGCAAAATAGGGGGCCGGTCCCCCAAGCAGAAGGATCTTCTGGGGGCTGAGTTTGTACCCCTCCAGAAAATCATGCACGGTATACACCGGCTGTGAATTTATTTGATCAATCATTTCAAAGGTTTTTTTCAAAATAATGGTACAGCAGGCCTTGAATACTTTTTCAGCTGCCTGTTCATCGGAAAGGCCCAATTCCTGTGCAATGGTGTGGATGCCGGCCACTGCTTTTTCCCGGTTTCCAGTATCCATGAGCCCCAGTACCACAAGGGCATCGGTGGGGGTGGGCAACGGACCGCCGAATGCCATGGCCGGACCCTGGCGGTCCGGACCGATGGTAAGCACATTGTCACTGACCCGCAAAGCGCTGTCGCCGCCGATGCCCTTGGAGTCTGTACGCAAAGACCGGATCAGGCTTTTGTAGCGGCCCCTTTGAATACCCACGGGTTCCAGCAGCGGGGCCTTGTCCACAAGAAAAGCGATATCCGTGGTGGTGCCTCCGATATCCAGCACAATGACGTCCTGTCCCTCGGGTGCGTAGGGAATAGCCCCCATGATACTGGCTGCAGGGCCTGATAAAACAGTCTGCCCGGGAAAATGCATGGACGCTTCCAGGCTCATGGTGCCCCCGTCCGCTTTCAGGATCTGGATGGGAATGGTCAACCCTTTTTCAGCCAGACTTTTTCTCACGGCTTCAAAAAAAGATTTGTGCAGCGCAAATACAGCTGCATTCAAATGGGTGGTGGCGATCCGCCGGGGAAAGTTCAGGTTCCCGGATACGTGGTGGCCCAGAAATACCTGTTTGAAAAATTTGTTCAGGATCCGTTTGATCAGGATTTCATGGGAAGGGTTTCTTACGCAGAATTTGCTGACCACCCCCACGTATTCCACACCGGCATCTTTGAGTTTTTTGGCGATATCCTGGATCTGTATCTCATTGACCGGGGCTTTTTCTCGTCCCCTGTGGTTGATGGAGCCGGAAACCGCATAATAATGGTCGCCTGTGCGAAAAAATTCCGGATCTATGCCCGGGCCGGCTGAGACGATCATACCCACCGGTTCCATGTTCTGCTGGACAATGGCATTGGTGGTCAGGGTGGTGGAAATGACCACCCGTTGAATCTGGCTGGGATCAATGGATGCAAGGAGCCGGGTAAAGCCTGAAAGTACCGTGTTAAAAAGATCAGCAGGGTCTGTGGGGACTTTGATGCTTTTTTCAATCCCGTTTCTGCTGAGGATAACCGCATCCGTGTGCGTGCCGCCAACATCCAATCCTATAATCATGGCGTGTTCCTGTTTCTATAATCATTGTGTTCAACCGTTTCTTCTTTTAATTTACAGCGAAGCTTGTCAGAAAACGCAAGGGTTGTCAATGAAGTTTTTGCGGGGGAAAAGGTTGGCTGAAAAGAGGTGGATCAGGTCCTTGAAAGGTGCTGCAGGGCAAAGGCAATAAATTTTTTGCAGATGGGAGACTGGGTGCGTTTTTTTGCCCGGGTCAGATAAAAAAAACGGTTCAGGTCCACCCCTTTCACTGCCAGGGCAGACAGCCGGCCTTTTGCCAGATCATCAGCCACCGCTGTGGTGGAGAGAATGGAAACCCCCACATGGTTGAGGATCCCCTGGATCACGGAAACAGAAGAACCCATGGTGATGCAGTGTTGTAATTGACCAGGGTCATATCCGGCATCTGCCATGCTGCTGCATATGGACTGCCAGGTGCCGGAGCCGGATTCCCTTGCAATAAAAGGTTCTTTTGTCAACATGTACCAGTCGACGGCAGACAGGTGGGCCCATTTATGGCCATGTGGTACAATAAGTTTCATTTCATCTGCCAGAAGTACTTCCTGAATAATGGCTGTATCTGTTGTACGCGCCCCCACCACCCCTATTTCCACCCGACCGTATTTGACATCTTCAATTATCTGGCGGGTATCTCCGGCATATAACGATACGGATACATCTGGATAGGCCCTGGCAAAAGGCCCCATGAGCCTGGGAAGAATATAGCCGGCCGGGATGGTACTGCCGCCGATGACCAGGCTGCCTCTGGTGCAGCCGATAAAATCAAGCATGGCGGATTCGGTCCGGTCTTTCAGGGCCAGCATTTTTTTTGCATATTCAAATAAAATCCATCCAGCCTGTGTGGGTTCTGTTTTTTTGCCCAGCCGGTCCAGAAGCCGACACTGAAAATGCTGTTCCAGTTCCTTTATATGGGAGGAAACCGTGGGCTGGGACAAATTGATGGTATGGGAGGCTTTTGAAAAGCTTTTTTCTTCCACCACAGTGACAAAAATATGGAGCTGCCACAGATCCATATTCAGGGTGTGCCTTTTTTGCTTTGGGCTTGCTTCAGATTTTTTGCAAGCAGGGGAAATTTTTCCATGAGTTTCAGTTTCACCGGTTCCGGCACCATGTCCGAGACATCTCCACCAAACTGGGCCGCCTCCTTGATAATGGAAGAGGAGGTAAAGATCCACCTGAGCCCGGTCATGAGAAACACCGACTGCACATCCTTGTGCAGTTTTCTGTTCATCAGCGCCATCTGAAATTCATTTTCAAAATCCGATATGGCCCGCATCCCCCGAATAATGGCAACAGCATGTTTCATGCGGGCATAGTCCACCAGAAGTCCGTCAAAGGTATCCACTTTCAACGCGCTGTTGCCGTTGAAGCTCCGGCGGATCATTTCCAGTCTTTCTTCGGTGGAGAACAACGCTTTTTTGGAAGGATTTCTGAGGATTGCCACAACAACTTCATCAAAAATTTCCAGGGCACGCTGGATCACATCCATATGGCCGTTGGTTAAGGGATCGAATGATCCAGGGTAGATGGCGGTTCTTTTTTTTGGGGGCATTGTATTCCTCATGCAGGGACCTGGGTTCTGGTTAAAAAGGAAACGGTTGTTCTTGAGTATTTTTTTTGCCGGAAAATGTCAAGCCCGTTCAGGGTATCGGGCAGGGTTTCTTTTGCTCCATGTTCTGCAACAACAATACCGTCATCCGATAAAAGAGAGCTGATCCGGTGTCTTTCAAGAAGGGTTTTCATATGATTTCTGTGGTAGGGCGGATCCATGAAAACCAGATCAAAGCTGCAGGAGGTGACAGATGCAGGCAGTTGACCAAAAAAAATATCCTGTCGGATCACACAAGATTGTTGAAAAAATCTGCAATGATCAATGTTTTGCTGAATAATCCTGCAGGATGCGGCAGATACGTCCACGAATACGGCACGGGCCGCTCCCCGGCTCAAAGCCTCAAGGCCCAGGGCACCGGTGCCTGCAAAAAGATCCAGAACCCGGGCCTTTTTAACCCGTGATCCCAGGATATTGAACATGGTCTCTTTGATGCGGTCAGAAGTGGGACGGATGTCCCGGCCTTCCAGGGAAGCAAGTTTTCTGCCTCTGCAGGTGCCGCTGATGATTCTCATGGGACGGCCCTGATCAGGTAAGCTGTTTTTTGATGAACCGGGTGCTGGTGCCCAGGGTTTTTGCCACTGCCGGAATATCTCCCCGGGCCTGCTCCACCTTGCTTTTGACATATTCTTTTTCAAAAGCGGCCCGGGCCTTATCCAGGTTGTTGATGGAAAACAAATGCCTGCGTTCCACTGCTGCCTGGGTTTTCACCTGCGGATTATAGGGATGGGGCAGATCGGTGATATCGATGTGATTTCCCTGGACCATAATGTTCAGACGTTCCACCAGGTTTTTGAGTTCTCTCACATTTCCCGGCCAGGGATGACCGGCCAGCAGATCCAGAATCTGGGATGAAATGGATTTTTTGGGGTCTGAAGACTGCCTGGCCAGTTTTTCCAGGAAGGTGTCCACCAGCAAAGGAATATCTTCTTTTCTTTCCCGCAGGGGCGGAACATGGATGGGAATGACATTCAGCCGGAAAAATAGATCCTGACGGAAATTGCCGTTTTGTATTTCCACGGCAAGATCCTTGTTGGTGGAAGCGATGATCCGTACGTCCATGTGGATGGTTCTGCCGCTGCCGATGCGCTGAAAAGTCTTGGATTCCAGGGCACGCAGAATTTTTGCCTGGGTATGAATGTTCATGTCACCGACCTCATCCAGAAAAAGGGTGCCACCGGAGGCCAGTTCGAATTTTCCCATGTTTTTGGACAGGGCGCTGTCAAAGGCACCTTTTTCATGGCCGAACAGCTCGCTGTCAATGGTCTCTTCAGGTATGGCCGCACAGTTGATGATGATAAAAGGTTCTTCCGGCCGCAAGCTGAACTGATGAATGGTTCTGGCAACCATTTCCTTGCCGGTGCCGTTTTCTCCTGTGATCAATATGGAGGCATCAGAAGGAGACGCTGCCATGACTTGCCGGTATAGTTTTTGAACTGCCGGACTGGTACCGGTAATAGAATTTTTTTCAATGGTTTTTTTGCGCAGATAAAGATTTTCTTCTTCCAGTTTTCTGAAATTCAGGGCATTGTTGATGGTGACCATGACCTTGTCAATGGACAACGGTTTTTCCAGAAAATCATAGGCCCCGGATTTGGTGGCATCCACTGCCGATTCAATGGAACCGTGGCCGGTGATCATCACCACCGGAATGTTGGGAAAGCTTTTTTTGATTTCCTTTAAGGTTTCTATCCCGTCCATCCCCGGCATCCAGATATCCAGCAGAACAATGTCAGGAGATTCGGTTTCAATCTTTTTTAAAGCTTCATATCCGTTAAAGGCATGCATGACTTCAAATCCGTCATCCGAAAGTATACCTTCAAGGGATTCTATGATGGTGGATTCATCGTCAACAATTAAAACAGCCGGATACATAAAATACTTTCCTTTCTTTTTTTCTTGGGATCGGTTGGCGGTGCTGGTGCCGTTTTCGGGCAATGCAGACTTACGCAGCCGGAAGTTCAATAATAAATTTTGCACCTTGCGGCTGGTTGTCCTGAACCCGTATGACCCCGCTGTGGTCTGTGATAATGGAATTTACAATGGCAAGCCCAAGCCCCATTCCCGTTTTCTTGGTGGAAAAATAGGGTTCGAACAGTTTGGTTTTTTCCTTGTCAGATATGCCTTTTCCCGTATCTGCAATTTCAATTCTCACAATTTTCAAAATAGCATCAAAAGAAACATCAATTTCAATGGTACCGTTCTTATTGACTGCAGATACTGCATTGTCGATAAGATTGATAAACGCCTGCTTCATGTGCTGGTGATCCAGTCTGAGTGTGGGCAGATTTTCTTCAAATCTGGATGTGATCTCTACGTTTTCCAGTCCTTCTCTATACAGGGCAATGGTTTCCAGAATAATATTTTCAATTCTTGCCCGGGTGAAATTCACATCCGGAAATTTGGCAAAGGTGGAAAACTGGTTGACCAGATTCCGAATCAGGTCCACGTGCTCCACTATGGTATCGGCACAACTGGTAAAGACCTGGTCATTGATTTGTTTGCCGTATTTGCGTTTGAGACGCTGGGCAGATAATTTTATGGGTGTCAGCGGATTTTTCACCTCATGGGCGATGCGGCGGGCCACTTCCCGCCATGCTGCCATGCGCTGGGCTTTTTCCAGTTCAGTGACATCATCGAACACCAGCACTGCCCCGATGTGGTGCCCAGCATCATCTTTCAGGGTGCTGTAGTGGAGAGAAAAATGCTTGGGAGTCCCTGACACTGTTGCAGATATGGGTATCTGCATATAATGCTGACCCGCAGCAGCCTGTTTGTGGAGCTTGTCAGCCATCTGGAGATATTCGTCTGTAAGGATCTGCCTGAAGTTACAACCGATGATATTCCGGTTTTTGATGGCCAGCATGGATTCAGCAGATTTGTTGATAGTGGTAATGACCCCTGTGTCATTTATGGAGACAACCCCGGCGGAGATGTTTTGTAAAACGATTTCAATGTACTGTCTGCTTTTTTCCAGTTCTGCGTTCTGCTGTTTCAGCATTTCCCTGGACAGGGCAATCTGTTCTCTGCCCGCAGCCAGCTGGGTGGTCATGGAATTAAATGACTTGATAAGGGTACCGATTTCATCATCTGTTTCAAAATCAATCTGGTATTTGAGATCTCCCTCTGAAATCCGGCGGGTGCCTTCGGCAAATTTCATGATGGGAACGGTAATGGATTTGGCCAGCTGAAATCCGAACCAGATGGCGCAGAACACCACCAGCAGGGCCACAATGGACAAGGCAATATAATAGGAAATCTGGGCCGGTTTTTTGGTGAGTTTCAGCTGATGGTATTCTTCCATCCCGTCTAAAATAGCGGTGAGATTTTCTGACAGATCCCTGGATATCAGGGTGGTTACTACAATATAGCCCAATACCTTTTCTGGTGTCGTATCAAAGGGAATGGTGGATACGGTACGCAAAAACTCCCCCTGGTCTATGGGCTGATAAATAGTGGTACTGACTTTTTCTCCTGACATTTTGTTCAAATCCGAAGTAGTCAGAAGACCAAAATAAAGGGGTTCCAATTCATTGGCCAGAGACAGACTCACCCGTTTGGCATCCGGGGTATAGACCTCCACGGCATGGCGGTTGAATGCGCGCTGGATAACCTGGGTATACCGGTTCAGTTCATTGTGGTTTTCTTTTTCCAGCAGTTTTCTGGAATCGATCTGAAAGGCAGCCCGCCTGGCAAAAAACACATCTTTTTCTTCAATATAGTTATACAGTTTTTGCCCCACAGCCAGAGAGTTTTCCAGGGTCTGCTCCACTGGTGCATTGAACCAGAATGCAATGGAGGTGGAGATAAACTGAATGGAGAAAAAAAACAATACCGTGGTGGGGACCAGGGCCAGAATCACAAAAGAGGTGATCAACCGGGTTTTCAGCTTGGAACCGAAAACATTTTTTTTTTTTTCGTAATACAGTTTTGCCAGGTTCCGGAAAACCAGCAGCAGCAATGTTAAAAGCAAAAGCAGGTTGATATTGATGAGAATAAACATCAATACGGTACTGGAAAGCGGAAAATCCGTGCCAAAGGGTGTAATCCGTGTTTCAATCAGCGTAAGGAAAGCCACCGCCACCAGGATGGCAAGGATGAAAATCCCTTCTTTTTTCCGGCGGGATCGTTTTTGTTTTGCATTTTCTACGGCATCTGTCATGTAGCAGCCAAAGGTGGAGACAATTATGGTTAATAGGTAAAATTAATAAGGTACCAGTCTGTTTCCACATCCCAGAAAGATACGAAAAAGAAAACATAATGAAGGGAGAAAGGAAGGGTGACCCTGGTCAGTTGGGCTTTTATCCTGATTTGGTATTTTTCTCCTTTTACCAGATGTTTAAGTGGGATTACCGCAAGATTGTCAATACTTGTCATCCAGGTTTTGGCTTCTTCAAAAGATTGTGTAACAGAAGGTTTTTCATCTTTCCAGGGGCGGACAACCGCGTATTCTTGTTTCAATGAATTGTATTTTATGGTAGATGCGATTTCAATGTCAGCTATTTTTTTGTCCACCCAGGAGTCACTGGTCTTATACAAAGATATATAAAATGAAAAGGTTGTGGGGATACCGTTTTGCACCGCCCGGGTGATTTTTTCCGTAAATGCATTATTTATTTCAAAATAGGTGAGCAGGTCGTCCCGGGTGTTGGCCAGTTTGATATTGGTTAAAACCGGGTCATTGTCCGCCTGGATAATGACCGGCGTAAACAGCTGAAACAAGCCGATGAGAATCAGAAAAAGGCAGACCTGTTTTGCAGGCTGGAGCATTTTTGTTGTCATGTCCCAATATCCAGTTCCATGGTTGCAGGCCCGGTTTCCCATGCATCTTTGTTGTCTAACAGTTTTTTTATGAATATGTGGTTCAGGGTATGGCCTGATTTGTGGGTAATAATATGGCCCTGGATGGGCATTCCCAGCAGGGAAAAATCCCCCAGGCTGTCCAGCAGCTTATGTCGGACAAATTCATCCGAATAGCGCAACCCTTCCGGATTCAAAATTCTATCTTTATCAATCACAATGGCGTTGTCAAGGCTTCCACCCTTTCCCAGACTGAATTTTTTCAATAATTCAAGGTCCTGGATAAATCCAAAGGTCCTGGCATGGCTGATTTCTTTTTCAAAATTATTTTTTGCCCGGTCAAAGGTAAGGCTTTGTTTTCCTATAAAACACTGGTCAAAATCAATGGAACAGGTGATTTTAAAAGAGGGGGCAGGCCGGACCTCCACAAATTTGTCCTCATCCTGCACCCGGATGGTTTTTTTTACAATGATGAAATGTCTGGGCAGGCGCTGGGGCACAATACCGGCTGCGGTAAACGCCCGGGTGAAATCTTTTGCACTGCCGTCCATGATGGGCATTTCATATTCATCCATTTCCACCAGGGCATTGTCAATCCCAAGCCCGGCAAAGCTTGCCATGAGATGTTCTATGGTGGAGACAATGGCGCCATTTATCCCTAAAACCGTTGCCAGGCTGGTATCCACCACCCGTTTGAAAAGGGCTGGTATCTCCTGGGTTCCGGGCAGATCCACCCGCCGGAATTTGATACCGTGGTTTTCCATGGCCGGTTTTACCATGATATTGTTTTTTTTCCCGGAATGAACCCCGGTCCCGGACAGGGCAACATTCTGAGCCAGGGTTTGCTGCCTGAAGGCTGTATCCATAAGTGCTTTCTTAAAATTTTAAGGTCTGTGAAAATGTGGGATATATATACCTGTTTTTAATCAACAAAGCAAAACAAATAAGAAATTTCTTTGGTTCAGGAGCAAATTTTGATAAATACGGATAAACTGATAAAATTAAAGGTGATTTGTGATCGCAAAAACAAGCTCCTGTTCCCTTAACGGGATTGACGCTTTTGTGGTGGATGTGGAAGTGGATATTTCTATGGGACTGCCGGTTTTCCAGATGGTGGGCCTGGCTGAAGCTTCTGTCAGAGAAAGCAAGGAACGGGTGCGGGCGGCAGTGAACAATTCCGGTTACAGCTTTCCCATGGACCGGGTGGTGGTGAACCTGGCCCCGGCAGATGTGCAAAAGACGGGAACAGGGTTGGATCTGCCGGTGGCTGTAGCCATACTTGCAGCGTCGGGACTTGTTCCGGCCGATGGGATGGGGCTGTATCTGCTGTCTGGTGAATTATCCCTGGACGGCCGGGTCAAACCCGTCCGCGGCATACTGCCTTTGGCACTGACAGCCCGGGAACAGGGGTTCAAGGGCGTGCTTGTGCCAGCAAAAAATGCAGATGAGGCTGCCATGGTGGAAGGACTTGACGTACTGGGGGTTACCAGTTTGAGTCAGGTGGTCGATTTTTTTGCCGGACATACAACCATTGTTCCTTTTGCGCGGGATAAAAAGTTCATGCAAAGGGCTTTTGCCAGGGGTCTGGATGTGGATCTGTCTGATGTACAGGGCCAGGCCCATGCCAAACGGGCACTGGAAATAGCCGCTGCCGGAGGTCATCATCTGATGATGACCGGGCCTCCTGGATCCGGAAAAAGCATGCTGGCCAAGCGGCTGGCTACTATTTTGCCCTTTCCTTCCTTTGAGGAACTCCTGGAAGTGGCCCGCATATATTCTGTGGTGGGAGGACTGGAAACCTGGAAAAAAGAATCTGCAAGCCGGCCTTTCAGAGCCCCCCATCATACCATTTCAGATGCAGGCCTTGTGGGCGGAGGTGCCAGACCGCTTCCCGGTGAGATCAGCCTGGCCCATCACGGGGTTCTGTTTATGGATGAATTGCCTGAGTTTAAAAAAAATGTATTGGAAGTGCTGCGACAACCCCTTGAAGACGGAAAAGTGACCATTGCACGGGCAGGTATCAAAGCTGTTTTCCCTTGCCAGTTCATGCTGGTGGCAGCCATGAATCCCTGTCCCTGCGGATATTTGTCTGAGCCCGGCAATACCTGCACCTGCAGCCATACCAAAATTCAGGCCTATCGGTCGAAAATATCAGGTCCTCTGGTGGACCGGCTGGATATTCAGGTGGAAGTACCCCGGGTTGAATTCAAGGCACTTGTTAATCCAAAGAAAGCTGAAAAATCTCTGGTTGTCCGCAAACGGGTGGAAAAATCCCGGCAGATACAAATCCAGCGTTTTGCTTCGGCACCAATCTTTTGCAACGCCCGCATGAGCAGTCAGGATGTTCACCATTACTGCCATGTGGATAAAAATGGAGAACGTTTACTGGCACAGGCATCAGATACGCTGATGCTTTCCGCCCGGGCATGTCATTCCATTTTAAAGGTGGCCCGGACCATTGCCGATCTTGCCGATTGTCCGGCTATACAGAGCGGACATGTGGCAGAGGCTGTCCAGTACCGGGGGTTTGACCGGGGGCTATTTTAGCTGCATTGCATTTTTGTTTTTTGTTTAATGCTGTTTGGCGTTTTGTTACAAAATGTTTAAAATCCTTAAAAAAAACAGGCAGACATCCAAAATGATCAAAAAAGACATTTTCAACCATGATATTAAAGCCCGGTTTCAGGCCGGGGCCAGAGATCAAAGTTACAGGTTTGTCATGGCTGACGGGCAAATCAGGGGCGCAGTCGTGCATGCCACGCGCATGATCAACGAAATGCGGGCCAATCATGAACTCGGACCCCTGGAAACCCTGGTGCTGGGCCATGCCTATATTGCAGTGGCCCTGCTGTGTGCCACCCTCAAGGGCAGAGACCGTATCAGCCTCGCCATCCAGTGTTCAGGACCTGTAACGGGGCTGGATGTGGAAGCCAACGTGGCAGGAGAGGTGCGCGGGTATTTGAAAACACAAAAGATTCATGCACCCGATCCGGACCAGGTGACATCTTTGTCCTCTTTGTTCGGGGCAGGGTTTCTTACTGTAACAAAATATTTAGAAGATGCCCGAACCCCCTATTCCGGCAAGATTCCTCTGGAATACGGCAGTATTGCCGAGGACCTGGCAGTGTATTTTCTCAAATCAGAGCAGATTCCCACAGGATTGAAACTCAGTATTTTTTTTGATGAGCATCAGGAAGTTGCCGGGGCCGGCGGTATCTTTCTCCAGGCCATGCCCGGTGCTGACCCGAACCAGGTGGCAGAGGCGGAAAATATTTTGCAGTCACTTGATTCCGCCGGCAGGGCTTTTGCAACCGGCGTGTCTCCCGAGGCCCTGATCACAAAGGATTTTGCACCCCTGGCCCCCTGTTTTCTGGATCAGACCCGGGTGGAGTTTTTCTGCCGGTGCTCCAGGAACCGGATGCAGGGGTATATTAAAGGCCTGGCCCCGGAGGACCGCGCAGACATCCTTGAAAACGGCCCGTTTCCCCTTGAGGTACGCTGCCATCACTGCAATTCTGTTTACCGGTTCACCGAAAAAGACCTCAAAGCCATCCTGGATTGAAAAAGAAAAATGGGGAAAGTCACGAGGTTTTTCTTGCCAAACAGATTCGTTATATTATACATACCGGTAAAGGCATAGCCATATGACGGCTGCAATAAAGCTATAAACAGAAATCTGCAGCAGTATGATCTGCCTTAAAAAACGCAACCACAAGCCAAATTGAGAGGTGCCATCCATGTGCAACCACAGCCATGATCATTCCCATCACCATTACCCTGAAATTGTTCAGATTATGCCGGTATCCACCCCGCTTTTCGCCGTGTACCAGTCGGCACAGCCATCAGCATTTGCCGTTGAAACCGGAAAATCCAATATCAGCCTGATACCGGTGCTGTTCATGGGGTTGATTCGTCATGGGGAAAAAAGCATGGTGGAAGGATTTTTTGCTTCCGGTGCCATACAGTCGTGTGAAGATCTTGACGGGTTCAAGGGGTATGCTGCTTCCCTTGAAACTGCGGAAAAGCTATACGCGTAATTCACGCCAAAAATAAGGAGGACCAATGCACAAACTTTTACAGGACAGCCCGGGCGAGAAAATCATGCTCCTGGGAAACGAAGCCATTGCAAGGGGGGCTGTGGAAGCAGGCGTGGCTTTTGCCACCACCTACCCCGGAACCCCTTCATCTGAAATCTCTTTGAACCTTTTCCAGATGTCCCGGGAATCAGACCTCTATTTTGAGTACAGCACCAATGAAAAGGTGGCCCTGGAAGTGGCGGCAGCCGCTGCCAACTCCGGTCTTCGCACGTTTTGCATGATGAAGCATGTGGGGGTCAATGTGGCGGCGGACCCGCTGATGACCCTGGCCTATGTGGGGGTGACCGCCGGCATGGTTATTCTCAGTGCAGATGATCCTGCCATGTTTTCCAGCCAGAATGAGCAGGACAACCGGTATTATGCCAAGTTCGGGGGGTTGCCCATGCTCGAGCCTTCGTCCGTGGCCGAAGCCAAGGAGATGATCAAGGCGGCGTTCGATCTGTCCGAGGCCCTGAAACAGCCGGTGTTCCTGCGCACCACCACCCGCATCAACCACTCCAGTGCATTTGTCACTTTCGGGGAGATGACACCCAGAAAAACAAAAGGCCGGTTTGTCCGGGATCCCCAGCGCTGTGTCACCGTACCGGCTGTATCAAGGGGACTGCATGTCAAACTGCTGGAAAGGCTCAAAAACGCGGCCCAGATGGCTGAATCCTCTTCATTTAATATTCTTCAGGGAAAAGGCCCTTTGGGCATCATTGCCAACGGCGTAAGTTTTCATTATGCCGAAGATGCGGTCAGGGACCTCGGGTTGACAGACCGCACCACAATCCTGCGCCTGGGATTTTCCAATCCCCTGCCTGAAAAACTGATCAAAAAGTTTCTGGCAGGGTGTGAAAAAGTGCTGGTGGTGGAGGAAGGCGAGCCTTTCATGGAAGAGGCGGTAAAGGCCTTTGCCCAGGAAGAGGGGATCACCATTCCCATCAAAGGTAAATCCGATGACCTGTTTTCCAGGTTGTTTGAATATGATCCTGCCATGGTCCGGGAAAAAATGGCCGCGTTTTTCAATGTTTCCTATACCCCGAAAACGGCTGTGGACAACTCGGATGTGCCGGAGATACCCATGCGGCCCCCCAACCTGTGTTCCGGGTGTTCCCACAGGGCCACATTTTATGAGATCAAGCAGGCAGCCAAAGACATGGATGTGATCTGTCCCACGGACATCGGCTGCTACACCCTGGGATTTCTGCCTCCGTTGAGCATGGGGGATTTTGTGATCTGCATGGGGTCTTCAGTGAGCTCGGCCGGCGGATTCGGTAAAGCCACGGACCAGAAAGTGGTGTCCTTTATCGGGGATTCCACCTTTTTTCATTCCGGCATCACCGGCCTTGTGAATGCTGTGTTCAACAACCACAATTTCACCCTGGTCATCCTGGAGAACGACATCACTGCCATGACCGGGCACCAGCCCCATCCCGGCGTGGACATGGAGTTGTTCGGTCTGTCCGGACACGGACGGGTCAATATCGAAAAGCTGGTCCGGGCCCTGGGAGTTGAACATGTCTCCATTATCAAGCCTTTTAAGGTAAAAAAGAGCATAGACACCATCAAAGAAGCCCTGGCTTTCAAGGGGGTGTCTGTGATCATCTCTCAGG
>JAABUB010000162.1 GCA_011389575.1 Desulfotignum sp. | reverse complement strand
AACCCGGCCTATTTTGCGGATCATCTGCCGGCCGGGGAGCACTGGCGGTTTTTTCCGCAATTCCGGAAAACCACGGCGTTCATCGATATCGAGACAACGGGCATGGATGTGTTCGGAAGTGAGATCACCACCATTGCACTGTATGACGGTGAATCGATCAAATATTATGTCCAGGGGCAGAACCTGGAAGCGTTTATGGATGATATTGAAAAATACAACGTGCTCGTCACCTACAACGGCAAAACATTTGATGTCCCCTTTATCGAGAAGTATTTCGGCATCCGGATGAACCATGCGCATATCGATTTGCGGTATGTGTTGAAAAGCCTGGGGTATGCAGGCGGACTGAAGCGGTGCGAAAAGGCCCTGGGCCTGGACCGGGGGGATCTGGACGGGGTGGACGGGTTTTTTGCGGTTCTGTTATGGCAGGAGTTTGAGCAGACCGGCAGCACCCAGGCCCTGGAAACCCTGCTGGCATACAATATCGAGGATGTGGTGAACCTGGAAACCCTGATGGTCACGGCATACAACATGAAACTCAAGGATACGCCTTTCAGCCGGACCCATGCGCTGCCCTTGCCCAGAATCCCGGACATACCGTTCAAACCGGACCGGTCGACCATAGAGAGAATCAGGCAAAGATATCAATGGTAAGGAGATCGACCCAATGAAATTTGTCATTGCACAGATGCTGCACGAGTCACATACCTTTATACCGCAATTGACCACACTGGGGGATTTTAATCCGCTGGGGGGCGGTATGCCGTTTGAGGGGGAAAATGCAGTGGCTGCCCTGCGGGGGAGAAACAGCAGTGCCACCGCATTTCTTGACCTTGCGGAAAGCACCGGCGCAGACGCTGTCGTGCCCATTGCCGGTCAAGCCTTGCCGTCAGGGCCTGTTGAGGATTCTGCCTTTGAATATTTTTGTGAAAAAATTACAGCTGCTGTCAAAAAAGGGTGTGATGCCGTGCTGCTTGATCTGCACGGGGCCATGGCGGCACCCGCTTATCCGGATGCAGAGGGAGAATTGCTGTACCGCATCCGCAGTATTGTCCCCGAAATTCCCATTGCCCTGGCACTCGATTTTCACTGCATCATCACACCGAAAATGGTCGATCATGCAACGGTGATCTCAATTTACCGGACCACGCCACATATTGATATGTATGAAACAGGTCAACGTGCTGGCGGGACCCTGCTCAACCATCTCAAGAAAAAGTATGAGGCGGTCACGGTTGCAAGGCGAATTCCGCTGATGGCAAGCCTGGAAAATATGGGTAACGATACACCACCGATGAAACAGTTGATCAAGATGCTCCAGCAGATGGAAGCAGATCAACCGGAGATTCTCAACGCCGGTTTGTCAGGCGGACATCCTTTTTCAGACATTGCACCGGGCGGTATGACAGCCGTATTCGTTACAGACAAAAATCCTGAGAAAGGTGCAGCGGCAGCTGAAAAACTGCTGAAAACGGCATGGGACAGCCGGTATGATCTGATCTATCAGCCGGAACCCTGCCGGAAGTCTCTTGAATATGCCAAAAGTCTGGATGAGGGACCGATCATCATGGCGGACTCGGGTGACATCCCTTCATCCGGTGGATACGGCGCCGACATGACGGTTCTGAAAGAGGCGGCTGCCATGGGTTTCGAGGATATCGGCGTCGGACCGGTCTTCGACCCTGAATCTGCCCGGACCATGTTCGCGGCCGGGGTCGGCAGCGAGGTGACACTGGCACTCGGGGGGAAAACGCAGGTACCGCTCCTCAACTATGTGAGCGCGCCCATGCAGATCAGCGGGATCGTAAAGGCGGTTTCCGATGCGCCGATCACACTGACCGGACCCATGCTCAAAGGGTTGACCATCTCCCTGGGCCGCATGGCCGTTCTGTCCACAGGGTCCATGGAGATTATGGTAACGGAAAAAAGAGGGGAAGCGATCGATCTTGGCATCCTGACACACATGGGAATCAACCCGGCAAAAAAGAAGTATATGCTGATCAAATCCAGGCAGCATTTCCGGGCGGCGTTCGGTCCCATAGCCAGACACATGTTATGGGTCTGTGGTCCCGGTCCGACCAGTTCCGATGTTACCGGATTTCCATTTGAGCATATTGAAAGACCCGTGTTCCCCCTGGACAAAGATGTCCGGTTTCGTCTGGACAGGCTTGGAAAATGGTAAGATTCCCGGCTCTTTTTGACCTGGTACGCAGTGCATGGTTAACAGCAGGATGGAGGAGATATGGTTCAGCAGTCTTTTATGCCGTTTTTCGCACCCTTTGGGTGGCTTGCCGTGATGTTGCTGATTGGCGTAATTCTCAGGGCAAAGGTTGGCTTTTTCCAGCGGTTTTTATTTCCGGCAGCCATTATCGGCGGACTGGTCGGCTTTATCGTTAAAAGTGCCGGATGGTGTGACATCCCTTATGAGACCTTTGTCAGCTTTGCTATCCACCTGTTCACAATCAGTTTTATTTCCATCGGATTGACAGGAACAGATGAGGCGGCAGCCAACCACAGCGGTTCGATGCGCAAGAGTATTGTCCGCGGCATGCTCTGGATGGCCTGTGTTTACGTTGCCATGATTGCGATCCAGGGCC
Source organism: Desulfotignum sp. (assembly GCA_011389575.1). Lineage (GTDB taxonomy): Bacteria > Desulfobacterota > Desulfobacteria > Desulfobacterales > Desulfobacteraceae > Desulfotignum. Next base: position 172 of record JAABUB010000162.1, on the reverse strand, counting down.
TTGTTGGCGGATCTGCCATCTATCTGTCCAACCTCATCACCGGCAACCCTATCTGGCCGGGCTTAGGCATGCTGGTCGGAACCGGCTTTGCCCAGGGACCTGGACAAACCGTTGCACTGGCCGCTGTCTGGGAAAACTCCTTCCACATAAAGGATGCTGTCTCAATCGGACT
>JAABUB010000161.1 GCA_011389575.1 Desulfotignum sp. | reverse complement strand
AATGTCAGTTTTTTGTCTTTTAAAACCAGTTAGGGAGGGTGACCAATGACCACGATTCCCGGACATAACCAGATAATCCAGCAGTCCGGTATTGCCCAGGAAATCAGCAACCAGGCCCATGCCTTAAAACCCTCTCCGGACCAGGCAGCTGTAATGCAGCAGGCACAGGAAAAACGCAAAAATTCCACGGTCCTGGAATCTGAGGAATCAGAACGTCTCAAGAAAAAAAGAGAAGAAAGACAAAACCGGCAAAAGCAGCAAGATGATCAGCACCAGGAGGCCGGCGGTGAAAATGCGGCCACGCGCGCCAGTGGATTGCAGCAGGACAGGGACATGGACATGGATCCGGATGCACCGGGGCAGATTTTGGATACAACCGTATGACGCAGTTATTCACCCTGGAATTTCTGGTTGCTGCTCTGTGTATTGTCAATGTTTTCGTGTTTATTACCGTGTGGATGATTATCAGGCGCGTCAACAGCCGTTTTAAAAACAGCGATATACATCCGGACCCGGACCGGAGGCAAGCATCGTACCATGCCGGAGAAACAATAGAAAACCAGGATGATGAAAAAGCAGGCAGATCAGCCAGAGACATCATTGACATGCTCACCCCCCTGGTGACAGAGGCCAAAAATGCTGCCACAAGTTTTGACAGCCAGATCCGGGAAAAACGCGGATTGATCAAAAGTCTCAATGATGCCCTGGATTCCCGGATTATCAGTATCAATCTTTTATTATCCAGGGCGGAAGCCCTTCACCAGAAACTCGAAGACCAGCAGAAAGCATTTCAGGAAGACAGACCTGTGCGGCCGATTTCCGATCCTTTGTCCTCCGGCGGTACCACGGTAGTTGACCAGCAGAACCAGATAATCGACCTGTATTTTCAGAAAATGGATGTTGACACCATTGCACAGAAACTTTCCCTCCCCAAAGGAGAGGTCCAGCTGGTCATTGACCTGAAAGAAAAGTTTGTTGCAATGGAGCAGGCATGACTATCCCTGCAATTCAAATTTCCAGTTCCAGGATGACGGTTGTCGGTGAAAAAGGACAGCCAAAAGCTTTTTCTGCACTGAAAAACAACCAGATCGTTCAGGCCAGGGTGCTGCAGGTGACATCCCCGGACCAGGCCCAACTGCTCATCAACGGGCAGAAAATCAATGTCAAAACCACTGTGCCCCTGCATCTTGGCGAAGATATTCACCTGAAAGTGCAGGCCCAAAAGGACGGGTATGTACTCAGGCTTACCAGCCCTTCTTCGTCTGGTACGCAAACACATCTGGCCCCGCTGCTGCGGTTTTTTTCCCGGCCGGATGCCCTTTCCACATTGTTTAAGACCGATCAGTCCCTTGGTTTTGACATTTTGGAAAAAATGGCGTTAAAATCCAGCCAAAAAGATGACCAGTTTCTGCCCCGGCTCATGGATAAAGGCGGCCTGCTCCTGGAAAAAAAACTGGCAGCAGTATTACAGCAGCAAGACCCTGCATCCGCAACCCGGATGACGGACAGACAATTGCCGGCCAAACAGGTGCAGCAGGTACAGCTGCCCGATAAACAGCAGGTGCCGCTGCCCGATAAACAGCCTGGCAAAACTGCTGCATACAGTGGTGGCCGAAGATTTTAAAGGGGCGGTATCGAAACAGGCGTTGTCCCCGGGCACGGGGACAGACGCAAAATCCAGTGGTGCAGCCGCTCTGGTGCAAACCCTTGAAAATCTTCAGCTGCTGAACAACCAGAGTGCGGAATCCGGGCGGTATCTTTTGCCTTTCCCCGTGCTGGCAGATGCCGGATTCACCCTGGGACAGCTGCTGGTGGATGTGGGAGAAGACAAGGACACAGCCCCGGAAAAAAAAATGATCCGGGTATCTTTGCTCCTGGACATGACCCGCCTGGGACCGGTGCGGGCGGATGTTTCCATTCTGGACAAGGCGGTTACCGGCCGGTTCCTGCTGGAAAACGAAGACACCCGGGCATTTGTGGCCTCCATGATACCGGATTTGAAAAAACAGATGGCTGACAATGATTTCCAGCTTTTGAAAATGGACTGCCAGGTTGCGGCACCGGCAGATATTACCCCTGATTGTCTTGCAAAAAACCTGTTCAACAGCCGCGATGACCAGGTTTTAAACATCGTGATTTGATCCCATGGCCGGAAAACCTTTAAAACAAGCCGTGGTGCTTGCATATGACAAGGAATCAGACGCTGCGCCCAGGGTTACAGCCAAAGGCGAGGGAAGCGTTGCCCGCAAGATCATAGAACTGGCTGAAAAGCACGGTATTCCCGTCAAAAATGATCCTGATCTCATGGAAGTACTCTCCTCTTTGGAGATTGACCAGGAAATTCCGGAACACATATATGTGGCGGTAGCGGAGCTGCTGGCCTTTGTGTACGGAATGAACCAGAAAAAAGGCTCCGCCACAGGGGGCTGATCATAAGCAAACCCTTTTTTATTGGGAACATATTCGGGACATCGCCCCCCGGGGTGGCCTGTGCCCGGCCCGAGATCCTCCGGGGCTGCTTTGCGTGAAATCCAGAAAGTGGACTCTGGATTGTTGAATGGATTTCTGCCGTTCTGGTATGTATAGTGTGCCCCTTCGGGTCTGACGGTCCGGTCACAGGCCACCCCGGGGGGCTTGGGGTAGGATTGGAGAGCCATCAGCCATCAGTACTCAGCTAAAAGCTAACAGCTAATAGCTAACAGCTTTTCTTAGAAAAACAGGAAAAAATTTCTGGGTCGTGTCAATTTTTAGAGACAAACCCTGTTGGTTTTTTGGCACATCCC
>JAABUB010000018.1 GCA_011389575.1 Desulfotignum sp. | reverse complement strand
CAGACGCCCTTTATTGTGCATCCGGTGTTTTTTGCGGTTTCCTGACATTGAAAACAAAACATGGTGTTGCCTCCTTGATATGTGTTGCGTTTATGTTGCTGTATGTGTCAGCCGGTCATAGGAAATTTCCGGCCGGCTGCCGTTCATTTCGATGACAAGAGATAGTACAGATGAACATGCAATTCCTTGATATGGATCAATTAAACATTTTAATCTTAAAATTAACTTTTTTAAACCATTTTTTTATATATCCTGCACTTTTTTCTGCACCATTTTATTTTTTTACCACCAGAATTCCGGGTATTTTCTGGATCCGGCAATATTGTTGACAACCAATGCCACGGCCAGCATGATGACAACCCCTGTGAGCACGGGAAACAAAACATATAAAAAGCCCAGGCTGTGGACTTTTTCACTGCCGATCACCGCAATCAGGGCCGTGGCCCCGCCTGGCGGATGCAGGGTCTTGGTGGCGTGCATGGCGGCAATGGCCGTGGCCACGGCAAAGGCGGCGGCCAGCCAGGGGGCAGCTCCCAGCATCTGCCAGGCAGCCACCCCGATGACAGCGGAGATCACATGTCCCCCCACCAGGTTCCTGGGCTGGGCCAGGGGACTTCTTACCGCTCCGTAAATCAATACGGCAGAGGCGCCGAAAGACCCGATGAGAAATACCAGGTCTCCGTCAGAAAAAAAATTGTACTGCAGCAAAGCCACCGGCGTGATCCCCAGAAATGCCCCGAGCCAGGACCACGCAATTTCTGTAAATCCCACACCAGGCGGGCTCTGGCTGCCTCCTTTCATTTTTTTGAAAAATGATGACACAGTATCACCCCTTTTTTATATAGATTAACACATGGTCTGGATCAAATCGGATCTGGCAACAATTCCTGCCAGCCGTCCGGCTTCATCAATTACCGGCACCCGGTTGATGTTGTAGCGGTCCATGATCTCCGCCACTTCAAACAGCGGGGTGGTGCCGGAGATGGTGACGGCAGGAGATGACATGATATCTGCTGCGGTCAGGTCTTTGATATCGGCGGCGATACAGCCGGTGTGCGCGATGCACTGCAGGATTACATGCATGAACGAGGGGGATTTGCCGCCCCCCATTTTTGACAGAAAATCCTTTTCAGAGATGACCCCGGCAATGGTGCGGTCCGGTCCGATCACAGGCATCCCGGATATGTCATGGTCAGCCAGGAGCCGGACCACTTCGGCAAGCGGTGCGGTTTCCGGAACCGTTATCACCTGTCTGGTCATGATCTGCTCCGCTGTGATGGCGTGTTTTAACCGGTGCAGGGCATGGTCGTAGGCCACCCGATAGATTTCCATGAAATCAGACGGGGTGATATCCAGGTATCCGGGAATTTTTTTCATGGCCACGACAATGTCTTCATCGGAAATGGTCTGTCTGCATTCATTCAATGCACTGAATTTCATGGTTCTCTCCTTCAAGAGTTCACGGGGTGGTGCTCTGGATGACCTGTCCCTCCGGTTTGTCCGGCCGATGGCGCAACATGGAATATACCGGCATAGGGGTATCGATCCCTTTAAAGGTGACGGTTTCCCTGTCGTAGACCGTCCAGATGTCTTGAATCAGTTTTCGGGTCTCTTCCCCGATAAGGATATCGCCACCGCAGGCATAATCAGACAGCCGGGCGGCAATATTGGTGACAGTGCCGGTTGCCGTATAGGTCATTCGGGTCCCCAGATTGCCTTTCAGCCGGGTCATTCCCAAAAGTGCACTACCTGAATTGATACCGATATTCACCGGAATGGGGGTCATATCATCGGGCAGGGAACGACTGATTATCCGGTTCTGGGCCATTATTTCAAAAGCAACCTTGATGGAATTGACCGCGTTTGTCCGGGCGTCATGGTTTTTGAAAATAATCATGAGCGCATCTCCCGCAGTTTCATTGATATCCCCATGGGAACGATGAATGGGATCCACAAACGTGGAAAACATCCGCTCGATGATGGCGTTTATTTCCGCCTCCGGGCGATCCGTCGACAGCTTGGTATAATTTTCCAAATCCAGGAACAGCACGGTAATTTCTTTTCGTTCCTTTTCCTTTGTGAGCAATTCCGGGTGTTTGTCCGCCATATGCCTGACCGCATCCGGCACAAAAGGGGAAAGATGGGTCAATGTTTTGCTGATATGTATTTTTTCCTGGGTGATCTGCCACTGGCGTTTGGCATTCAGGATAATTGCGCCCAAAATGTCGGCTATATCTTTGATGAGAAAAAAATCTTTCCGTGAAAACCGGGTCAATGGCTGGATGACAACACTGATCGCTGCCACGACCTGTTTTTCGACTGACACGGTCACCGCACATTCAGACCCGATGGCGATCATGGTGCCATCGGGTCGCCGGATCGGTTCACTTTTTGGTACTACAACGGCTTTGCCCTGTGTGATCGCTTTTTGCACCGCCGGCCGATGTCGTTTACAGGATTGACAGTCGACAGGTTTTTTGTACAGGGCACACTGCAGCGGTCGTGTATACTTCAATGCATCCGGATCAATCAATAGAATACAGACTTCCATAGCATTGGGGATGAGTTTACGGAGGGACTCCCGGGCCATCTCAATAATTTCGTTCACCTCTGTCAAAGCGGCTGTTTTTTTTATGACATCCCGTTGAACGTAAAATCGTTTTTTGTAAAATTGTTCCATGAACATCTCCCACGTTTTTTACCACATTACCATACTGGGGGCCGGTTTGAAACAATGACACCTGACAACCTGCTGTGCTTGCCTGGTTCGGGCCATGGGGAAAGTATGGCCCGAACCAGGCAAAAAGCGGTCAGATCTTAGTTGCCGACCATTGTTCATTTCGCTGACAAGATAATACAGATGAACAATCAATTCCTTGATATGGATCAAGTTGGTACTTTTTTATATGAAAGTTGTCAGCCTTCTGTTATCAGCTTCCAGTAAACAAACAAATACAAAGGATTCCCTGCCGATAAATCCAATCATCATGGACCGGAACATTGATTTCTGGGATGTGGTGGTTTCTTCCAAAGATCCGGCAATGGTCAACTGGATATCCGGATACCTGCCGGCAAATTCCGGGCGCCAGGTGTTGTTGAACCGTGCCATCAATTCCCTGGTGTTGGCCAGGCGCGTGTCCACATCCCCTCTCAGGGTCACGGCCCGCATGCCGTTGAACCGGGCGATCCTGGCCCAGTCCCGTTCCATTTTCCAGGTCACCACGGCAGGCATGGGCACCCGGATGCCGGCCGGGCGGGTCAGGTGGAAGTTTTCCAGCTGTTGCAGGCTGTTTTTGTCCATGTCTGCCATCCGGACATCGATTTCATAGGCCTCCGGTCCCTTCTGAATTTCATCGGCGGCAATGCCCTGGAAACTAGCCCGCAGCTGCTGCCCCACCCCGGCAGTATCGAATCCCATGCCGTGGGCCCCGGGTCTGATCTGCAACGGAAGGACCATAACGGTTCCACTAACCTGGTATCCTCGTCTGCTGCATGCAACACCGGAACAGCGTAATAACTGAAAAATCGCAGGTGCAGGGTTTGGAATTCACTGGCCTGACATAGATGAAGATTTAAATACCACAGGCCTTTTACATGGTGCACCTGCACCAGCAAGCGGATCAAAAGCTGCATAAGAATTTTTTATCAAAATCGGCTGGAAATCTGTGACGTCTGGCCGCGGAACCAGTGCCAGAAACGCTTTTTTCTGCAAGGTATCCGATATCGTCACAGGGGACATCCAGACCCGGGTGGAGATGATCACCATGGACGGCCACCCGGTGGTGACGGTGATCACCAATGACAGTGTGTTCCGACTGGAACTGGTCCCGGGCAAATGGATTGTCGCCGAAGTCAAGGCCCCCATGGTGATGCTCCAGGACGGAACATCGACTTTCAAAGGCTGTGCGGAAAACCGGTTCAAGGAGACCGTGACCCGGATCACCCGGGGAAAAATCAATACGGAATGTATCGTCAAAGTCTCGGATACCACCCATATCTGCGCAGTGATGTCATCCAGCGGCACCTGGCTGTCACGACTTCGGCAGGGTAATCAGATGTGGGCAATTTTTTCCTGTTTTTCCGTGGTGCTTCATCTGGACTGACCCCTGGTGCTGTCCGGTATGGTCAATGAATCCGCAGAATATCCGGGTGAAGAATGCCGTAGGCATCGAAACTGTTTGCCACCGTCAACCGGATTGCCAGAAACACGGTGATGGCTTTTCCTGAAAAAATGGCAATCATGATGGCGATCTGATATTTGATGGCGGCAAAGGGATCTGCTCCGGCAAGAATCGAATGAAGTTCAACAAATCATTAGCTAATGAGATACAAAGAGCTGAGCGTTACAACCCTAACAAAAGGCGACAATACCATCTACCTGTTAAATCGTGCAGATGAAGCACTGTACCGTGCAATAGAAGGCGGTCGGAATCAAGTTGTGCATCAGACAGGGACCAGAAGATAACAAAAGCAGGGGTCAGGATGACTGCCTGACCCCTGGGATTATCAGCCGATCACGGAAAAGCTGGAATCAGGATTGATTTTGCGCAGCCGGGAATAGAACCCGATGTTGCAGGGCCGTTTGGTATATTTCATGACAAAAGACACCGGGTCTTTGTCATGGTCATGGCCTTTTTCCACAGCCTGCACCAGTTCAGCCATCAAGGCCCCCACTACCGGGGCGTTCTTGAACTGGTTGCCGCTGGTGCCCACAGCCATGTAGAAGCCGTCCAGGCAGGATCTGTCATAGATGGGAATCCAGTCGTCGGTGCAGTCATACAGGTCCACGATGCCGCTGGGTTTGTTGGGGATGCGCATGTCCGGGATACGCTGGGCCTCTCTCATGGCCTGGGTGGTCCACTGGTCGGTGAAGTCGGTATTGTAATTGTCCGGATCTTCCACATATTCCAGGGTGTCGCATTCCGGGTCTTCGGATCCGATGAGGATATTGTTGCCCACTTCCGGCCGGGAGTAGCATCCCACATCCCCGTCTGAAATGATGGTGCCCAGGTTGTTGTAGTCAAAGTCTTCCGGGGCCGGAACATGGCAGACCTCCTGGCGCAGGGCTCTTGTCTTGATGTTCATCTCGTCTTCCACCCCTGCCATGCGGTTGATCTGGAAGGAATGGGGGCCTGCCACATTGATGACCACCGGGGCATCGATCTGCGTACCGTCGGCCAGGGTGATGCCGGTCACCCGGTTGTCTTTCTTTCTGATTTCTGTTACCTGTGCATTGAACATGAATTTGCCCCCCCGGGCTTCTGCTGCCCGCTGCACATTGTGGGTGGAGTGCTTGGGATCGGAAATCAGGCCGGATTCCGGAATATAGATGGCCCCGGCAATACTGTCCCGGGTAGGGGTACCGAATCGCGCATCACTGGGCAGGGTGGGGGAGCCGAACCCCCGGGTGTCCAGAATGGGAAGCAGGTCGGTGATCTCTTTGGGACCGAAATCCCAATAAGACACACGCAGTTCGTCCAGGGCCGCCTTGACCCTTTCCAGGTAGTGGTTTTTCGGGGTTTTCATCACCAGACCTCCGGTGTTGATATATTTCACCAGCCCGGTTTCATCCACCGTGCCCAAATACTTGGGCCAGTCTATCCAGTAATAATATCCTTCCCTTGCCATGGTCACCCCGTCCGGGGTGGAGTAGTACAGCCGGATGATGGCGCATGACCCGGAGGTGGAGCCATGGCCGGCTTCGGGCAGTTTGTCCACGTTCAGCACCTTCAGGCCTCTTTTTGCCAGCTCGAATCCGGTGCAGGCACCGATAATCCCGGCGCCGATGACAATTGCATCATATTTGTGTTCCATTGGTTGCAATCCTTACATGTTTTTTTGGTTTATTACATCATATCCGTCAAATCGACTTCCAGCGTTCAATTTTTTCAAAGGCGGATGCGGCCCTGTCCATGAGGGTGGACAGGTTCACAGGTTTTTTAAAATAATCTTCAAACCCGGCATCCCTGCAGTCAGCCAGTTCAAACAAAGAGGCATATCCGGTAATGGCATAAATCACAGATATGGGAATGCGTTTTTTGATTTCCCGGCACAGTTCAATTCCGTTCATCCCGGGCAGATTCAGGTCAAAAAACATCACATATATGGTTTCGTTTTCCAGGATCTGCAGGGCGGTTTCTGCATCCAAAGCAGACCGAACCTCATATCCATTCCGTGAAAACGCCTGTTCCAGAAGATTTATTATTGCTTTTTCATCATCCACAACCAAAATTTTTTTTTCAGCCATTTCCACTCCTTTATGTTGGCTATTATAATTTGTTTTAAGGCAGTTTACCCACACACCGGTCAATTGTCCAGCAGATACCTGATATTTGCAAGCAGGTCTTCACTACCTGCCGGCCCGAAACCTTCCGACTGCGCCTACATTGACTGCAGCAGCGACACCGTCTTTTCCGCAATGCGGTGGATGTCCTGGACATGGTCCACAGCACCGAGGTTTATGGCCTCTTTGGGCATGCCGAACACCACACTGGATCTTTCATCCTGGGCGATATTGACGGCACCGGCATTTTTCATATCCAGCATGCCGGCTGCCCCGTCTTTTCCCATGCCGGTGAGTATGATCCCAACGGCATTGGCTCCGGCATACCTGGCCACGGTTTTGAACAAAACATCCACTGCGGGCCTCTGGTAGTGCACCAAAGGCCCTTTTTTCACATCCACATAATATCTGGACCCGCTTCTTTTCAACAGCATATGATAATTGCCAGGCGCAATGAGCACCTCACCATTGGTAACAGTATCACCATTCTGCGCCTCTTTGACCCGCATCTGGCAAAGCTCGTTCAGTCTCTGGGCAAAGGATGCGGTGAACTGGGCCGGCATGTGCTGGACCACCACAATCCCCGGTGCATTCACCGGCATCCGGGTCAATACATTTTTTATGGCTTCCGTACCCCCGGTGGAGGCACCGATGGCTATGATTTTATTGGTGGTTTCCGCCAGGGCTTTTGATGCTGTCACTACCGGTGTCCGCATTTTTGCCGTATCGCTGGTAGGCTGAATCAATTTGGCCCCGTACACGGCCCGTATTTTTTCCGCCAGCTGCACACTCATATCCCCCACGGAATAGGCGGCACTGGGTTTGGAAATCACCTCGAGCGCCCCTAAAGAAAGGGCTTCCATGGCCAGTTTGCTGCCCTTGGTGGTAAGGGAACTCACAATGATGACCGGCAGCGGAAAGTGCTTCATTAATTTTCGTAAAAACGTGATGCCGTCCATTCTGGGCATTTCAATGTCCAGGGTGATTACATCCGGCTTCAACGTGACGATTTTTTCTCTTGCCACATAAGGATCGGGTGCCGTACCGATCACCTGTATCCCCTCCTGCCTGGATAATTGTTCAGAGAACACCTTTCTGACCACTGCTGAGTCATCCACCACCAGCACTTTTATCTTACGGGGCATTGCACCATCTCCAGTTTGTAATGGTTTTCTTCAAAAACTCAGTTAATCTGTATGCAGCAGCATTCCCATTTTTGCCACATCTGTTTCAATAATGTGAAACTGGCTGTCTGGTGCAATTTTTGACAAATCAATAATTTCAGGGATACCCAGCTCAAAGGGGGTGCTGGCCTTTGTATGGCGCAGGGCATTGCCGCAGACCATGTTGAGCATTTCCTTGAGCGTCCCTGTAAGATGTTCCCGGGTGAGCTGGTCCCGGGGCTCTCCCATGAAATTTTCAGCCATCTCCAGCACCAGAGATTCGGGCGCGGCCAGGATCACCTGACCGCTGATATCTCCGGAAAATACCAGCCGGCAGGCCATGGTGTCCTGCGCATCCAGCCCGGCCCGGGATAAGGCAGCTGTCTGCCCGGATGCAACCGGCAGAAAAAACATGGTTTCCATGACTTCAGAAATCGAAGTCTTCATCGCTTTCATCAATAATGTCTTCATATTCCGCCTCTCCAAGAATGGTGACAATTACATCTCTGACTGCTTCTGCTGTGAAAGGTTTGGTGATATACCCTGCAGCACCGGTTTTCATAAATTCATCGATCCGGGTCTGGTTGCCTTCCGTGGACACCACCACCACCGGAATATCCTGAAACAGGTTTTGTTCTTTCATGGCTTTGATAAACGCCAGGCCGTCCATGACAGGCATATTGTAATCAGTTATGACCAAATCCACCCAGCTGTTTTTCATCAAAGCAAGCGCTTCTTCACCATTGGCAGCTTCCAGCAGATGTGAGGCACCATAGCCGGCCGCCTTCAGGGTGCGTTTGATCACCGCACGCATGGGCAGCGAATCATCCACTATCAAAATTGAATATAACATTGTTTTTTCCCCGGGTTTTGTGTTTACGCCATCTGCAAAAGTGCTTCAACTTCCTGCATGTTGATGCCAAAATCTGCTATGATCATGGACATGTCTACTGCAGAAAATCCCAGTTCCTTCATCACCTGGTCCTTGAACCGATATGCAAGGCCGTCGGATCCCACACCGCCTCCCAGCATCATGCACAGACAGTCTGCAAGATACACTGCCGCAATCTGTTTATCCACACTTTTTGTTTCATCCGACAAATGGTGGTGCCGGATGATATTGACCATCCTGGGGCTGAATTTCCACATTTTGGCTATCATGGCACCCAGTTCCGCATGGTCGATGCCCAGGGCTTTTTTTTCCGCTTCCTGGAAACTGAAGTGTTGATTTTCCACCAGATCGGCAATTTTCCCGGAGGACTGTGCCACATATTTTTCCAGAACAACTTTGCCCATATCCTTTATCAGTGCTGCAGTGAATATGGTATTTTTGCCTTTCAAGGACAATCTGGCAGCCACCTGTTTTGCGAGTATAGCCGAAGATACAGAATATTTCCACATCTCTCCCGCATCCAGTCCATATCCTTTCTGACTGCCCCCGAGTGCCTGTGATCCGGATTTTATCAATGCCAGTTCAATCACCTGGTCAACGCCCAGCAGGTTGACGGCATCTTTGATGGATTCCACCGGATGTTTCATGCCGAAATACGCGGAATTGCAGGTGCGAAGCACACTTGCCGTGATAACCGGGTCATACTGGATTACTTTGGCGATATCTGCCATGGAGCTGTCCGGATGGTCTGCCACTGCCAGCAGCTGGCCGGCCACGGCAGGAATGGGCTGCAAATTTTTCACCTCTGCAACAAGTGTCTGAAGTGATATCATATTTTCACCTCCCCTGACCCGGATGTTTTCACATATATATCTCCTGTGGCAATCTCGATTCTCACGGTGCGGTTGACATTGCCCCCCACATCCTGACTGGTGATCATGACCTTGTTTTTGAAAAACATTTTTTTCAGGGCCATGTAATTTCTCTTGCCGATATTGAAAAAGCCCTGCTGGTCAAGGATTTCAGCCCCTCCTGCCACATACACCCTCATGCGCTGCTTGGCTGCCCCCAATTGGTAGGCGCTTTTAAACAACCTGGGAATGCCGGAATCGGCAAACATATAGGGCCGTAAAGCCGCCTTCTGCCTGTCAATGGAAGAATCGGGCAGCATATAGTGCAGTATGCCGCCCACTTTGACCGCAGGATCATAAATGACCAGTCCGATGCAGGAACCAAGGGAATAGGTGACAATCGATTCCCGCGGGTTATTGCTCACCTTCATATCTGCAACACCGACAATCTGTTTCATTGGTTATCCTTTTTTTGACATTACATGATATTGAAAATACCATGGACATCAAGAATCAGGCCTACGCGTCCGTCGGCAAGGATTGCACCGCCGGCAAGACCTTCCACACCCTCAAGGTGCGCACCCAGGCTCTTGATCACATATTCATCCTTGCCCAGCAGTTCATCGATGAGAAAAGCACGCTTTTCATCTTTTGATTCAACCACCACCACAAGGCCCTGGTGCACCGGTTTTTTCTTATCAGCACCATTGGTTGCATATATGTTGTTCAACCGGATGACCGGTATCAGATTTCCTCTGTCTTTGACCATTTCCCCTTTTCCTTCCACGGTGAAACATTCATCTTTACCGGGTTTGAAAGCTTTTTGAATGGCCATGGTGGGGATCACGTATTTTTCTTCATCCACCCGCACCAGCATCCCGTCGATGATGGCCAGGGTCAAAGGCAGGCTGATGGTGAATTTGGTACCCCTGCCTTTTTTTGAAGCAATCTGCAGCTGGCCCCGGAATTTCTCCAACCCGCTTTTCACCACATCCATGCCCACGCCTCTGCCGGATACATCCGTGATCTGTTTTGCCGTGGAAAACCCGGGCTGCATAATCAGATCATATACCTGGGCATCGGTCATGTTTTCCTTTCCCGTAACAAGACCGGTATGTTTTGCCTTTTCCAGGATGGCATCCCGGTCAAGCCCTTTGCCGTCATCCTCGATTTCAATCATGATGTGGCCGCCCTTGTGGTAGGCACGGAGCACAATTTCTCCCTGGGCCGGCTTTCCTTTTTCCAGGCGGTCGGATACAGCTTCTATGCCATGGTCCACTGAGTTTCGGATCATGTGCACCATGGGTTCATAAAGGGCATCCACCACGTTTCTGTCGATCTCGGTGTCCTCTCCCTGCATGGTCAGATTGACCTCCTTGCCCGATTTTTTCGCCAGATCCCGGACCAGCCGTATCATCTTCATGAATGTGGCTTTGATGGAAATCATGCGCATGGACATGGCAATGGTCTGCATATTGGTGACAATCTGTCCCAGCTGAGACACATTCTGGCTGATCAGGGGATAATCCATGGTTTTCTGCTTGAGCATGGACTGGGCAATGACCAGTTCTCCTGCATAATCCACCAGGTCATCGAGTTTTCTGGTGCTCACCTTGACCTGGGTATCGGGCTTCTTTCTGGAAGGCACCTGGTCCATGAGGGCGGATGCCACCTGGCCGGGCTGTACTTTTTTTGCATCCACCAGGATTTCACCCAGTTTTCTGTCCGGATGGTCTTTCTGGTCTTCCAGGGCCTGATCAAGGCTGGTCTGGTCAACCATTTTTTTCTTCACCAGAATTTCACCCAGAGGTTCTCTGTCGCCTCTGATTAAAGCACGCTGAAGTGTCTGCAGTTTGTCTCTGAGGCTGTCCACATCAATATCGTCATCCCGGGGCATGAACCCGGTGTTGATGCCTTCACTGACCCGTTCAATGAGCTGTTTCAGTGTATCCACAGATTCCAGGATGACGTCCGTGGCAGTATCATTTATTATGAATTCCCCGGAACGTGCACTGTCCAGCAGATTTTCCGTGGCATGGGCAAGCCGGTTGATCCGGTTCAGAGACAAAAACCCGGATACCCCTTTAATGGTATGAAAGGGACGGAAGATATTGTTGATGATCTCCATGTTGGCGGGGTCCTGCTCCAGATCAATGAGATTCACCTCAATAGTCTCCAGGTTCTCTTGGGCTTCTGACACAAAATCGATGAGGATTTCCATGTCATCACCAGATATTTTCACTGATGCTTTGTTTTCGGGTTCTGCCTGGTTGTCTGCAGCCGACTCCTCCTGCACAGGCTTTGCTGTTTTTTCTTCTGAAAACCGTATTTCCAGCAATTCCAGAACATCAGAACAATCAAAGGCAAAGGGTTCATTGCGCTTCATATGGCTTAGAATTGACTTGAGCAGCACCAGGGCTTCTTCCACCGGCCTGGTGCTGCTTATCTCTTCCATGGTCATGGTTTCCACATATGTTTTGCATGCAAGGGCAATGTCATGGAACAAGGAGGGGGCTATGTTTTTTGAAAGTGCCATAAGCCCATCCAGGTTGTTCAACATGTCTCCGAGCACAGGAATTTCCCCGGGACAGAAGCCGCCGATGAGCAATGTGAACTCATCCAGCTTTTTTTCCAGCTCTGCGCAACATTCAGGCCCGGCAGCAGGTTCAGGATCAGATTCGGTTGGTTGCATATCCGGTGCATCTGTCTGTTCCGCAGTATCCGGTGCTGCAGCATCCGGGGCTGCAGCATCTGTCTCTGCCGCTTCAATGGTTTCAGATATGCCGGCCGGGGCATCAGCAGGATCTGTTTCCACGGCCGGCTCTGATTTCCGGGCGGCCTCCACCCCGGCTGACAAATCAGCGATAAAGGTTTCCAAAGATGCCACCAGGTCTGCCCCGTCAGCTGGATCATCTTTGATACCCCGGGCAATCAGGTCCCGCGCCCGTAAGATTTCCCCGGCTTCCGGCTGCAATGACAGGCGCTTGCATTCACCATGCATCTTTTTGAGCACCGGCAATAAGCCGGACATGGTTTGGCTGTCATCCGGATCTGCCAATACAAGTTCACAGGAAAATTTCTCGATTAAATCTTTCATGATTTCATAGGGCATCAGATTATCCTTATCCAAAAAATTATGTGGGACCTAAAAATTTTTAAAATCATCTTCATCATCAAACGGAATGACCTGATCCGGCCGCACTTCACCGGCTTTTTCCTCCAGCTTTTTTTTGCTGCCGGTTACCTGCTTATGGGAACCCGGGGCAACCTTTTTGACCGGTCTTTGCTGTCTTGCGGTATCTTCGTGGTTCTGATTTCCTGTCACCAGAAGCACCAGTTCACCCACATAATCTCTGAGCTGTTCCGCCTGGGCATTCATCTCTTCGGCTGCGGAAGCGGATTCTTCGGCATTGGCGGCATTCTGCTGCACCACCTTGTCCATTTCCGTGATAGCGATATTCACCTGCTCGATGCCATTGGACTGCTCTTTGGAGGCCTCGGATATCTCTCCAACCAGATCCCCCACTTTGGCAGCACTCTGGGCTACCTTGGCAAATTCTTCGTTGGTGGTGGTCACCAGCCTGGAGCCGTCGCTGACTTTTTTGCCGGTGCCTTCGATCAGTTCCGCCGTATTTTTGGCAGCTTCCGCGGCCCGCATGGCCAGGTTGCGCACCTCATCCGCCACCACGGCAAACCCTGCTCCGGCCTCTCCGGCCCGGGCCGCTTCAACAGCGGCATTCAATGCCAGCAGATTGGTCTGAAAAGCGATTTCATCAATGGTTTTGATAATCTTGGAGGTTTCTTCACTGGCCTTGGAGATATCTTCCATGGAATGAATCAACTGTTCCATGGAGGCATTGGCCTGCTGCACCACCTGATTGGCTTCCTGCATAAGGGTGTCTGCCTGACCGGCATTTTCCGCATTCTTTTTGGTCATGGAAGACATCTCTTCCATGGAAGAAGAAGACTCTTCAATGGAGGCTGCCTGCTGGGAAGCTCCTTCAGCCATGGCCTGGGAAGAGGATGACACCTGGCTGGAGGCGGATGCCACCTGGTTGGCCCCTTCATCCATGCCCTGGGTGATGCGGGTGAGGGTCTTGTTGATACCCCGGGAAATGAAAAAACCCAGGCCCATGGCCAGGATCACCCCTAAAATTGTGGCAACGATGGTCAGCAGTTCAATAAAAACAGCCTGGTCATGGGCTACATCAACTTCATGGGCCGCCACATCCTGGTTGATTTTTACGATGCTTTCCAGCAAATCCAGGGCTTTCATCATTTCTGTATCCACAGGACCCATCAACCGGGCCCTGCCCTGTTCCGCCAGGGAAATCCCCTGGTCAATGATCCCGATCATGGTATTAAACTGCTGGAACACCTCCTGCATGGCCGGCAGCATTTCCATGGTGTATAGTTTTTTGGCACCTTCTGTATTGCCCTGTTCGTAAACCTGCTTGATCTGTTTCACTGCCTGGTGAAAACGGTGGTGGGGATCCTGCATGGCCCTGATGGCAGCGGCCAGATCCGGATTGTCGGTTGTAAAACTGTCCATCCACTGACCGGCAGCACAGGCAGCGTGATCTTCACCCCCCGTGAACACGGTATCAGTCTCCATGTTCACCAGGGTCAGCACCTGTTGCGCCACCTTGTAATGGTCTTTGGTAAAGGATTCCACCTTTCTTCCCAGGAGCATGGGATCTGCCATGCCCAGCTTGTCCCACTGCTGCATGATCTCCATGAACTTGTTGTTTTCCGCCCGCCAGGCATTCCAGGCCGGTACGAACTGCTGCCAGAGCCTTGCTTCCTCATCGGTCTGGGGCAACGGTTCATACACCTTCCAGGCAGCCTCATAATGTTTTCTGGCCTCTGCCAGGCTCTGGTACTGGCGCTGCCGCATATTATCGTCCAGGCCCGGGATGGAAAGGGTCCGCATGGAGCCCCGGATGCCTTCCGCCTCTGCGTGAATCACCTGGAGACTGTCCACGCTGGGCAGGCGCACCGCCCCAATCTCCTGTACGGATTCCTCTCCTTTGATGGCCCCGTAATATCCCACAATACCCAGTATCAGGGTTATCACTGCCACTACCCCGAACCCCAGCATCAATTTGGTTCCCAGCTTCATGTTCTTACCCATTTTTTTTCTCCTTTTGCTTTTTTTTATTACCGATGCAGACGCAATCACTTTTATGCGGAATTTCAAGCCGCAGATCCACCATAGGGATCACGTTTCCCCCAGCAGCTGAATCTCCTTTGCACTCAGGACCCTGTCAATATCCAGAAGAATTTTCACCCCTTTGTCAATTTTGGCCATCCCGAGGATATAATCCGTACTCAGGCTTGTACCGAACGAGGGTGCATTTTCAATTTCCTCCTCTTTGATGTTGAGGACTTCGGAAACCGCATCCACCACAATGCCGATCTGGATGGTCATGTCATCGGAATCGATTTCCACCACAATGATGCAGGTACGGTCGGTATAGGGTATGGATGCCATCCCGAATTTGAGCCGCAGGTCGATGACCGGTATGACCTTTCCCCGCAGGTTGATCACCCCTTTGACAAAATCAGGGGTCCTGGGCACCGAAGTAATAGCCATCATGCCGATGATTTCTTTAACCTTGAGAATACCAATGCCGTATTCTTCATCCGCCAGGGTGAAGGTCAGGTATTTGCCCGTCTTCAGGGTGGTGGACTGAACCGCCTGGTTTAATGTTTCTTGTGTTTCAGTCATTTTTTTCTCCTTTTATTTTTTTCTTCCTGCATTTTACTGCATAATCATTTTGTTCAGGACATCACACAGGTCCTCGTATTGATCATCCATAAAGGTGAAATACCTGGGAAAAAATCTGTGGACAATGGCTGAAATTTTCCGGTTGTTTTTTTTTGGCAGCACCATCACAATTTTTTTGTCCTGAAAGATATGTTTTTTTTCATACAGATCATCCAGGCGGTCTTCATTGTCTGTAAACAAAACAATAATAAGATTTTCCATATAGGATTTGGTCTGGTTTATTTCTGTGACACAGGAGGGAACACTTCGGCAAATATGCATTTTAATACCGGGCAGTCGTTTCTGGATGACTTGTAAAAAAAATCTGCCTTTTTCTCCTGAACTGCGGTCTACAAATAAAATAATTTTTTTCATCTGTTCTCTGGTACGTTTTGGTAACCTGGTTTAACAAGCAACGCTATTCCTTTACCACAAGTAAATCAAGTTTCATGCCAGCATGAAAAAAAACCAATTATGTTTATATTTCAAATGGTTAAAGAAAAAGACTTATCAGCACGGTTTGTCATAAAAATATGACAAAGTTTTTCGATATCGGGGAATAAATGCTTGGAAAGCTTATTTGAAAGGGCTTATAGAAAAAAGACTTGCTTGTCACAAAAATATGACATTCACAAAAATGTGACATTGCGTCAGGAATTGTCTGCATACGGATCTGCGGTCACATAATCGGTTTTTGGCTTTTTATAAAGTTTGTCGCCACCCTGTTTTTACCTGTTTGCTTCGCTTTGTAAAGAGCTTCGTCTGCGGCTTTTATGAGCTGTTCCGCATTAACCGAAATAGCCGCTTCAGCGGGATTGAACCCGGTTAAACCAAAACTTGCGGTGATGAGAATCACACTGCCCTTCCATTCTATCTGCATTTCTTCCACAATTTTTCTTATTCTTTGGCAGGTATGAAAAGCCTGTTTTTCATCGATCTCAGGCATCACCAGAAGAAATTCGTCGCCCCCGTACCTGGCAAGCCAATCCACTTTTTCCCGGGTGTTGGATATTACCCTCTTTATCAATTTCACCAGTATCTTGTCACCACATTGATGACCGTAAGTGTCATTCACAATTTTGAACTGATCAATATCTAACATTGCCAATGATAGGCTGCGTTTGTACCGCAAGGAACGGCTCACCTCCCTGTCGAGGTTCTCCGAGATATAAAGCCTGTTGTAGCAGCCTGTCAAATTGTCTGTAATGGAAAGATGCCTGATTTTTTCCTTTTCATTTCTCAGTTTGTTTTCCGTATTTTTGATTTTCTGGTAGCGCCTGGCATTTTCAATGGCCAGGCCGCAGACCTCAATCATGGACAAGGTCAGATTGAGGTACCGGTCCTTTTCCTGTGGGAATTTTACGTGGTCGACTTCAAGCACCCCCAGGTCCTTGCCCTTGTAGCGGATCATGACCTGAAATCCTTTTTTTGAAGCTGTCCAGGCATGTTCCTGCTCAAAACCGTGCAATCTGTCTTTTATGGTCTGACCGTCTTCGGATAAAGGCGATAATGCATAAACCTTGTCAGGCTGGTTTCGGGACAAAGACACAAAAACAAGATTCCGGGGAGAAAAAAGCTGATCAAATACTGCAAGGATGCTCTCAATGGCTTCCTGCTCCGTAAATGAATGGGCGATCCTTGTCAACAGATCAAACGCCATGGCATATTCAGACAACTTCTTTCGGGCTGACTGTAATTCTTTTTTCAGAAGGGCTGTGTTGTTGGGTTCCGGCATTACCATCCTTTTTCCTTGGTCGTAAAATAGGGATCAAAAATCTTATTCATGACAACAGGGTCGATGCCGGTGCCGGTATCGGTTACCGACAAAACTGCGCAGGACAATCCATTGCATCAAGGCAGTCAACTGGATGCCTGGTCAATATCCACGATATGACCCTTTAAATATGATTTTGATTGATACCGGGTAATCTGCATGATTTTCCGGGTCAGGCTGCCAATGCGGTGAACCTGGGCCTGAATGTTTTGCAGCGGTGCATAATCGGGATCTTCGGCTGACATATCCAACAAAAGAATTTCCGACATGCCTGCAGCAATCTGCAATGGCTGGTTTATCTCATGGCAAACAGCCCCGGCCATTTCCAAAACCCCCTGGAGCCGCTCGCGCTCTTGCCTCTGTTTCTGCCAGGGGCGGGGCTCCAGCCTGCTGCATGACCTGCCATGCCGCTATGCCGTCTTTGACAATAACAGGATCAAATCCCCATTTTTTTGACATTGCCGCCAGAATATTTCTTGATGTCAAGTCATCTTCTGCGATCAGTATCTTCATATTTTCAATATCTCCCGTAACTGGCTGAACCGGTTTTCCAATTGTGGCATTAATCTGTTCAATTCCATCATATCACCTGCATTACCGGCATTTTCCATGGCCATGGCGCTGTCATGGAAGGCCATGGCGGTGATATTTGCCGCAGCGCCTTTGATTTTATGGGCCTGGGCTCTGGCTTGCTGCACCTGGCTCTGCTGCACAAGGTTCCGGAGAATGCTTACCTGCCCGGGCATATCTTCCAGGAATCCGGTGATGATCATGTTTGCCAGGTCCTCATCACCCATCATCCGATGGACAAATACGCTTCGGTCAAATATATCAGACAGGCCTTGCGGTTCCGGCAGAGATGTTGCCGGTTCCCCAGTGTCTGCATCCGGACGGGATTCCGCCTTCAGCCATTTTTCCAGCTTACCGGCCAGGGCTTCCGGCGCAACCGGTTTGGAAAGGTAGTCGTTCATACCGGCTTCCAGGCATTTTTCCCTGTCTCCGGCCATGGCATGGGCGGTCATGGCGATCACGGGCACGGTGTGATTGCGGACAGCGGTTCCGGGGTCCCGGATTTGCCGGGTGGCCTCCAGTCCATCCATCTCCGGCATTTGCACATCCATGAGCACCAGGTCGTAGGGGATCTGCTCCAAAGCCTTGAGAGCTTCAGCACCGTTTGCTACTACATCTGCGCGCAGGCCGAGCTTGTTGAGGATGCCAATGGCCACCTGCTGATTGGTTATGTTGTCTTCAGCCAGCAGGATACGCACGTTGGTGCGGCGCAGCTCCCGGACCCTGTGGCGGGTCAGGATCGGTTTTTTGCTGTACGCCACCTGTCCGGAGAATACGGCAGCCAGGCTGTCGAACAATTCGGATTGGCGCACGGGCTTGGTGAGATAGGCAGTGAAGCCGATCTCTTCAAGACGTGTAACGTCCCCCCGCTCCCCCAGGGATGTCAGCATCAATAGACGGGTGTCGTGTAACGCCGTATCGGCACGAATGGCACGGCCCAGCGTCTCACCGTCCATGCCCGGCATCTGCATGTCAAGCACGGCCACAACAAAGGGGTCGCCTGCGTCCATGGCCTGTCGCAACAGGTCCAGGCCCGTTTCTCCGTCGGGTGCTTCGCCGCAACGTGCACCCCAGGCCGTAAACTGTACACGAAGAATTTCCCGGTTGGTGGCGTTGTCATCAACGACGAGAATGCGCGCACCGCTGATGCCCGCCTGCAACAGACCGGCTGACATGGCACGCTCACGTTCCCGGGCTTGCTCCGGCTGTTTGCCCAGGCAGACAGTGAACCAGAACTCGGTGCCGCAGCCTTTCATGCCTGCCTGAAGGGGTGGTGCATGGCTGTTTATCCCGATCTCTCCACCCATGGCCTCCACCAATTGTTTGGAAATAACCAGCCCCAGGCCTGTGCCGCCGTACTGGCGCGTAGTCGATGCATCCACCTGTGAGAACTTCTGAAACAGCGCATCCTGTTTGTCCACAGGGATGCCGATCCCCGTGTCACGCACGGAGAAACGGATCAAGACGTCTGTCTTTGTTTCTTGTTCGATACTCGCGCGCACAGCCACTTCACCCTTTTGGGTAAACTTGACCGCATTGCCGGTAAGGTTTACCAGAATCTGGCGCAGGCGGCCGGGGTCGCCCACAAGAAAGGCCGGCACATCGGGCGCGGCAGCGCAGAGGAACTCAAGCCCTTTCTCGTGGGCCTTGAGCGCCATCATTTCGGCGAACCCGTCCAGCGTGGCCCGCAGGTCGAAATCCAGCATCTCCATTTCAAGTTTGCCCGCCTCAAGCTTGGAGAAATCCAGGATATCGTTGATCAGGCCCAGCAAAGACTCGCCGCTGGATTTCACTATTTCAGCGTAGCGCCGCTGGTCCTCGTCGAGTGTGGTATCAAGCAGCAACCCGGTCATGCCGATCACGCCGTTCATGGGTGTTCGGATCTCGTGACTCATGTTGGCAAGGAAAGCACTTTTGGCAATATTGGCCATTTCAGCCTCCACAGCCATGCTGTTAGCCCGTGCGGTGGCGGCCTCCAGCGATAGATTGATTTTCTCCAGATCCTGCCGTGCAGATTG
Organism: Desulfotignum sp.; assembly: GCA_011389575.1. Taxonomy (GTDB): domain Bacteria; phylum Desulfobacterota; class Desulfobacteria; order Desulfobacterales; family Desulfobacteraceae; genus Desulfotignum. The sequence continues at coordinate 29,321 of JAABUB010000018.1, read as the reverse complement.
CAGTTCCGTAATATCGACAAAGCTTTCGAGCAGGTGTTGCTGCCCATCAATGTCAAACCGCGTAACGGTCTTAAGAATGGGGACAAGTGTGCCGTCGAAACGGCGGATCGTTCGCTCGGCATTGTCCACTTCCTGTTCCAGGTCGATAATGGGACATTGTCCTGTTTGGGCCGGACACAGGTATTGGTTGCAGATCTTGCCAGTCAACCCTTTCAGATCAAGCCCGGCCATACGCGCCGCTGCGGGATTGGCCTCGACAATGACCTTGTCAGAGCAGCGCACCAGAATAATTCCTGCCTGGACAGATTCCATAATGGCGCGGGTGCGTTCATGGGCGCTTTGCAGTTCCGCCTCCGCCCGCTTTTGTTCAGAGATATCTCTGGCAATACCTGCATAGCCGGCGACCATGCCAGCGGTATTTCTGGTTGGAGCGGCGCTTGATGTATGCCAGCGCCACTCGCCGTTGATATGCCGCACACGGTACTCAACACCTTCCTGCCGCTGTCCTGTTTCTACCACCTTTTGCAAAAAAATAAAGCAATTCGGCAGGTCTTCGGGATGGATAAACTCCGTGATGGCATGGCCTTCGATATCCGCCACCGGATGTCCTAACAGTACTGTCCATGATGGTGAAACATAGGTAAACACACCCTCGGGACTGAGAGAATAGATGATGTCATGGGTTTTTTCGATCAATTGGCGGTACTTGGCCTCGCTTTCGGCCAGTTTTGCCTCGACCTGCTTACGCTCAGATTCTGATTTTTCCAGATCCTGAATTCGTTTTTCCAATTCTTCATAGGACGGTTTTTCAGCCATAATATCAGTTTCGGTGAACATCTCTTTCATCGGCTTTCTCCATTGGCAACACTAACATTCAGCATATCTTATCCAAGCATCCGTACTTTTTCAGCAAATTTTTCTATGGCCACAAAATCCAACTGAATTTTGTGGCCATAGGTTTTTTTCTTCCAATATAAGGGAGTCTGTCAATCTTTTTACTCCTCATACAGGTCATAGCCTGGATAGTATTTTTTTGCACAATCCCGGCAGATACCGTGGCTGAATTTTGCTTCGGAATGCTCCTGGATATATGCCTCCACCTGATTCCAGTACCCTGTGTCATCCCTGACTTTTTTGCAATGGCTGCAGATGGGAATCAAACCGCTCAGTTTTTTGACTTCAGCCAGGGCAGCTTCCAGTTTTTCTTTTTCATTTCTCAGCTTTTTTTGGGTGTCTTTGATCTTCTGGTAGCGCCTGGCATTTTCCATGGCCAGGCCGCACACCCCGGCCATGGACAAGGTCAGATTAAGGTACCGGTCCTTTTCCTGCGGGAATTTTACATGGTCGACTTCAAGCACCCCCAGGTCTTTGTCCTTGTAGCGGATCATGACCTGAAATCCTTGTTTTGAGACTGTCCAGGCATATTCCCGGGCAAAGCCGTGCAATCTGTCTTTTATGGCCTCCCCGTCTTCGGGCAACGGCGATAATGCATACACCTTGTCAGGCAGGTTTCGGGACAACGACACAAAAACAAGTGTCCGGGGAGAAAAAAGCTGATCAAATACCGCAAGGATGCTCTCAATGGTTTCTTGTTCCGTAAATGAATGGGCGATCCTTGTCAAAAGATCAAACGCCATGGCATATTCGGACAGCTTTTTCCGGGCTGACTGTATCTCTTTTTCCAGAAGGTCTGTGCTGTTAGGTTCCGGCATTATCGGCATTACCATCCTTGTTGATATAATAGAATTTTCAGTTGTGGTTTGTCTGATGTCCCGTTTATTTGTCTGCTGTCCAGTTCAAGGGATACCGGCCCCATTCATGCACTGCTTCGGATATGGCCATCAACACCTCATCCGGCACCTGAAAGGGTATCTCCCCGTGGTTGTCGGACAAGATGAATCCGCCGCCGGGGCCGGCCTTTGTTATCACCTCTTTCACATGGTTTTCAGCATCTTCGGAAGACCAGCGGCACATCTCTATACCGTTTAAATTTCCGATGACCGCCAGTTTGTCCCTGCAGGCGTTTTTTATCAGGGTCATGTTTTCATGGCAGCTCACCCCGACAGCCGCAGTTCCGGTGGCGGCAATATCATCAATGATGGGCAGACACCGGCCGGAGGCCATGTGCGTGGCAGTGGGGCCATTGATCTTTGCCAGGGTCTGTTTGGCAATTTTAAACCCGATTTTCAGATACATGTCCCTGGTGGTGATGGTGGTGGAGGAAATCGGATCAAAATAGCAGATGGCTGTGGCGCCGGCTGCCAGCTGGGCATTGGCCCATGCCAAACAAAAGGCCTGGTTGACCTGCATCAGGTGTGCGAACAGATCCGGTTTGTCAAACATCAGGTCAAAATATCTGTCAAAACCCATCTGCATCACCGGCAGGGAAAACGGAGACATTACAACACCGATGATGGGCACGGTATCTTTTACCCTTTCTTTGAGCCTGTGTGTTGCCGTCAACACCTTTTCCAGGCACGGGGTGTTTTTCACATCCGGCACTGCCAGATTTTTTATGTCCCCTGCTTTTTTGATAACCGGTTCACCGGAGTTTGGGGGACCGTCATCCATAAAGATCACCTCTCCGCCGAATGCCGCAATTTCCACCGGCGCGTAAAAAAAGCTGTAAATACAGTCATGCCTGTATTTTGCCAGCAGCCGCATCTGCCCTTCCACCACATTGTCCGGGTCTGAAAAATAGGTTTTAATGGGCAGCCCCACCTCTTTTGCGCCATGCAGTGTGGCCAGAAGAAAAAACGGGACCTGGTCCGGTTCCCGGTGTCCAAGGGTTGTCAGAACCCGCTGCATTGATGTGACAGATGTCTGATTCATGCCATACCCTCCATGATTTTTTCGATGACAGCCACAGCATCTGATGCATCCCTGCACATGGCATCAGCGCCCACTGTTTTCCACAATTGGTCATCAAATCGGAACGGGGCCCCGCCCACAATGAGTTTCACATCACACCCGAGACGGGCAAGTTTTTGTTTGACAGCTTTTATTTTCAAAGCCGAGGGCAGCATCAGAACAGAGATCAGCAATATGTCAATCTTATCTTTTTTTACCTGTCCCACCAGGTCATCCACTTCCATCACCCCGTAGTCTGCCAGATCAAACCCGCTGGCCCGCAAAAAGGAATAGACCATGATTTTTCCCAGTTTGTGGTGGTCGCTGAGAATACAGATGGCCATTTTGGGCTGGTTTTTTCTGTCAGGATCTTCCGGCGGCAGAATCTGGTCAATGAGGTCTTCACAGATTCTGCCGGCCATGTAAACCTGTGAAAGCGCAAGCGTCCCCGCCTGCCATCCGGCTCCGATACGTTCAAGCGCCGGCAGCACCACATCTTCGGCAAATTTTATGGGAGAGGTATCATGACCGCGCTTTTGTAAAATCTGTTTTGCGGCCAGTCTGTCCACATCCAGCAGGGCCCGGGTGAATGCATCCACAGTTTTATCTGTCATGTTCCATTATATCCTTTATCTTTTGTCTTTTGGCTTCATCCAGCACCTTGCGCACGGCACAGGCCAGATCAGACATCACCACCGGTTTCATGAGAAGATGTTTTATCCCGGCATATTTAGCTGTTTCTTCGCTGATCCGGTCGCTGAACCCGGTGCACATGATAATGGGAATATCCGATCTGATGGCGATCATTTCTCCAGCCAGTTTGGCCCCGGTCATGTGGGGCATGGCCATGTCAGTGATAACCAGGTCCACCCTCTCAGGATCTGCCTGAAATGCAGCCACAGCTTCAAGACTGTCTGTAAATGCAGTGATTGTATAGCCCAGTCGTTCCAGAATCTGGCTTTCAAGCTGCACAATGGGTTTTTCATCATCCACCAGCAGGATATGTTCATCACCTCCGGGAAGCGCTGCTTTTTCTTTTTTCGGGCGCTCTTGAACCTCTTTTTCTCTGACCGATTCCAGGGTCTTGCGCACTTTATCGGCAAGTTCGTTTTTGGAAAACGGTTTCTGGATAAACCCGGCACCTTTGTCTCCAACGTTCTGCAGGGAGATGACATCTGCGGCATAACCGGACATGAATAAAAACTTAACATCCGGGTGCAGGTTTTTCAATTCTTCTGCCAGGTCCCTGCCGTTCATCTGCGGCATGACCACATCGGTCAAAAGCAGATGAATGTTTTTGTTGTGATTTTTGGCCAGGGCCAATGCAGCATCTGGTGAACCGGCTGATAACACATCATATTCCAGGCGTTCAAGCATCATACAGGTCATTCTTAAAATTGCAGGTTCATCTTCCACCACCAAAATGGTTTCATGTCCTGTGGCTGCGGGTGCCTGCAAATGGGGGGATGGGTCAGGGGAAGCTTTGGCCGCCATATGCCGGGGCAGATACACCATGAACGTGCTGCCCTGTTCCGGCGTGCTGTCAACCGTAAGAAAACCCTTGTTCTGCTGGACAATGCCGTATACTGTGGCAAGCCCCAGGCCCGTGCCTTCCCCCACATCCTTGGTGGTAAAAAACGGCTCGAACAGATTTGCCAGGACATGTCTGTCCATGCCGCATCCATCATCTTTCACCGCCAGCATCACAAAGTCCCCCGGAGAAACGCCGGGATGGTCATGGCAGTAAGCCTGGCCAAAGGATGCCGCCCCTGTTTCAATGGTGATTTTCCCCACATCCGCAATGGCATCTTTGGCATTGACACACAGGTTCACCAGAATCTGATCGATCTGGGAAGGATCTGCCTTAACCGTTCCCAGACCTGTGCCGGGCTGCCAAACCAGGTCGATATCCTCTCCGATAAGCCGGCGCAGCATGCTGAGCATGCTTTCCACAGTGGCATTCAGGTCCAGCACCTTGGGTGCGATGATTTGTTTTCTGGCAAAGGTGAGTAGCTGTCGGGTCAAATCCGCCGACCGCCGGGCCGCAGTGAGGACCTCCTGTAAATTTTTATGCACCGGTCCGGACGGGTCTGCCTGATCCATGGCTGCCTGGGCATAGCCCAGGATCACGGTGAGCATGTTGTTAAAATCATGGGCAACCCCGCCGGCCAGCCTTCCCACTGACTCCATTTTCTGGGCCTGGATCAACTGTGTCTGGAGATTTTCTTTTTCCGCATCCGCTTTTTTCCGGTCGGATATATCCTTGTAATTACCCAGAAGGCCCTGGATATCCGGGTCATGCAGAAGGTTTGTGCCTGTGAACTCTATCCATTTGTAGGTCCCGTCACTGCACCTGTACCGGCACTCAATTGTACCCGAAGATCCCGGTTTTTGTATAATATCAGCAAAAAACTGCTGGGTTGTATACAGGTCATCCGGGTGTACGTTTTTCCAGGTAACCTCCCCCACGACTTCCTCAGGTTTCCACCCGAACCATTTTTCAATATTCGGGCTTTTGTAGCGGTTGATGCCGTCCCGGTCTATGATGACGATCACATCCCCGATATTGGCAACCATTTTGCTGTGCATGGCTGCATTTTTTCTAACCGCCTCTTCCGCCTGTTTCTGGTAGGTGATGTCCTCCACAATACCCACACAGCCAAAGGATTTTCCCTCTTTATCCAGCAAAGGGGACACATATACTTTCACCGGGGTGGATTTTTCTGCAGTGATGCTGCAATAAACCCCTTCATATAAACCGGTATGGCCTTTTAACGCCTGCTGCAGCTCTTTGACCAGTTTTTTATCCGGCAGGGTGAGCATGTTCAGGCCCACCAGCGCTTTTCTGGATGACCCGATGATGTTCACAAAATTGTCATTACAGTCTATAATGGTGCCGTCATTGTCGAAATGAAATACCCCGATGGGAGACTGTTCAAACAAAAGCTGATACCGCAGGGCATTTTCCTTGAGCGCTGATTCAGTATGCTTGTGCTGGGTGATGTCGGTGACAAAACCCAGGGTACCAACAAATTCTCCGGTCTGTTTGTCAAACCGGGGACTGGCATCAATCAGAACCGGCAGTTCTTCACCGCTTTTGTGCTGCAGAACCATCTCATACCGGTCTGTTTTACCCTCAGCACGCCGTCTTTCCGCTTCCTGCACCATGTCATAATGGTCCAGGGATATGATATCCAGCCATAACCGGCCGATAATCTCTTCGGGCCGGTATCCCAGCATTGCCACAAATCCGGGATTCACAAAAGTGACAGTTCCCTGGATGTCTGTCAGCACAAGGCCGTCGCTCATTGCTTTGACAACATCTTCATTGAATGTGCTGATGCCGGACAGTTCTTTTTTCAGGTTCTCATATTCTGATGCAATCTGTTCCAGGACATGAATTCTTTTTTCTAAATCTGCATAACTGGGTCTGGGTGACATGAAATTTCACTTTCTTTTTTTCAATTAAGTATGGTTATTAAAATCATGGTCATCGACACCTTCCAGTACATTCTGTAGCTTGACAGCGATATCTTTCATGGAAAACGGTTTCTGGATAAACTGGACACCCTCATCCAGGATACCTTGATGGGCGATGACATCGGCGGTATAGCCGGACATGAACAGAAATTTCAGTTCCGGATAAAGGGATGCCAGTTCTGCAGCATGGTAGTGAGCATCTCCAGAATGGTTTCTTCATCCTCCACGATCAGGATGGTTTCGCCATTTCCTGCCGGGTTATCCGCCATTATTGTTTTCCTCTCCCTGATTTTCTGTTTTTATTTCATCCAGTACCTTTCCGGCCATTTCAGCTGATTTTATCCCCATATATATCCATATCCGGATAATATTTTTGTGCACATTCCTGGGGGGAATATGCGGACAAGCAGCGGATAATCAAGCTCGCTGGCTGATTTGATTATCCTGCCGGCATTTGAAGACTGGTCTGCTGCCCGGGCAGGCGTAACCACCAGAACCGGGATCACCAGCCAGAATACAAAAAATGCTTTTACCATTTTCGATATCTGCATAAAACTCTCTCAAGTCTTATCCTGTAACGCCTTATGCAGGGCATTTTTCAATTGAACCAATGCATATGGTTTGTGTAAAAAAACCTGAAATTTTTCCGGGTGATCCCGGTTCATTGCCTGGGTCTGGTCATGGCCGGAGGCCAGAATCACGGGCAGATCCGGCCGAATTTTACGCAGGGCCATCAGGGTTTCCCATCCATCCATATCCGGCATGGTAAGATCGGTTATCACACAGCAGATACTGTCCTGATGTTTGCCAAACAAGGCCACAGCCTCCGGGCCGCCCGCAGCGGACAGGGGGGAGAACCCTAACCGCTGGAGCATGCCCACACCAATTTTTCGCACAGCCTCCTGATCATCCACCAGCAGCACAGTGCTGCCTTTTGCTTCAGAAGGCCATAGGCTGACTGCAGCAGACGGGGGTGAAACCATATTCTCCTGCACCGGCAGTAAAATACGCACACGCGTACCACAATCTTTTTTGCTCTCTACACAAAGGGCCCCATCCCAGGACTTTACCCATCCCAATACCACTGAAAGTCCCAAGCCCCGGCCCGTGAATTTGGTGGTGAAAAAGGGATCAAACAATTTTTCCATATCCTGGTCGCTTATGCCGCACCCTGTATCTGATACTTCCACGCAGGCATACATTTTTGCACCGGGCTGCCAGTCAATAGGGGCGGTGACAACTTTGGGAATATCAGATACCGGCAGTATACTTGTGGCCAGTTTGATCCGGCCGGTCTTGTCACCGATGGCTTCTGCAGCATTGGTAATCAAGTGGCTCAAAATCATCTGCATATTGTTTGCATTTGCCAGAACAACCGGTCCCACAGACATGAAATCTGTTTCCAGCACAATGCCCCCTGGCAGGGTGGGCCGCAGTATGGGAAGATATGACAGGCAGAATCTGGATAGTTCCAGTTTGCTGGTTTCGCCCTCACCCTGTCCCAGATAGGTTAACATCAACCCGCTGATTTCTGCAGACTTGCCGGCTGCCTGCATGGCTGCAGTCAGATTATCATGATACACCGCATCAGCCGGGGAATCCTCCATGGCCATTTCCAGATTGCCCATGACCACATTGAGCTGGTTGTTGAAATGGTGCGCAATGGCACCGGCCATGCGGCCCAGGCTTTCCGCTTTCTGGGCATGCTGGAGTTGTCTGGTCAGGGCAATGCTTTCTTGTTCCAGTTTCTTGTAATCAGATATATCCTTGATATTGCCGATGACCTTGGTTACCCGGGTGCCTTCCACTACCGGCAACCCCATGGTGCGGATCCATACCCTGCGGTTTTGGTATGTTGTGATATGAAACTGCATGTCATAAGGGGTTTTATCTTTTATACACTGCTGGAAAGCTTTCCACACGACTGGCTGGTCTGCCGGGTCGTAACATTTCAGGCTGGTTTCAGGGGAACACTTTTCATGATTGCCGGGATCGAGCCCATGGATGCGATAGGTCTCAGCGGTCCAGGTCATGGTCTGTCTTTCCACATCCCATTCCCATCCCCCGATTTTTGCCATTTTTTGGGTAAGGTCCAGCAGGTGTTCACTTTTTTCAAGCTGTTGGGTTCTTTTTTTTATCAAGGATTCAAGATTGTGGCGGTGCTGTTTCAATACCGTATTTTTGGTCTGTAATTGTTCTTTTTGCCAGAGGTTTTCCAGGGTAACGGAGATAGAATTGGAAAAATTGCTGATAAACGGGGCATAGGGAGAAAACAGGTCTGGATCTTGTATTTCAATAATCAGAAAACCAAAAAAATGGGCTGCTGTTTTCAGATAATAGGTTTTATGGTTGTGTCTGCCGGCAAACCCGCATACCAGTTGGACCTTTGAAAGAGGCACTTGGGAAGCCATATAACAGTCTTTACAAGGTGCTTTGACCAGATCACCGGATGGTTGTGATAAGTCCTTGAAACAAATAGAATTTCTGGCGATGCCCGGAACCTTTTTTAATGCCTGGGTAGAAAAGTCCCCTATTTTCCGGGGGGAGGGAAAAACATGCAGTATGTTTTCCGCGGTTGAGAGCTGGCCGATGATTTTTATGTCTGCATCCATATTCACGCCCCTGTCATTTTTTCACTTCTCTGGATTTTTTTGAAGCGGCCCCAGAAACTCTTCCGGTGTCATGTAATAGGGATTGTGCACCACCTGCCCCCGAACAATCATGTAGGGATGCACCTCAAGGCATTTGAGTATGGTGGCTCCGTCAAACCGGTTGGCATCATACTGGCAGACAGCGGTTACCGGATGCGTGGCAACAACCACATTGACCAGTGATTCATATTCCATGATCCGGTCGGAACCAGGCAGGTTTTTTAAAGCCCACCCCATCTCGCCGCTGACACGGCAATGGGGATAGCCCTGATCCACAGACTGGCTATAAAAGTTTCGTAGCGTTGCCAGCATTCTGTCAGGAACAAAAGTGTTGTCCGGGCAGTAGGTTTTCTGGGCTTCAGCTGCTGTGAATGCGGCATTCAGCTTTTTTTTCGGTATGCCGATATCCATTTCTTCCAGCCAGGCATACACATCCATCAAAGGCATGCTATCCACAAAATAGGCAACTTTCTCTCCTGTTTTCAGCCCTCCTTCCAGAAATCTGGTGATAATTTTTCGGCGTTCTGCTTCATCATTGTAGATGAGACACATGTGCGTACCTGCAGGATAGACTTCATTGTCAAAACCCAGAGATATGTTACCGTCATTTTTCATAAGAATCTCCTTGCTGCATTATTGCCGGCCCCTGAAACCCGGCTTAAAGATTCAGGTCAGGATAGTATTTTTCAGCACATTCCCTGCAGATACCATGACTGAAACGGGCCTCTGAATTTTTCTGGATATAAGCCTCAACCTGGTTCCAGTATCCTTTGTCATCACGGATTTTTTTGCAGTGCATGCAGATGGGCAATATACCCCTGAGGGTTTTAATCTCGGAGATATAATCTGTTAATTGTTTGTTTTCATCCTGCAGCATTTTGTTCATGTAAATGATTTCAAGATCAGCTTGAATCAGGTCCCGAAATTTACGGAGAAGTTTCTCATAATTGTCTGCATACATATTTTCTTTTCTATCCAGTACACAGATCGTACCAAACGCACTCCCATCCGGTAAAAGAATGGGAAAGCCCAGATAGGATATCATATGTAATTTGATATCCGGGTTGTCTTTCCAGTTTTCATCTGCAAGCGCATTGGGTACAAGCAGCTTGTCCCGGCTTTTGAGAACAGTCTCACAATACAGTCCGGATTCCCAGACACTTTCTTTGTCTCCCGGATGGTAGGGGTTGTCCTGTCCTTTGCTTGACACAAGCACTTCAATATCCGGATCATTCAGCCGCATGATAAGGCCGGCCGGGATACCTATGATATCAGCCATGGTATCCACGATTTCCTGCCAGGCTGTCAGTTTTGCCTCTGAAACATCTATCTGTAAAATATCTTTTGCCTTGTGTGATTTTTCCATTCGTTTCATCCTGCCTGCTGTCATTGGTCAATACTTACGGGGAAGGCAAATACCAGCATTTTACGATATCAGATTTCGGGTTGTTTTGATATGCTTTATTTATAACATTCGAAGTAACACCCATGCCCTGCCGGGCACAACAAAACATGAAAGAATGGATCAGCAGGCAGTTCTTTCATATAAACTTATTTGGGTTGTTGGGAGGTTTGTTGCCAGGCATTTTTTCGGCGGGAGCGCTGTTGAATCAGGGTAACATGGGAAAAAACACTATTCCCTTTGTTAAGCTTCCAGAATTTTTTTGACAGCAGACAAAAGAGTTGCCCTTTCCACAGGCTTTTCCAGAACGGTTTTTGCTCCTGCCGCCCAGGCTATACTCAGGTAATCCTGTGGCGAATTAAATCCACCGCCGGATATAGCAATCACTGGTACGGCCGGGTATTTTTTTCTTATTTCCATGATTATTTCAATGCCTTCTTTCTCAGGCATGATAATATCTGTAATAACAAGATCAAAGGCCATCTCTCTAAACAACTTCATTCCCTCTTGGCCACCTGAAGCAGTTTTGACCTTAAATCCCTCTCGTTCAAGCATTTTTTGCAACAAAAATCTTATGGGTGCCTCATCATCAATAACCAGAATATGTTTCACAGGATTTCTCCTTTTTGCTCGGAACCATTTCCGATGCATACTTATTACAACCGTCTACCTGGAATTACAACAATACATCATCTATCACCTCCTGCACCTTTTTGGCAATATCTTCCATCAAAAACGGTTTTTGTAAAAAATGCACACCGGGATCCAGCACCAGCAGGGCCAGGGCCAGAACCGCAAGTAATCAGACAGGAAAGGTATCTGTTCTGGTCTCAGTCATAATGCACCGAATCCATTTGGTCCATCAGGCCAGGATTTTTCCTCTGTTTCAGTTCCCTGGAAGAAACAAAAACAGGTGCCACGGGCATAAATATCTGGAAAGCACTTTCTTTCTCGCCCTGCTGTCCGTTGCGCATGGAAACATACCCCACCAGTGCAACAGAAAGCAGAATCAAACCCAGAAAAGGAAACACAAGCACATGTTGTAATGATATTTTTTTCAACTTCGGGCCATTTGTAACAATAATTATAAAACCATGCAGGCAGAGCAGATATCCAATGGCCCAAACAGGCCGGCTTCCACGCGCGTTTTTTAAGATACAAATTGATACTATAAAAGATTGATAATAAAGGTTCAAGGTTTTTGTCGGCAGTATTGTATGTTCCACCAGTTCATTCCGACAGATCCAGGCTCCTTTGCCCGGTCACGTGATATGCAGCCAGACGGAAAAGGAAATAGCAGACAACAGCGTGCACAGGGAAATGGCGGTGACGGCAAAATCCACATCCCCGTTCATCTCCACAGCCATGACATAACTGACGGTGGCTGAAGGTGCGGCCAGCAGAATCAGGCCGGGCACATATATTTCTGAAGACAGCCCCCATACCGTATAAAGAAGAACGCCCATTCCCGGCACCAGAACCAGTTTGATGCCTGCAGCCGGCAGAACCGGCAATAGTTGTGATTTCATTAAATCAAAATTCAGGGTGGCGCCGATGAGCAGCAAAGCAAGAGGCAGGGCCATGCCGGAAATAATATCCAGGGTCCGTGCAAGGACCATTGGCAGTGCAGCATTGGTCAGAGAAAAACAGATGCCGGCAACAGCAGAAATGATCACAGGATTGCCCATGATTTTGGACAAAATTTTGCCTGCATTGTGCCGGTGCGAATCCGTGTCATTATAAAACTGCAAAATACTGACAGACAAAAGGTTCTGGAGGATCATGATAAAACCGATGAGCAGGCTGGCACTCACAAAACCCTCCTGCCCCAGATAGTAATAGGCCACGGCCAATCCGATATAGCCCAGATTTCCATGAACCGAACTTTGCACAAAGCTGGCGAATCTGCGTTTGGGCACATGAAACATACGCGCCATGACCCAGGTCATTCCAAAAGACAGCGCCACAGCGGCAAGGGTGCATCCCAGAAGCACCGGGTTGAAATCGGTTTTCAAGGATCCTTTGGCAATGGCACCAAATACCATGGCGGGAATGGCAAAATAAAATACCAGGCGGTTGGCCGGCCCTGTGAATTCAGGCGGTATAAAGCCTTTGCGCCGGGCCAGCCATCCTATAAGAATCACACTGAATATGGGGATGATGGTGTTAAGAATCTGCATTGGTTTTAATATTATGCTGCTGCATGAGACGATACAAATGGCCCCTGGAAAGACCGGATATCCTGCAGGATTCTTTGATGTTTCCCCTGGTGACGGACAGCAGATGCTGCAGATATGCAGCTTTGGTGTTTTCAATATGTTCTTTGAGTGGGGACATGGTTTCTGCAGATCCCAAAGCAGATGCCCGGGGTTTTTCTGCAGAACTGCCGGCATTGCCTCTGGCTGCAAATTTATGCCGGATGTTAAACGCGCGGATGTGTTCAGGCAGGTGGTGGGGAAACAGTGTGGCCCCGTCCCCTGCTTCCGCGCACACCAGATCCAGGGTATTGAAAAGTTCTCTCACATTTCCCGGCCACTCGTAAATCTGCAGCTCATCAACAAATGCCCGGGACATGTTGCAGACATTTTTGGGATAAAAATCATTCTGCCGGTTGATATGATGCAAAGCAAGAACTGCCACATCCCTGCCCCGCTCCTTTAAAGGGGGCAGATGAATGTTCATGGAAACTATTCTGAAAAACAGATCTTCCCTGAATTTGTTTTCTTTTACCATATCCTCCAGATTGCGGTGGGTGGCACATATCAACCGGAAATCGCTTTTGACTTCAATTTTGCCCCCCAGGGGCCGAAACTTTTTTTCCTGCAGGGTCCTGAGGAATTTTTTCTGGACATCAAAGGGAAGCTCCCCTATCTCATCGAGAAACAGGGTGCCTTTGTCCGCCATTTTCATCAACCCTGTTTTTTCCATATCCGCACCGGTGAACGCCCCTTTTGTATGACCGAAAATCGTACTTTCCACCAGATGCTCGGGCAGGGCCGCACAATCCACCACCACAAACTCAGCAGTGGCTCTTTTGCTGTTGGCATGGATGGCTTTGGAAAAAAGCTCTTTTCCGGTGCCGGTCTCACCGGTTACCAGTACCGGAATATCGCTGTTTGCGGCCTTGGCAACCTGTTCCAGGCATTGCGACATCACGCGGCTCTCTCCGATGATCCCTTCCCTGCTGACAGGGCCTTCCGGATCTTTGGTCTTTTTCTGCCGGCGGTATTCAACCGCTCTTTCCAGGGCAAACCTGAAATTTTTGGAAGACCCGGTTTTGGAAATATAATCCCAGGCCCTGGATTTCATGGCGATTTCCGCGCCGTCAATATTTTCATCTGCTGTGATAACAATAATTTCCGGGGCAAACGCATACTGCCGGATAGTGCTTATGGCCTCAAGGCCGTTACCATCCGGCAGATTCACATCCAGAAAAAGAATATCCACGCTGCGTGAAAAAATTTTTGCCAGGCCCTGTTTCAGGGTCAGCTCATAAGAAACATCATACCCCATGCCGGTAAAAATTTTGGACAGGAACCTGCACACCTGTTCATCGTCATCAATTATCAGTACATTCGTCATTCTGGTATCATCTTTGGTTACTGTCCTGATTACCCGTTATTTATATACTGCCGGCGCATTGTCAAACAGACTGACATACCGGTTTCCTGTATCTGCCCGATGCCATCCTCACCTGTTCCTGGTATAGTATATTCTTCACCTGCTTGTTTCTATGCATCTTCTGCCTGTCTATCCTGGTTTTTTTCCATGGAAATTGTATCAGTGATATCTTCAAACATGGCAAACACCTGAAACGGTCTGTCTTCTCCCTCAATGAATTCAGGGATGGCATCCACCTGTATCCATCTGTGCTCCTGGAGCCGGGGATGAAACACCCCCATGACAAACTGCCTGACCGGTTTGCCGGTTTCCAGGGCGACCATGGATGGGTGCTGTGATCCGGGAAGTTCTGATCCGTCCGGTTTCAGGGCCTTCCAGTCCGGGTCCATGGAGGTTCTGCCGTTCATCTGGTCAAGGGTCAGGCCCAGAATTTTTTGTGCCGCCGGGTTGGCGGAAATGATCCGGCCGTCTGCCTTCTGGTATACCACCCCCTGGTGCATTCTTTCAAAAAGGGTATTGTATTTCAGCTGGGCCTCTTCCAGCCTGATACACATTTTCTGCTGGTCTGTAATATCTTCAAAGCTGACGGCCAGCTTGTTTTCCGGCAAGGCAAATGCCACCACCCGGTAGATGCCTGAATGGGTATCATCCTCATATTCCAGCTCATCCAGGCGGCAGGGTTCTTTGGTATGCAGGGCCTGTTTGAATTTGTCATAAATGCCCAGTTTCTTTGCTTTGGGCCAGATCTGGTCAAAAGATTTTCCCTGCCATTGGGAAAGGGTGATGCCGGTGAGCTTCTGGGCTGTCGGGTTGGCGCTTTCCAGAATCAAATCGCCTGCGCCATTCACGGTGTAAATGAACAGGCCGGCCGGCATATGGACCACAATATCACTGGATATTTTCCGGGTCTGGATCAAATCTTTTCTGGTCTGGTCCAGTTCCGTGGTATCCACAAAGGTCAGCATGAACCCGGCATAGGTTTCAGGCCCGATATGATAAGGCAGAATATGGATCAGATAGGTAAGATCCTCATGGTCCTTTTTTTCCAAAGAGATCCCTTTGTTGTTCTTCTGGACGGTTTCCACCGCTGCAAAGGCATCGAAATCAATGAGATTATGGGACAGATGGTTGATGGGTCTTCCCATGTCCTTGTCCAGGATATTGAATATTTTGGTGATGCCCGGCGAATATTTGCGGATTTCATAGTTTTCATCCAGGATCAGCACCTCGATGCCGGAGCTTGACAGCAGGTTTTCCACATCATTGCTCATCTGGGTGAGCTCGATGATCTTGGTCTGATATTCTGAATTGACCGTGATCAGCTCTTCATTGGTGGATTGCAGCTCTTCGTTGGTGCTCTGGAGTTCTTCATTGCTGGCCAGAAGCTCCTCATTGGTTGCCTGGAGTTCTTCATTGGATGTTTCCAGCTCCTCTATGGTTGCCTGGAGATTTTCATTGGAAAACTGGAGTTCCTGCTCAAGGTCGGTGATTCTCTGCTGGACATCCGCCTCAAGATCATAGGCTTCAATGGCGTTCTGTTCGGTATTTTCCTGTTTTTTGGTCTCTTCGAAAAAAACCGCTGCAAGCGGGTCGGCGGATTTCTGGTCCGGCAGGGGAAGAATGCGCAGCCGCACAGTTCTGGTTTCGTTTTTCTGCTTTATTTTGACATTGGAATACACCAGCTGCTGCTTTGTCCTGAACACCTTCTGTATCCCTGTAGCCAGGGGAATGGCCAGTTCTTTTACCGCCATTTTTGTGATATCATACACCACCCGGCCTGAAGGTACTTGAAAATAGTCCCTTGTTTCACCAAAAATATGCAGCACTTCCATCTGCTGGTTGACGATGGCGGACAGGGGCAGGTATTCATCTTCCAGGGCCCGCACATACCGGTCCATAAGGTTGGCAGCATCTGTGGGATGCTGTCTGCGGCGCTCTCTGTAAGGAAAGGAAAAAGGCTGGGGACCTTTGTCTTTTTTTTCACGTGCAGTCACAGTATCTGTCATATGCAGGTCCGGAGAAAGCTTGCCTCTGGACCGGTAAATTTTGAATTTCTGGTGCACGGTTTCAAAACAGTCGGTCATGCTGCCGATGGTTTCACTGGTGCCCAAAAACAAAATGCCCCCAGGGTTCAAGGAAAAATTGAACATGCGCATGGCTTTTTCCTGGAGCACCGGCTGCAGGTAGATGAGCAGATTTCTGCAGGAGATCAGATCGATTTTTGTAAAGGGCGGGTCCATCACCAGGTTATGCTGGGCAAACACAACCATTTCCCTGATATTTCTGGCAATCTGATAATTATCGCCCCTGCGGTAAAAATATTTTCCCAGCAGCCGGGGGGTCAGATCTGCAGCAATGCTCTCCGGATACACGCCGTTGCCGGCCTGCATCACCGCATCCCTGTCCAGGTCGGTGGCAAATATTTTGATATCTTTGTTTTCACCGGTTTTTTCCATCACCTCTTTTGCCAGAATGGCAAGGGTATAGGCTTCTTCTCCGGTGGAGCAGGCCGTGACCCAGAACCGGATCTCCCGGTTTTTTGTGTTGCTGATCAACTGGGGCAGGCAGGCTTCCATCAACTCCTTCATAGGGGCCGGGTCCCTGAAAAAGCTGGTGACGCCGATGAGCAGTTCCCGGTACAAGGTCATGATCTCCACCGGATACTTTTGTATGTACCGCACATAATCATCCAGGTCATTGATCTGGTTGACGGTCATTCTACGCTCGATGCGCCGGGAGATGGTGGATGGCTTGTAATAGGTGAAATCCACCTTGGTGCGTTCCCGCAGTTCTGAAAATATCCGGGTAAGCCCTTTTTGGTCCTTGATCAGATTTCTGGATTTTTCTTTTCCCGCCACATACGGATGATCCACATAGGCCAGCAGCTGGGCAGGCATTTTTTCCGGGGGCAGAATAAAATCAGCAACCCCGGTGGATATGGCGGCCCTGGGCATGCCATCAAACTTGGCAGTGGTATCATCCTGTACCATGACCATGCCCCCCTGCTCCTTGACCGCCCGCACCCCCCGGGTGCCGTCACTGCCGGTACCCGATAAAATAATGGCAATGGCCCGGTCTGCCTGGTCCTCTGTCAAAGATTTCAAAAAAATATCTATGGGCAGGTTCACCCCGCGGATATTGTCTTTTTCCTTTAAAACCAGTTTGCCGTGAAAAATTGACAGATTTTTTTTGGGGGGAATCATATAAATATTATTGGGTTTCACCTGCATGCCGTCGGTGCACCTGTGCACGGGGATTTTGGTCTTCTTGGACAGCAGTTCCACCATCAGGCTTTTGTAGTCCGGAGACAGGTGCTGAATGACAATAAAAGCCAGATTGCAGTCTTCAGGCATATGCGAAAAAAATTCTTCAATGGCTTCCAGCCCGCCGGCAGAAGCGCCGATACCCACATAGTGAAATCCAGGATCTGGTGTTTTGTCTTTTTCCATTTTCCAATTCTTTTTATATGAAAGTGTTAAGCTAATGCCTGACTACTTATACTTTCATCATTTGCTGTGGTCTCTCAGGCCATGATTGTTATTAGAATTCAGGTTTGCCGCAATCTTTTTTAAAATTAAGGATTTCACCATAGCATGAATATTAATATTTTTTAAAGCCTAATCTTTCACACCGTCAATCCAGGGTTACTTCAGCAATTTTTGCAGGGAGGAAAACATTTTCTCCCTGCAGCCAGTGTTCTGAAGCAGTATCATCTGTAAACAAAATTTCCAGAGCCCTGATAAATCCCACCTGAAAAGATGCCAGCCCCCTTTGGGCCGCAACCTGAATCAGCACGGAAGAATACAGGTCCACACCCGCCCGGTAAAGGGGAAAACACGGTA
The DNA here is from genome assembly GCA_011389575.1 of Desulfotignum sp. Lineage (GTDB taxonomy): Bacteria > Desulfobacterota > Desulfobacteria > Desulfobacterales > Desulfobacteraceae > Desulfotignum. The sequence goes on along the minus strand of JAABUB010000018.1, from coordinate 11,475 downwards.
CCTGGATCTCCATGCCCTGATCGTATCCCTTGCGGCAGACCGCTTCATCCAGAGAATGAAACGCCCGGCAGGAAAAGGGACGCAGTCCATATATCAGACACTGGTATGCACCGTCCACATCCAGAAAAGGGCAGTGACAACGGGACCTGCGCCAGAAGTTTTCATCCAGGATATCGCCTCTGCCAGAAGTTTTAAGAATACGGTGTTTCAAAAAAGCCAGGCCTTCCGGCGTGGCCTGGGCCCTGATTTCATGGAAAATCACCAGGGTTTCGGGAATGGATACCCCCACCCGCAAATGGCAGCACCAGGCACACCCAATATTACAGGCAGCTGCCCGGGGTAGTGGGACCAAAGATTTTACAAACCGGTCCATGGCACTTGCCAAAACCGGTACATGAAAGCCCCGGGTGTCCAGCAATTGGGATAACTGTTTCATGGCAGTATCACGGGTCCCGGCCAGCAGAATTCTGGCCCGATCCGATTCTGGAGAAAAGCGGGTATCTTCCATGGTTTTTATCTCCACTGCTGTATGCTTCATTTTTTTTTAGGCCTGGTCCTGCGGGTGGCCACAGCAGATAAGGGGTCATCCGGCCAGAAATGTTTGGGATAGCGCCCGGCAAGGTCTTTTTTTACATCTTTATACGTGTTTTTCCAGAAATTTTCCAGGTCCCGGGTCACCTGGACCGGCCTGCCTGCAGGCGATAACAGGTGCAGGGTTACGGCAATTTTTCCATTTGCCACCGTGGGGGTTTGGGTCCGGCCGAACATTTCCTGGAGCCGGACCGCCAGAACAGGCGACTCCAGTAATGTATGGCCGTCCATATATGCCAGCGGGATGCGGGAGCCGGACGGGACCGTGATGTGGGAAGGGGCCAGGTCATCCACCCTCAGCCGGTCCTCCCGGGACAAAAGAGACAGGACTGCCCCTGCCAGATCCACCTGCTTCAGGTTCCGGGCAGACCGGGCATGGGTAAGAAACGGCCCCAGCCAGGCAGGCAGATTTTCTGACAAAGCCTGGTCAGACAGGTCCGGCAGAGCGGTGATGCCGGCATGTTCCCGCAGAAAATTTATCCGGTGCCGCAGGTGCGTCAGTTTGCGGGTCCAGGGAAGAAAAGACAGCCCCATCTGGCGTATGCCGGCAATCATGGCCGCCTGGACTGCTTCAGGCGCCGGATGCGGCAGGGGGTGCTGTTTGATGAGAATCCGGTTGTACCAGGTCTGGGTCATGGCGGTCACCACCTGTTTATCCTGGTCCCATGCCACAAGATCCCGGGTCTCCATCATTGTTGCAAACACCTGTTCCAGATCCTGCAGCAGAACAGGGGCTGCCAGGAAGATCACCGCATTTTCCGGGTGTCCCTGCACATGGGCCGCCAGGATATAGTCATGGCCTGTTACGGTATTGGGTGCTTTGAAATATGCCCCGGAACCCGAGGCCATGACATAGGACAGCGGTCCCCTGCGCCGGGCCACCCGTTCAGGAAAGGCCAGGGCCAGGGTGATGCCGGCTTTTTCCGGATCAAGTGCTGTCTGTTTGATGTGCATCCGCCTGGCCAGGCGGCGGGCGCTTGTGAGGATATTTTTTGCCTGACTTTGACGTATCTCCTGATCCTGGTGCACCTGCCGGCCATGGTATGCATTCTGGTCCCGGCTTTGTCCGGCCCTGCCGGCTTTCTTCTTGTTTTGGCACAGCAAAGCCAGCATTTCCAGACGTACCCGGATATCCGGGTCATGGGACGTGCCGGGCATCATATCTTTTTCTTCCAGCACCGCTGCCAGGCAGCAGGCCAGAAATCCATTGCCCTGTCGGTCTGCCTCCAAAATCATATGGGCCAGCCGGGGGTGTATGCCTGATCCGGCAATTGCCCGGCCATGGGGGGTGATACTGCCCTGGTCATCCAGGGCGCCCAGGTGGCACAGCAAGTCCCGGGCGAAGGAAAACTGCTCCTGGGGCGGCGAATCCAGCCATGTGAGATCTTCAGGGTGCCGGGCTCCCCACAGGGCCAGTTCCAGGGCAACCCCGGCAAGGTCCTGTTCCAGGATTTCCGGCCGGCTATAGGGTACCAGTCCCTTGTGCACATGGGCTGACCAGATGCGAAAGCACACCCCCGGTCCGGTGCGGCCGGCCCTGCCCCGGCGCTGGTCTGCCGATGCCCGGGACACGGGAAGGGTCTGCAGACGGGTAAGTCCTGTACCCGGAAAAAACCGGGGTTTGCGCATCAATCCCGAATCCACCACAATGCTGATCCCTTCAATGGTCAGGGAGGTTTCTGCAATGGCTGTGGCCAGGACCACCTTACGCATCCCTTTTTTCGACGGCGCCAGGGCAGCCCATTGTTTTTCAAAGGACAGAAGACCCGACAAAGCAAACACCTGTGCATGGGGACTGGTTTTTCCCGCCAGAAGCCGGGCTGTCTGGCGGATTTCAGCAGCACCGGGCAAAAATACCAGAATATCTCCGGAATGCTCTGACAAGGCAGTCAGTACGGCGGTGGCGCAGCCTGCCAGCACCGGGCCGAACCGGCCAGATCCAAACCGGCCGGAAGCCGGGGGCAGATACACTGTCTTAACCGGCCACTGCCGCCCCCGGGAAACAATCACCTGGACCGGTTCCAAAAGCGCAGCCAGGGCAGTGGTATCCATGGTGGCGGACATGACCAGAATCCGCAGATCCGGCCGCAGCACCTCTGCCGACTCCAGGCACAGGGCCAGCCCCAGATCGCTGTGGATATGGCGTTCATGGAATTCATCAAAAATCACCAGACCCACCCCGTCCAGGGCAGGGTCATTCTGGAGCATCCGGGTGAGAATGGCTTCTGTGACCACTTCAATGCGTGTGTCGGGACCTGCTTTTGTTTCCCTGCGGATTCGGTACCCCACGGTCTGTCCCACAGGTTCTTTGCGCAATTTGGCCATGAAATGGGCACAGGCCCGGGCTGCCAGACGCCGGGGTTCGAGCATGAGAATTTTTTTGCCTGCCAGCCATGCCTGGTTCACAAGGGCCAGAGGCACCCGGGTGGTTTTACCGGAACCGGGCGGTGCCTGGAGAATGGCCCGGCCGGTGTGCCCCAGGGCATTGATGACCTGCGGCAGTACTGCAGCCACCGGCAGATCAGGCAGGGGATCAGGCATGGTGGATTTTTGCCCTGTATGGGAAAAGAAATTTGATTGTCTGTTGTCCTTCAGTAATTTTTGGGGTAATACACTGGGTAATGAATCTCACATGCAACAGGAGCCACAACCATGACATCCCAATTAAAACAAATAATCATTCCCAAGGAAAAAGCGGTTTTCTGGCTGGACAAAAACGGCATCTGGCAAAACAAACATGGAAAATTCGAGCATCCCAAAATCATCTCATATTTTCACAAATCCATCCGCAAAGATGACCAAGGGTACCATGTTTTTCAAATACGGGACCAGTGTGAGGAAAAAGTGTATTTTCCTTATGAAGACACGGCCTTATTCGTTTTTGACATGAAGGGCTCCCGCACCCTGGTTCTCAACACCACAGACACCGTTCCCCTGGACCCATCACAGCTGTTCACACGCAATGACAATCTGTACATCCAGACCCCTGAGCACTGCATCAAATTCGGCCAGCGGGCGTTGATGAAACTGTCCAGGATGCTTGTGGAAAAAGAGGAGCGCCTGTTTCTGGTACTGGATGACACTGCCCATGAAATCCAACAGAAACCAGATTAGAAGTCGACAATTACAAATTTCTCCCTGCTGATTACCAACACAGCTAAAAGCTAATGGCTAATGGCACTCCACACAATTAACAGGTCCTGCTGCCGGCAGATTTTCTTCATCGGTGATACCCGCTTTTTCAAATGATGTGCGCTCTTTTTGCAGATCCCGATGGCAGGGAAGGCAGGTATTGTGATACGCTGCCAGATAATAGTACACATTGGCCGGATCCTTGATATCTCTGGTGGAGGGATCCGGTTCCAGCTGGTCATGACACCCTTCGGTTGCACAGCCCTGGACCTCATATTCTCCATACCATTCATGGTGGCATAACTGGCAGGCATAGTCAAAATGGACCCCATGGGGAAAGTCCACTGCTGCCCGTTCGGGATACACCCCTTCAGGCGCTTCTATGGTCAGCGTGCCCAGGGGAACAGGCAGCATCTCCAGCTCATTTACCGGCTCTGCATGGGGCTCGGGATGGCAGCCTTCACAGGCAATGGGGCCGGTGTATATTCTTTTCCTTCCAGCTGCTTTCTGGTTTTTTTCTTCCTGGCGGTGGCAGTCTCTGCAGACCTGATGATAGGCGCCTGCCAGAGATTTAACCTGTTTTTTTCCCAACGGTGTGGTGCCAGGGGGTTTTGCCCACAGGTTTTCATGGCACCCGGCTGCTGCACAGCTTTGTACGGGGCCTGCCGCATCCCAGGTATGGTGGCAGTCTTTGCAGGAATATGCAAAATGCAGTGAATGGTCAAATACAACCGGTGAGAGCTGTGGTTCACGGTCAGCATCCGGCGGGGCGGTTATGGTCATGGTACCGGTGGGAAGCATCAGCTGTTCCGGATCTTTATCAGCCAGTACCAGATGCTGGCCCAAAATTACCATCAGCACTGCAATGCAGCAAACCAAACGCGCATATGATCTCATCGTGTTCCTCCAGTCTATAATATTCATCAGGATATTTTTACCGCCTTTAATGCCCAGCCGGGTATGTACTCTTTTTATCTGTCACATGATCTATATAAATTGTTGGCAACAAAATCAATATATAATCCCTTGTTTTTTTGCCCGGCAGCACAAAAACCGGTATTTTTTACATTTTTCTGTGCACAATACCGGTCATGAGACATCCCGGGGGCTTGGTCATAAATTTGAGGCATTTCATGTGAAAGCCGTCAGTTATCAGCCATCAGCTATCAGTATTCAGCTAACAGCCAAAAGCTTTCAATGTTATTGACAAACCATGATTCAGCATAATTTTACAAAAAGTGCCTGGTTCACGCAGAACCATGGCCTGAAAGAGAAAAGCCCATGAATGGTTTAATATATGTAATGCGCAGCGTGTTATACCTGCGGTTTTTTTTCCATAAAATCACAGCCACCGGATCATTTGGACACCGGCATGGCCGGTGGGAAAAAACACTGGCAAAGCCTCCGGGAAATCCGGTAAAGGCCGGGCTGTACCGCCACCATGTAAGGCAGTTTCACGAATCATCGTGTTCAGTGGCATCAGTGGCCTGTGTGGTGAACACCCTTTTGGAAATCCAGGGCCGTCTGCCCCGGACAGCACTTACCCAGCAGGATCTGCTGGACAGGGTCACCACGGCCCACTGGAAGGAACGTATGGGCCCCAACGGATACCAGGGACGTCGGGGATTGCCCCTGGCAGTACTGGGACAGGTGGTGAAAACCAGCCTGGACATCTTTGGTATTGTCCACCAGCAAGTGGAGGTGGTGGAAGCAGTAAGGGCGCCGGCCAGCATAAAGGCCTGCCGGCAAAAGCTGTGGTCCAGGCTTGAAACTTTTGAAACCAGGGCAGACGGTGTCATCATCGCGCATTTTGACCAGGGCAGCCTGCTTCCGGAATTGAACATACCCCACATATCGCCGGTGGGAGGATTTGACCCGGATACAGGCAGGGTCACGCTTCTGGATGTGGACACCTCTGTGCCCCATCCCTATACAGTAGGTTTTGATACCTTCTACAAGGCGATGTCCACCCACTACCAGCATCTTTTTCATCTGTTCGGATACGGCCGGGGCGGGTATGTGTATATCCGGCTGTAAAAATGGGGAGTCACGCTTGATTTATTACGGTCCTTTGCGATAAGCCAATGAAAATGAAACCCGGGGAGAAAGCGGGTCAGGCCTTCCTTATTGTCGTTATTGGTGCCAGACGACAATAAGGAAGGCCTGACCCCATTATTGGTTATTCTTTGGGTTTGCCCATCACTTCGGCAAACATCTCCATATCCCAGTCACGCGCCGCAGCCACGTTCTGGCGGAACTTGAGGAAATCAATGGTGTCCTGGCCGGTTATCTTCTTTGTGTTGAATGCACCGAATCCCAGGAAAGCCTCGCCGCTCATGTTGGCGGCCAGCCAGTGGCGGTGGTCGTTTTTCATGGTGTCCCAGAAAAATTTCTTTTTCTGGCGGATATCTTCAATGGATTTCACCAGACAGGCCGGGAACAGGTTGGCGAATTTCCAGATTATCTTGTCCACTTCCTTGTCCAGCAGTTCAAAGTCTGCATTGGCCTGGTGCTGTTTGAGCAGGGCTTTTCCCTCTGCCAGGGCATCCCCGGTTTTGTATTCACCGTATACGATCTCCCCGTCTTTTACATAGTTGTCGGTTTCAATCATGGGGTTTCTCACCCATTTGCCGTCAATTTTCAATACCGGTACCACCTTGGAGATCATGCCTTTCATCTTCATTTTATAGGCGGTCCACATTTCACAGGACACGCAGTTATACATCGCATCTTCCATGGTCAGAAACCAGGGCAGGAAATCCGATGACCCGCCGGCAGGGGAAGACCCGTGTTTGGGGCCGGCCTGGCCGAAAATGGCAAGGTCTGATGAAATGGCAAGGTCACAGGCCAGGCCGAGCTCCTGGCCCCCGGCCACCCGCATGCCGTTGACCCGGCAGATCACGGGTTTGTGGCAGTTCAGGATGGAATCCACCATGTGGTTGAACAGCTCCATGTACTGGCTGTATTCATCACAGCGCCGGGAATAGTATTCTGAATATTCCTTGGTATTGCCGCCGGTGCAGAAGGCATAGGGACCTACTGCTGTAAAGACCACGGCGATGACACTTCTGTCAAGAGAGGCGTTTTCAAAACCGGCGATCACCCCTTTGACCATGTCCGTGGTATAGGAGTTGTACTGTTTGGGGTTGTTCAGGGTGATCCAGGCCACGTATAAATCTTTTACCACACTGCCTTTGGGATCGGTCAACGGTTTTTTCTCAAAAATCACGCCGGGAGCTTCGGTGCTCCAATAGGGATTTCTGTGTAATGAATGGTCTTTTGCCTCGTTATCTCTGGGCATCCACTCTAAAGCCATAAGTTCCTCCTTATTTTTTTAAATTCTCGGTGTTCATACCTGTGTTTTCTAAAAATGCACCACTATTATCCGATATAGCCGCCGTCCACTCCCAGCACCTGGCCGGTGATATACGAGGCATCATCCGAGGCCAGAAACACAAAGGCCGGGGCGATTTCTTCGGGATCTGCAAACCGTCCCAGCTGGATCCGGCCTTCATATATCTTGCGCAGCTTTTCATCGGACTGCAGCTTGCCGGTCATCTCGGTTTTGGTGATGCCCGGGCAGATGACGTTCACGGTGATATTGTACCGGCCCAGTTCCCGGGAAGCGGATTTGGAAAATCCGATGATACCGGCCTTGGCCGATGCATAGTTGATCTGACCGATGGTGCCGAAAATACCGGCAGTGGAGATCACATTGATGATCCGGCCGGAATTCTGCTCTTTCATGTGGCGGCCGGCAGCCTGGCTGGTATTGAAGGCGGCCTTGAGGTGGATGTCGATGATGGCATCCCAGTCCTCTTCCTTCATTTTCAGCAGCATGGACGGTTTTGACACCCCGGCGTTGTTCACCACGATATCCACGCCCCCCAGCTGTTTGACACATTCTTCCACCATGTCCCGGGCACTCTCATAGGAGGCCACATCCGCTGCTACAGCCACCCCTTTTTGGCCCAGTTTTTCGATCTCGGCCACCGTTTCTTTTGCAGCGGTATCATTGGAATGATAATTGACCAGGACATCTGCACCCTCTTTTGCATACAGCAGGGCTATGGCCCGCCCGATCCCCCGGCTGCCGCCGGTGACAATGGCTTTTTTTCCTTTCAGTTTCATACATTCATCCTTGTTTTTAAATGCTTATACACTATTAAAAATCAGGTACCAGTACGATACGCTGATCTGGTGACTTTTTATGGGCTTCCTCAAAACTATCCACAATGGTACTCATGGGACGGGTCTGGACAAATTCCTCAAAATTGATTTTTCCACTGGTAATCATGCCCAGTACCAGTGGATAGTATTCAGGCAGGCATCCCCAGGTGCCGATGAGTTCCGCATCAAAGGCCATGAGCCGGGAAATGGAATATTCCACCTTGTGGGGACCGAACCCCACCACCACCATTTTGCCGGTAAAGCTTAACAGGGCCAGTCCCAGTTCCTGGCCGGGTTTGCTTCCGGAAACTTCAAATATTTTCCAGCCAAATCCGGGCAGACCTTTTTCCTTTCTGAACGCCTTGATTTCCCCGGATACTTCTTTGGTGGTTTTGCCCATGGAGTTCACTGTAAAATCCGCACCGTTTTTGAGCATGGTGTCCAGACGTTCCTGGTTGATGTCCACGGCGATGACAGTGGCGCATCCCAGGGCCTTGAGAATCTGGACCATGTACTGGCCCACACCGCCTACCCCGATGACAATGGCATGGTCTCCTACATTCACATCTGCGCGTTTGGCTGCCTGGAAAGGTGTGGTCGCTGCATCTGCCACAACCGCCAGTTTTTCCAGAGGAATGCTGCCCCGGTCGGTGACCGGACACAAATCAATGGCAGGCACCGGAATATGGGAGGAAAAACCGCCGTAAACACCCATGGAGTTACCCGGCATTTTCTGGGCCAGGCACCGGTTGCCCCGTCCGGTCTTGCACAAATGGCACTTGCGGCAGGGCATGACCGCAGGAATGATCACTTCTTTTCCCATCCATGCCTGTACATCGTCAGCTGCAGCCACAACCGTCCCGGAAATTTCATGGCCCAGGGTCAGCGGCGGTTTGTTGACCGTTGGCACCCCGTAGTAATAATAGCCCAGGTCGGTATGACAGATCCCGCAGCCCGCCACTTCCACCAGGACATCACCGGGTGCCGGTTCAGGTACCGGAATCTGTGTTTTTTCCAGTTTGCCCGGGGTTACGTCGCCGGTATCCCGGTCTTTTTTAAATGGTTGGATCATTTGCCATGTCTGAATGGTGTCAGGAACATTTGCCATTTTTCTCTCCTTTCCGTGTTTTGTATTTTCTAAGGGTATACAAATAGATGCAGATCAATAAACAGATCTGTTAAAAGGTGCTGATCTTTGCTAACATTTAATCACTTTGACTTTTGTGCCGATCCAGTCAGGGGGCAGATAGACCCGCCCGCTGTTGCCGCTTGCGTTCACTGTTTTCTCGATCATTTCCCGGCCGTAGATCTCAAATTTCACCTTTTTTTCCCTGTAATCGGATGCAGATCCTTCCTGATTCTCATCTTCGTTTGCCATAATGCCACAGACTCCTGTTTACAATCCCGGGGACAGCCTGGTCATATTCAGCTGTTCCATAGATACTATTTAGATACAATACAGCTACATGTCAAGAAATTATTTATATATTTTCTAAGATGGATTTGAAGACCACCGTTCTGAAGACTGCTGGTTTTTGCCTTGGCAGCCAGCAAATCCCCGGACAGCTTGTTCATTGTCTGCCATATGGTTAAAATTCGTTGACTTTCATATTCCCTGCCTCTAAATTACACACATGTATGCCTGAACCACATTTTTTTCCCAGGAGGTCTGACATGACAAATCCGGAGTTTGCATCCCCCTGCGGCCTTTACTGCGGTGTCTGCGCCATTCGCATCGCTTACAAGGAAAACAATGAAAAATTCAAGAAACGTCTGGTAGCAGTCTACAAGGGGGAGGTGCCCGGCAAAGGCACCCTGCCCAACTGCGAAAACCTTACCACAGATGATATTTTTTGTGAGGGCTGTCTGTCAGACAACCGGTTCCTGCATTGTCAGCAGTGTGACATCCGGGACTGCACCATGGCAAAAGGCATTTCCGGATGCCATGAGTGCACTGATTTTCCCTGCCGGCTTATTGATGAATTTCCCATGGCCGTGGGAAAAAAGGTCATGCTGCGGTGCACGCCTTTGCGCCGGGAAATCGGTACCACACAATGGATGCAGGATGAAGAAGACCGGTATTTTTGTCCGGAATGCGGACAAAAGGTCTTCAGAGGAGTGGTCCGGTGCAACCAGTGCAAAGCCGGACTCAATTTGGATTAAGACAATATTTGAGGACATCATCTCCCGGTTTGCCATGGGCTATGACAATATCGACATTGATACCGCCTGGGTCCTGAACATGCCTGCAGGGTTCACATAAGAAGCCATGAGAAAGGCCCCTGAGTTCACATGAAATCATCAGCAGATACCATCATACGGAGCACATGCGGCATGTGTTTTTCATGCTGCGGCATCCTGGTCCATGTGAAAAACGGTCGGGTAAACGCCATCACAGGAGATCCCCAAAGTCCTGTGAACAAGGGAAGCCTTTGCCCCAAAGCAAAAGCTGCCATCGACATGGTCTATCATCCCCAGCGGCTGATATATCCCTTAAAAAGGGCAGGGGCCAGAGGCCAGGGCAAATGGCACCAGATTTCCTGGGACGAGGCCCTTGAATACACAGCCTTTCATTTGAACCGATCCAAAAAAAGACAGGGAGCCCAGGCTGCGGCTGTCATTCTGGGAACCGCCAAGGGGCTTATTGATGTCTATACCGAGCGGTTGGCCAATGCATTTCAGACACCCAACCTGGCCACCTCCGGGCATGTATGTTTTTTGCCGCGCATGTTTGCCGGACAGCTCACCCATGGATTTTTCCCTGTGCCGGATTATGAAGGGCAGCCCGACTGTATACTGGTATGGGGAGCAGACCTGTCCAAAACCCGTCACACAGAACACAAATGGCTGCGCAACGCCGTTAAAAACGGCAGCCGGTGTATTGTAATCGACCCTTTCAAAACCGTTGCAGCCAAAAAAGGATGGCTTCATCTGCCCATACGGCCCGGTACAGACCTGATGCTGGCCATGGGGCTGATCCACATCATCATCTCAGACGCTTTATATGACAAGGCATTTGTAGATCAGTGGTGCATAGGATTTGACAAGCTGAAGCACCACGCTGCCAACTATCCCCTTGCCACCGTAGCCGATGTGACCGGCCTTTCTGAAACAGCCATACGCACCACAGCCAGGACATACGCAACCGCGCCCAAAGCTGTCATACAATGGGGCAATGCCATAGAACACGGCCCCAACAGCGTTGCCACCGCCAGGGCCATATCCATTTTACGGGCACTGACCGGCCACCTGGATAAACCAGGATCTGATCTTGCCCCTTTGTATCCAATACCCCACAGCAGCAGTACCCGACTGACCCTGTCGAACATGGTCCCCCCGGAAATCAAAAAACGCAGTGTCAGTGCATTGCGAAACCATCTGCCGGCATTCAACCGGGTGCTCCCGGCTGATATTGTTACTGCCATCCATACCGGAAGGCCTTATCCCATTGAGGCGCTCTATATCAGCGGATCTAATCCTGTCATGACCTTCAGCAATTCAAAAAATACGGCCCGTGCCCTGGAAAAAGTAAATTTTCTGGCCGTATCTGACCGGTTCCTGACACCAACTGCATCCTTTGCC
>JAABUB010000160.1 GCA_011389575.1 Desulfotignum sp. | reverse complement strand
ACCGGGGACCAGCTGTTTTTCTCTGCAAGCCTCTGGCCCTGTATCGATTTTTCCGGTGTCACCCTGACGGTTGCCTATACTGCCACCTCCCTGAAATCATCCGTGTCCTTCAGGCATTCTTTCAAAGAAATTCCTCTGAACCGCAAAAAAAAGGTGGTGATTGAAAAATATCCGGCCCATCCGGGTATCCGGCTGGAAGAAGACCGGATACAGGAATTTGCCCGCCAATTTATTCACCCTCAAGCAGGCAGCCCCGCAGATACGGTGGGTGATTACCCGGCTGATGATCTGTTTGCTGAAGTCAAGAAATTTGAGCGGGTGAACGCCGGTCTGGCCCCCTATTTCTGAGAGACGGCACCGTTGTCTGCAAGACCATCACAAGTCTGTCATAAACAGGGCACATCAATTCTCATTGAAGACCTGATTCCCGCAATGTCAGCCGCCTGAAGAGTCCTTAGAAGCGCGTCCTTGAGCAAAGCACGTCCAAGGCCCTGCCCCTGGTGGGCCAGATCCACGGCCAGTCGGGCCAGAATCATTACCGGTACAGGATGCTTAGCCAGTCCTTTTGATATCCTGCCAGGTGCTACCTGATATACCACGCTTCCCACTGCCAGTGTATAATATCCCATAACACCCGGTTCATTACAGCACACGTAGGTCTGAGAGCTGTTTGCTTTCTGATTTATCAGTGCGAATCGCTGGAGAAATTGATTGAGTTCCGGCTGACCGCACTCAAATCCGTCAACCTTATCCGAAACCGACAGTTTCCGCACCGGTTCCCAAAGGGGATTCATTCCAGAATCCCCTGGGTCAGCAGCAGATCCCTGAGCCGTGGTTTGTCCTGAACCGGCCGATCCCGGGCCTTTTTAAATGCTTCCCACCGGGTTTCATCCAGCTCAAACCACCGGCGGTCAGTCAGGGCCTGGTTGGCGGCATTGATACCAGCCTCCAGCAAAAATCACTGACGTTCTTATGGCTGGCGCGGGCTGCTTCCTGCAAAAGCTATTTGACGGCACAACTGGTCCGAATATCGATTCTTTCGGTTTTTATTGATTTTACTGTGGACATAATCACCCCATCTGTCATTATTGTGATGATAATTATTATACTGTACAGACAGTGTCGTGACAAGTTGATTTTTCATATTGCCGATGAGTCTTTGCAGGTGCCGGCCTGGTGTAAACAGCCAGGAAGATACAGGAAATAACAGGTCATGAAAAAAATAGAGTCATTCAAACTAAGAGGGAAAAAAGCAGAGCTGTGTCCATTATGTCGAAACGAAAGCGAAAACTAACATCCTAACTATCAGATATTAGATGATTATTCTGTTTGGTTTGTAAATTGGCGATAACACTTATCCAACCAGCCGCTATTCAGCCGTCGTAAAAAGCCGCGCGGCTGAATAGCGGCGTTGTGCGTAACACAAAATTTAAATATAAAGTGATACAGAAATTTGACAGAAAGAGAAACAATGTATCCATCAATCATAAAAGTCAAACCGAGTGACGACTACAAACTTAGCATTTCATTCGAAAACGGTGAGTCTGGGACGCGCTTCCGTTTTTATTTTTTCCCATGACAGGTGTGGCACTGGATGCCAAGATCATTGCCGAATGCAATCTGATACATGCTCTGATGGCAGGATTCACACACCAGAGGATCGAACCGTTTTGTAACCGGATTGTAAATCAAGGAAAGGGTTTTGCGTTTTCTGCCAACCGAGGCGGTGAACAGGATTTTGACAGCCGGTGTAGTCACGGCCATGGCACCGGCCAGGGAAATGGTTATCCGGATCCGGTATTTGTTCAGCAGGTCTTTTTTTTTGGCTGCCAGCTCTTCCGGGATCATGGCGATCTTTTCTTTTCTGTCTGCTTTCAGGGCATCGGACATATTGGCCCGCTCCAGGGAGGCGGCCATCTCTTCTGCCAGGGCATGGTAATACGCGTCAAGGCTTTTGGCATCCCTTGCATACCGCCGGTTCATGCTGTTTTTGAATGGAACGATTTCTTGCTCCACAGCCTCTTTCCCATACATTTGGACCAGACGGCGCAGCCGGGTCTGTATATTTTCTGAAAAACGGAGGGTGCCTGTTTTTTTAAATTCCTTGTCAATGCCGGCAAAATCAGATGTCATCTCCGGTATCACGGCACCTGAGTCCAGGTTGGCTGCCAGGTCGACCCGTCCCTCTTTTTGTTCATCGCTCTGGGCCCGGTATTTGCAATTGAGCAGTAAATACCGGGTATGGATCTGCCCGAAGCTGGTAACCGATCCGGTGGCCTTGTGCCATTCGAACTGCTGGTTGATCAGGTTATCAAACCCGCCGCTTTTCAGGTAAAAAAAGTTGAGAGCGACATGCAGCAGCGGCGGATTTTCAGTGGTGAGCCCCAGTATCCTGTCAAGCAGGGGCGCACCGAAATGGATGGGATAAACCCCGGCGGATCGATCTGATCCGCCGGAAACGTCATCCGCATTTTCCTGGTCCTGGAGGGTGCCCAGGATAATATACTCTTTTGTGTCCAGATTTTGGGCCAGATCTTCGGGCAGAAGGGCGTTGATTCCTCTGGCTCCCTGTTCGATCAGAGCACCGTTTTCCTTTAAAAACCGGGCCGTAAAGTCGAGCAGACGGGTATCCTGGTTCTGGATGCCTGGATCAGAGTTCATAGGTATCTCCAAACAGGGTCTCATCCAGTTCCTTTGTTTTTTCATAACCGGTCCGGGCCCGTTTCAGCCGTGTACCCAGGTTGTTGAACTGTTTTTTTCGCTCTTCTTCGGATCCGGCAGTCACCCACATGTCATAGACCAGGTCACTGAACTCCTTTTCTCCCCTGATCCGGCCCAGAATCATATCAATTTCACCGATAACCATCTCGAACATGTTGATTTTCTTGTCCAGGATATCCAGAATATAGTCCTCGATACTGCCTTTTGCACAGAAATTGAAAATATG
>JAABUB010000159.1 GCA_011389575.1 Desulfotignum sp. | reverse complement strand
TGGTGGAACCGCAAGAATATGTTCACAAGGGAAGCCTCAGTCACGGAAGTCATTCCAAGCCAGGGAAAAGCAACCGATGGCTGAACATGCCATGCATACAGAAGGGAGTTCAGCTGCGCTTAGTTCCCGCCGGCTATACGTCGTTACCGATTTTTCCTGCTCAAGCATAAATTATCCACTGCATGAGTTTTCATGGCCCGAATAAATTATGGATACCATTACCATTAGAGAAGCTCTGGAATTCAACCGTCAGGATGCACTGACCGCTGCAGGCAGTGGCTACAGGGAAGAAAAAATTGAATATTTTCCAGTTTGTTCCTATCAAAGCGCAATGGTGATATTTTCACCCAGCACCAGTGACGTACGCATGGCACAGATTACATCCGTGGCCTCCGGCTTTATCTATTGCCTGGCCAGAAAGGCGTGACCGGGGCAGACACGGACTTGTCCGATAATCTGGCCCGGTGCTGAAAAGCAGTTTCTTCGTGAAGTTTTCCTTCTCAGACTTTTGCATTCATTAATTACCCGGTAGTGATTAAAATCCAAACCGACGCTTTAATGAAGTAAAGCTACTTTTTGTCGGTATCAAATTCGCTTTTGTCTTTTTCTCAGGTATCGGAAAAAGTCTTATTTGAACCGCTGCACTGCTGACTTCAGGGCTGCTGCAGGGGGATATCCCATTTTTTCATGAATTTCCACACCAGGGTCCGGCTTTTGCCCATGCGCCGGGCCACTTCTGCCTTGTTCCACTGGCATTGCTCCAGCAATTCCACCAGGGCTTCTTTTGTCATATTTTCTGCAGCCGTCCCGGGTGGTTCTGTAGGGATGGCTTTACCCACGGTATTCCGGCTGCTGTTCTGAAGCTCCGCCGGCAGATCGATCCGGGAAATATAATCTGTGCTGCAGACCACAAATGCATGTTCAATGGCATTTTCCAGCTCCCGGACATTACCGGGCCACATATGGGTAATGAGGATTTTCATGGCACCGGGAGAAACCCCTTTGATGTATTTATTTTCCCGCTTACCGGTCTTTTGGACAAACTGCTCTGCCAGCAGAGGGATGTCCGGCTTCCGGTCCCGGAGGGGTGGGATCTGGATGGTGAACACCTTGAGCCGGTAGAACAGATCTTCCCTGAACAGCCCCTTTCTGGCCAAATCAGTCAGGTCCTTGTTGGTGGCGGCAATGATCCGGATATCGATCTTGCGTTTTCCGGTATCTCCCACCCGTTCGATCTCCCGTTCCTGGAGGACCCGCAACAGTTTCACCTGCATATACGGGGTCAATTCCCCGATTTCATCCAGAAAAATTGTACCGGTATCTGCCTGCTCAAACCGGCCCATGCGCTCTTTGTGTGCACCGGTGAAAGCCCCTTTGACATGACCGAACAACTCGCTTTCCAGAAGGGTTTCCGACAGGGCGGAACAGTTGACCGTTACCAGGGGACGCTGATCTCCTGAGGCATTGAAATGGATGGCTTTTGCCACCAGTTCCTTACCGGTACCGCTTTCTCCCTGGATCAGCACGGTTGCCCGGCTGTCTGCGGCAGCCCGGATGGCATCAAACACATTCTGCATGGCAGAGCTTTTACCGATGATATTACCCAGGCGGTAGGCCTGCTGCAGCTGGCGCCGGGCATCATCTGCGGTTTTTTTTGCCGCAGAAAGCGCGGTAAGATCCGTGATGGTTTCAACGATTCCCAAGATCTGTCCCTGGTCATCTTTTGCCAGGCGGGCATTTTTGATCACAGGTACATCATACCCATCCTTGTGCCGGATAAAACATTCCTTGGCTTCTGTGCGGCCATGTACCATGACCCCGCAGGCATTGATATCAGCCGGGCATTGTTTGCCGTAGCACCGGCTGCATTTGAGAATGTCACATCCTCTGCCTACCGCCTCCAGAGCGGAAAAACCAGAAATTTTTTCCATGGCCTGGTTCCAGGAGGTGATAATCCCCTGGTCATCCAGGGTGAACAATCCTTCTGCCATGGTATCAATGATCTGGTTTAAGAAATGGACATTCCACAATTGATGGGTTTTCACAAGCTTTCTACTCCATGGGGCTGACTTTCACGGTCAGAATGCAAATCAAACGCCTGTTTTCGGGTTGCAGCCTGTTTTTTTTCAATGATACACCACCCGTTTTCCCAGGGGAGCGAAACAGACCATGGCCAGCCTGAAATGGGCAAATCCGAACGGAATGCCGATAATGGTCAGGCAGAGGCTTGCACCGGCCAGGATATGGGATATGGCCAGCCAGATGCCGGCCAGGATGATCCACAGAAAATTGGCAAGCCCGGTGCCCGCCACCCGCTCTTCACCCACCACACGGGCATCCACCAGGTCCTTACCAAAAGGAAAAGCGGCAAAGCCAGCTATCCTGAAGGCTGCCCAGGCAAAAGGGATGCCCACCACCGTAATAAAAAGCAGGCCTCCTGTAAGGATCCACAGCAGCCAGGCCACAACACCGCCCCCAAAGATAAACCATAAAATATTCAGTATTAATGCCATGGGAGGTTATTCATTCCAGGCTTTTTTGCTTTTATTAATTTTTTTGTGCACATTCTGCCAGGTGCTGGTCTTTAAAAACGAGTCCTGATACCCTTCCAGCATCTGGCAGAAAAGATCCCAGGGAACCGTGAAGGACAGTTCATCGGTTTTAAAATATTTTCTGGCGGACGGGTCCCATCCCCCCACCACAGCCCGCTGCTCGCCTTTTGCAAGGTAGTGAAACGGCCAGGCTGCCAGGCTGCCGCAGGCCGCACTCCAGGGTGAGGCCACCACTTCCGGGTCATTGGTGACAAAGGTGGCCAGCTGATGCAGGCCGCACATGGATTCAGGCCTGGCAAAAAAACAGACCTGCAGGGGAATCTCATCGGGTTCAAAAAGGCTCAAGGGCTTGAACACGCAATAGGGAGCGGGTGCCGGTTCCGGATCCACATGGTTGAACAT